>JASLJT010000261.1:0-15364 GCA_030747955.1 Verrucomicrobiales bacterium | reverse complement strand
ATCATGGAGCGATATGATCCTAACGTTGGAAAAGAAGGGTGCGCGGAGGAAGCTGTTGAGGAGGTTATAAGAGAAGTCGAGGAAGAAGTAGTTCACGGGATATGGAGGATAATTGGCGATCACATTTATTTTTTGGACTTGGTTTTCAACAATGAAAAAAACCCTGAGAGCGAACAGAAGGTCATGAAGGCTATACTGATAGTATCTGATAATAAGTCATACTCCTTTAAGATTCCGGAATCAAAGAGTGAAAAAGGAGAGGTTTTGCCAGGTTGGAAATGCAAGGAAGAACCAGCTGAGAAGCTAAAGCATCCAGGAATGTGGCCATATAATTCCCCCAATTCTTTAGATGGCTTTGATTTGCTTACTGCATATAAATACGCAAATAAGCCTGAGCGATAGAATTCGAAAAGGATAGATCTTCCTAGAAGAGTTACGTAATTATAAAAACGAAATGAATTGGGTCTTCATGAGCACCCGATATGATCCATGAGCACTGTTCCCGTTATAATCTTCGGCGGATTTTATAATTGATTTTAAAATCTAATTAATTTGGTGCAATGACGCGATAGATCATAGAAGAAGATCTCTGTTTGATTTTGAGGAGAAGTTCCTCTTCTTTTGTAGATTCGGGTGTGATTATTTGCTCATTATTCCATATTTTTCCACCATCGATGGAGGATTGGAGTATGAGTTTTTTGATGCCTTTGGATGTGATGTCGATTTCGAATAATTCTTCAGCAACTCTGTTTAGATGGTTTATTTTCAGCTCAGGTTTAATGCCCTTATATTTTTGAATTATTTTCTTTTTTCCATAACCGAACCATCTGTCACTGACCTTGGCTTTGATTTGTAACCAATATTCATCATTAGGCAATGAGTCGATTTCAAAAGCGGTTTGTCCGGACTCAAGAGTGATTGACGATAAGGGTTGCAGTTCCCTGCTATTTGTTACCCGGACATTGTCTATGAATGCTCCCATTTCATTGGGATCGTCCCCATCAACCGGTGACCAGTCCGCGCCTGATTCATATTCGTATCTAAAACGTATACGAATCCTTTCATTAATGAATTGATTTAAGGGCACTGAAGTGAAGGACCAGGAATTGTCCCAGTCTCCAACAAAGACTTGGTATCCATGTTTCCCATAACGTTTCCAAACTTGAGTCCATGGACCAGTGTCCGTGCGTATTTCTAGGCTAAGAAATGTTCCGTCACCCACGTATCTAAAGAGTTGATCAAATTCTATCTTACTGTTTTCAGAAGGAATGATTTCCCTGTTAATCTCAAAAGATTCGTCATGACTGGATAAGTGGAATGAAGATGTTCCTGACTTTGCGATGCCTTCGGTGAGGAGGGGATATGATTTTTTTGTGTTATCGATGATTGTTTTGATGTTTTTACCTTCTGCATCTTCTGTCCATAAACTTTGATGTGGCTTCCCTATCAACAGTTCATATTCTTCGGCAGCTTTAATGGGAGTGAATGTATAGTTGTGGTCTGAATCTTCATATAGCTTTGACAAACCGTTAATAGCGATTGGATCTAGCCTGTAAGGGTCAATAACCTTAACTTCGTATTGATATGTATTTTTAGGCGCGCCATTAATCCCAGAAACAGTTACTGAATAATTCTGATCGGTAAAAGTACTTCCTGAGGCAGTGAAGTCCTCTATTTCAAATACTAATGTAGGGTCAGTTCCTTGGCGGCTGTTTCCTCTATAAATAATTTCAGTTGGTAATTCGATTCCTTCATGTATCACTGATACCTTTGATTTTGAGAAATCAGTGAATGTGTTTCTTTTAGTTGGTATAGCGAATGACCACCGTTCATAAACGACTTGGCGCGGGACAAATCCCTTTGGCGGCCAGGCAATGAATTCAGGTATATTTTTTGGTTGATTGGATGATTTGCCAATGACCCAAAGGACCATCGCTGAATTTTTATTCTTTGGAGTAGGAGGTGGTTCAGGGATTGGTTCAGGGATTGGTTCAGGTTTGGGTATAATAAAAGTTAATGGAATGGATCCATGCCCCATTTCTTTTGGTGCGTGAGAATAAAGGATCCAGCGACGATGTCCGACACTATAATTATTTGGTCCGCTATCTTCAATTTGTCCGTCAACTGCGGTTGGCCCATAGTAAGGAGTATTGAGCCCTAGGGATAAGTTGGAATTTCTCGCTGCCTCTGCTCCACTTTCTGAGTAATGCTCCCAATCAGCTGTAGGGTAATGATCAAGTTCATTATTGTAAGCCATCATGAATGCAGCTTGCTGACATTTTGCATTCAGTTCTTCTGATAAAACAATGTCTGAGCTGAGACCTGACATTGCTCTGAAATAGTTGACCCTTCTAATTACATCATCATGGAGTCTTTCGGATACTTGCCCAGGGTCGGCAATGCTCATATCTCCAGTCCATTCATGATGTTCTTCGAAATTTTCCGAAGGAAGATAATGGGAAAAGAAATGCCGGATAACATCGCTCCGGTTTGAAGTGTCTACAGAAAGTCCGGCATTTGCTGAGCAGGTCGTGATTAAAAAAGTAATCAGTAGGCTTGCTCGAACCGTATTTAATCCTAAAAACACGGTTTAATTATAAACAAATAGAGTATAATAACAATAGAAATTATGGTAATTATAACATACTGATTATTATAGTCATGCAAATTAAGGCATTAGGTTCAAGTAGTTGAACCCGTTAATCTAAGTAAAAAAGATCTATTTAGGTGAAAGTATGTGAATGTTTTTGAATTGGACATCCATTGTGTCTCCCCCGTGCAATTGAAGCCCAATGTGTCCTGAGCTTCGACCCTTATCATTAATGAGTTCGGCAGTCTTCTGTCCATTAACATGCACAACGACTCTCCCACCATGAGCGCTGAGGCTAAGGTCAGTCCATTCGCCTGGCTTATATTTCTTTTTTGGTATATCGGCTTCAGTAGGTTTGACAACCCAGGCCCTACCACCAGTTTCATAGAGTCCGCCAGTTTCCTGCGAATGGTCCACTTCGACCTGAAAGCCATGAACTGATACGCCTCCCTTGACCTGTTCACATCTAAAGTAAAATCCTGAATCCCCGCTGTTAACTTTGAACTTTGCTTTCACTGTAAAGTCTTGAAATTGTTTTTCTGTTAATAGAATTCCATGTCGCCTTTCTTCTTTGGGGCTTTTACCGTAAATTGTTTCATTTTCAACTGTCCATGTTCCTCCGGGTAATGCGCGCCATCCGTCCAGGTTTTTGCCGTTAAATATTGGTTTCCAATGATGGATCCCAAGGTCCTGAATCCGTATGTTTTTCCAACGCACTTCGTAAGGCCCGTCAGCCTTTTTTCCAATGCCATGGACCTGGAGCCCGATGAATCCGCTCTGAGTCATTGAATCGACTAGATCAGCAGCCGGCACACCGTTTAGCCATGTTCTAATTGAATCACCAACTGCACGTACCTTTATTTTGTTCCATTCGTTTGGTTTGAATGCTTTTCTTGCGGCTTCATTTTTTGAAAGGTCATTTAACCAACCGCGGCGTCCTTCATCGTAAATGCCCGCTGTCCACATCCGATTTCGATCAGTGTCTGGATCAATTTCTACCTGATATCCATACACTCTCCCTTTTGCATTTTCCTGGCTTCTGATCTGCACTCCAGAATTTAGCCTTGGATCGATTTTGAATTCATATTCCAGAACGAAATCACCGTACATTTTCTCTGTGCAGAGAAAAGAGTTCGGAGTGTTAGGAACGGTTCGTCCCACGATGCAGTTATCTTGGACTGAATACTTTGCTTTGCCACCTTTCTGAGACCAACCCTGTAAAGATTTCCCATCAAATAGGGAAATCCATTTTCCTTCAACTGCTTCACAGATTGTAGGAATGACTAAAATGGAAATAGCAATAATTTGTAATGTTTTCATGAGTGTATAGTTATAATTATTTATGATGCAGTGAGTGATTTGGTCTATTAACTAATTTTTACCATTGGTAATCCATTTGAGTTTATGATCATTGGGAAAGGATTTAGCAAAGAGATTTTTTGCTAAGAAAAAATTAGTTGGGATTCGTGTATTTTGTTGGCTATTTGACTGTGAATTTTCCTGGTGATGCAATGAAGCTGACTCCATCTGAAAAATGTGCTTTTACTGGGTCTTTTCCTCCTACGTATACAACGTGGTGAAGCTTGTTTTTTGAGGATTTGAATGTGGCGGATATGGGGTAGTCGCATTTTATGTGTCGTTGGACCTGTCCGAGTTGCCTTAAGTTTTGTATCCAGTGAATTGCATTTGCTTTAAAATTCCCTGAATCAAGCGTCAAAGAATTCTCAATTTTTTTCCAATCTGACCAGGCTTTTTCGGCATTTGAGAGTGCTTGATAGCTGAGCATAATACTTGGCCAACCTTTCCATGTGCCTCCACTTTCATGGAGGGAATATTGATAATTTTTGCCGACATAGTCAGGGTGCCTTCCTAAATAGATGGAGCCTCCATGAATGGGTAAGAGGTTAATTCCTGTCTTGCAGTGCGGTTCATTTGAAAACCATGTTTCGTATGTGCTTTTGCCTCCCCAGACCATTGCGACTGACGGAGACTTTAATGATTTGGGGTGATTTTCATTAGAGATGTCGAACCAGTATTCTTCTATAGAAGCCAGTTCAGAAGAGAAGAGGTAGATTCCAAGGTCTCTAAGTCTTTTATTCTTTGTGAATTCTCCTAGGAGAATCATTCCGGTCCATGCGTTCATTGATTCGGATGATGATTCCTGATTATTTCCATCTGCGAAACGGGCGTGTCCAGAGGCCCAGCTATGCCCAGCATAAGGATCAAAGTTTCTAAGGAAGGGGTATTTTAGATTGTTGCGGCTGTCGCATGCCACGTCATCGATGAGTGAACGAAGCATTTGGTGCCAGGATTGAGTTGTTAACCACTCAGGTTCTGTTCTCGTTATTTCAGCAGCTGCGCGGAAGAAGTAGCCATAATGAAAGTGATGGTCATTGAGTTCTTTTGATGATCCGTAACTTGGAGGTATTCCAATCATTGACCCCCAATTAGAATTATAATGAAAGTGTCTGTCATTCGGCTTTCCATTCGCGACGAACCAGTCTTGGAGCTCTGTTTTGATTCTTTTGCGTATGGCTATTGATGTTTCTTTGTGTCCACAGGTATCCGCAATTGCACTTCCTGTTGCAAGATTGCCTAGGAACTTGCCGCCCCAATACGTGTCGCGGGGGATATCTTTTTTGCTGGCGAGTCCTGCTAATCCTGTCTTGAGCCCATCGACGGGGAAGGGGAGGCAGGGTAGGATTCCCGGAAAATCATAATGAACTTCAAAGGAATTTCCTTTGAATAGCTTCATTTTTCCTCGAACACTTTCGTACTCGAATGGGTTAGTGTTGTCGGGACCTATTAGTAGATTATTTTTTTCCGTTCGTCGCCATTGATGAGGATAAAGGGAAGTGATTGGAGTTTGTTTTTCTCCGTTCCTTGAAACTGTTTTCAAATTGAACTTAGCAATTACTTTTGATGATTTAGTGTCATATTCCCATGTAATTTTTGTGTCTGTGATATGAGCATGAGCATGATTAGCAAAGAGATTAAGAGTTGATATTTCATTGTCTGGTAGCACTGCTACGGATAGGTATTCGTCACCGTTTTCGATTTGCTGAAAGGTTCTTGATTTCAACCCTTTCCATTTGGTTGGCCTTGGAGAGAATATTCCGTAATGATTCCCGGTAACGGTAGTGATTCCTATAGAGCTTTCCGATAAGCTCCATATTTTCGGAGTAGATTGAAAAATGAAACTGGGATTTATTTTTTTATATTTAATGTAAACGAACGGGGAGCCGTGCCCGTAAGTGCATCTTAAGTGAGTATCATCTGTCCCGAATTGAACAGTAAGAAACCAGTCATTGTAATCCTGAACTAATGCTTGCTTGAAGGGAGTTCTATTTTCTGTTCCTATTATAAGGTCATTTATAGAGTTAGGCATTCCTGCTATAAATGCGCGGTCTGATGCTGAGGATTTGGGGCCAGGGTAGAAAATCCTTAAGCCGTTCATTTCACATTTAACTGCGAGAGGGTGCGGGTAATGATTTGAGGAGAACTTTTCCCAGAGAACCGAACTCCACCAATCATTAGTGGGAACTGGACTTTTAAGGCTTTTAGTGCGGTATATCTTTTCAGGCGGAGGAGTGACCTCGTTGGGGGTTTTTGTTGAGAATGAGCCTGCTCCTAGCTGAGTTGGAGATGCGGTCAATTGGAGCGAGGCATAGCTCGATATCAATAAAATCAGTATTGGTTTCATTTTTAAGGTGATTTTGTACCTTAATGCCTGATTTAGGTTTCGAAGAATATTGTTTCCCGCCAAATGATAGCCGGACAATCCTTCGATTGCAGTTAGCCCGTAAGTTCTCGGATTGGCTTGATCCCTTGATCGACCAGATAATGGGGCCTTCCACTTGAGTCGCGGACTGTTGCTGAATTTAAGTCGATTCCTATGTTTTGATAAAGTGTCGCGAATACTTCCTGAAATTTTATTGGTCTTTCGTCAGGTTCTTCGCCTCTTGGATTCGTTGAGCCGATCACTTGCCCCGTATTCATTCCTCCGCCTGCAAGTAGACAGAAGTTAGCTTTTGGCCAATGGTCGCGACTATTTTTAGCATTAATTTTAGGGGTTCTTCCAAATTCACCCCACATCACAACAGAAACATCATTTGAGAGTCCTCGTTCATGGAGGTCTGTAATGAGTGCGCTTAGGCCTTGGTCTAATAGTGGAAATTCTTCACGTGATCGAGGGAAGTTCATTCCGTCGCCGCCGTGCCAATCCCACCTGCTATAGTTTAGAGATACTACCCTTGCGCCTGCTTCAACGAGTCGCCTAGCCACCAGAAAGTTTCTAATCATTTTAGGGGCCCCGTCACGCTGATAGGCTGGATCATTGACCCCGTAGCGGTCAGCCACTTTTGGATCTTCTTTGGAAATGTCCAAGGCATCGGTCAGACCGCTATCGGAAAGAATTTCTAGAGCTTGCTGATTATAATTATCCAGACCGGACATTTGGCCGGTCGCATCGGCATCACGCCTCATTTGGTCAACTGAAGCGCGTAATTTTTCACGATCCATAAGGCGCTCTAAGGACATGCCCTTGAGAGTCATGCTTTGAGCTCTTGCATTTGGATCTTTTCCAACCATGCCCATGGGCGCGTGTTGAGTGCCGATGAAGCCTCCAGTCCCTGCCTCTCCCCATGTCCTGTTTCCAGTAGGGTACATTAGTGAGAGGTTTGCGGGTACTCCAGGGTTAGAGCCTTGAATTTTTGATATCCATGATCCAAATGACGGCCAGCCTCCGGTTGGTTTTGGACCACCTTTTTTGTGTCCGGTCATGCACTGGTAGCAATCGTGGCCTCCGTCAGAATCACTGAGCGATCTGATGATTGCGTATTTGTCGGCAATCTTAGCGAGCCTAGGAAACAGTTCGCAGATCTGTATCCCGGGAACGTTTGTGCCTATTGGTCTAAATTCTCCTCTGATTTCCGATGGGGCGTCAGGTTTTAAATCAAACATATCGAGGTGAGAAGGGCCACCTGGAAGATAAATGTTGATTATTGATTTGTGAGATGACCCTGTGCCGGCCCTTGATTCCATTGAAAGGAGCTGGTTGAGGCCTAGTCCTCCAGCTGCCATTCCTCCAACTTTAATAAAGTTGCGTCTCGAAAACCCATCGCAATGAGTGGGATCCTGATCGGAACTGCCAAAAAGATTTAACATTAATACTTAAAAAAATAGTTAATGGATCTTAATTTAAACCCAAATTTGTATATTTGCCAAGTGCTAGAGTTACATTTTTTCTGGCGGGAAAATGCCTAATAGGCCTAAACCATGCTTTAAAACTGCCGAAGTTGTTTGGCACAAGGCGAGTCTTGTATTTCTAGTGGTGCCTTCCGTGGTTAGTACCGGGCACTGCTCATAAAATGAATGGAATGTCTGTGCTAATTCATAGAGGTAAGTGGCTAGAATATTGGGTCGATGGTCTGAGAGTATGTCAGGTACAATTTCCCCGTACTGGCAGAGCTTAATAGCGATGGCTCTTTCGGCATCGGCTGATATGGATAATTCTTCTGAAATTTTTGGGGAATCATCCCCAAGCTTTCGAAAAATTGATCTGGTTCTGACGTAGGCATTGATCATGTAGGGAGCAGTGTTTCCTTGAAGGGATAACATCTTATCCCATGAAAAAACATAATCACTTACTCTTGCCTGGGAGAGTTCAGCGTACTTGACTGCGCCAATTCCTATCCTTTCTGCAACGTTTTCTTTTTCATCTTCTGAGAGTGCATTACTTTTTTCCTCAACAACGGTTCGAGCTCTGTCAACGGCCTCCTGTAAGACGGTACTGAGGTCAGGGACGGACCCTTCTCTGGTCTTGAACGGTTTCTTGTCATCCCCCAATATTTTTCCGAACGAAACATGTTTTAGGTTAGTGTTAATTTTTCTTTGCCTCGCCACCTCGAAGAGTTGTCGGAAGTGTAGTGATTGCCGGTCATCGACTACATAGAGAATCGTTGCGGCTTTTATTTCATTGACTCTGTGATCAATTGTTGCGATGTCCGTAGTGGCGTAGTTAAAGCCCCCGTCTTTTTTCCGAATGATACATGGAACAGGAATCCATTCACCGTCCCTCTGCACAAGTAGCGGATCATTTTTTGGTTCTAATTCGTTATTTGAAAAAACACAAACGGCACCATCACTTTCTTGAGCAATTTTCTTTGATAGCAACTCATCGACTAAAGGTCCTAACTTATCATCGTAAAAGGATTCCCCGAGGGTCGTATCAAAAACAATTCCAAGACGATCGTAGATTTTTTGAGAGCCTGACATTGTTATTTCCTTGAAACGATTCCATAGTTCCAAGCTTTCCTTGTCTCCTGACTGGAGTCTGACTGTTTCTTCTAGGCATGCTTTATTGACTTCAGGATCAGAATCGAATTGTTCTTTAATTGTTTGATACAATCGGAGGAGTTCCTTGATGGGGTCTGCATCAAATGCTTTCTCATTGAGGTGATTTTTCCACCCATAGATCACTTGCCCGATTGGAGTTCCCCAGTCGCCGATATGATTATCGGCAATCACTTCGTGACCTAGGAACCGGCCCACTCTGGCGAGGCAATCGCCAATGATGGTGCTGCGGATATGGCCTATATGCATGGGCTTTGCAATGTTTGGAGATGAGAAGTCTATTAAGATTTTTTCAGGAGCCGGTGAGTTCTCTACGCCGAGCCGCGAACATGTTCTTATTTCGTTGATTCTAGATTCAATTGCATTTTCCTTGATCCTAAAGTTGATGAAGCCTGGTCCGGCTATTTCCGGTTCTTTGCAGAGATCCTCGACTTCAAGTGAGTCAATGATCTTTGCTGCCAGTTCTCTCGGTGGCATGCCCAGATTCTTGGCCAATGCCATCGCTGCATTTGACTGATAGTCTCCGAACCTAGTGTCAGCAGCAGCCGTTACAGAGGCCGAATATTTTTCAGGTATATTTGGATCCTGAATTTTTTGAATAGCTTCACCTAAACGTTCAGTCAGTTGTTTTGTGAGTGTGAGCATTATTTTACTTTTATTTTGCCATTGGACTCTCAGTTCAGTCCTGTTCCTTGAAGACATTAATGATGTCCTCTTTAGTGTTGGCTTCCAAGAGTTTTTCCCTGATCCCCCCCTTAGTGAAGAACTTCGCAATGGCTGATAATGTTTGAAGATGATTCTTGTTGCCCTCCGGCATAATGAAAAGAATAACAAAGTTCACTGGATTGTTATCAATTGCTTCAAAATCGATCCCTTCCATTGATCTGCCGAATATCATCTTTATTTCTTTCACTTCACTTGAGAAGGTGTGAGGAATTGCTACGCCAGAGCCGATGCCGGTCGTGGTCTTATCTTCTCTTTCGATCAATGAGCGAATGGAATTCGTTTTGCAGGATTCAGTGATGGTTCCTATTTCATGGAGTTTGTTGACCAGTTCCTCGATGGATTCGGTGCTAGTCATTGAAACCATTTCGGGAACAATTTGTTTTGTTGTGAGAGTGTTCGCCAGTTCCATTATTTATTGCGGTAGTGGAATTAAAGGATCTGAGAAGCAGATGATTATTAAAGAAGGGGAGGCGTGTTCTTTATTAGTGCTTTGTTTGACTGAGGAGAGTGCCCCTTTTAGGTTTCTTCGTAATTGAAATTCTAGTAGTATCAGGCAGATTCTCAGTCAAGGTTTTTTAAGAGCAAAGATGCACTGAGAAGAATGTAATTCTTGGAATTTATCTTAGGTTTTTAAGTTGAATTGTCTTCATTATCCAATGAAAACTCAATGTTATGGAATCTCGAGGGGATTTCATATGTTTCAGGCATTTTGCCTTCTAATATTTCAGAGCTATTAGATTCTTTTCCAGAAATAATCCATTGCCAGAGGTGATATTTCATTCTCTCTAATGTTTCCGGATTTTCATGACTTACGTTTTTCATGCAATTGGGATCACTGGGAATGTGGTATAATCTGTGGATTGGGCTCTGTGCCCCGGGAGTGAATACTAGCTTCCATTCTTCTGTTCTTAGGCACCTTTCTTTTCCTGATATGATGGCAGCTCGATGCATATCCTTAAGAACAATGTGAAAATCAAAATCTTTATCTACGTAAGTTAACTGGTCCATAGAGGGAATCTTAAGAACCTTCTCTCCAGGTATCGCGCGTTGAATAAAGGGAAAGCCTGTTTCTCCGTAGAAGGAGAGGCCAAGTGAATGCTGTGGATTTCTGATGCTAGGCACGAGGCTCACTCCCTCGAATCTATTTTCTTTTGTTTGTCCCGTTAGTTCAAGAATGGTCGGTGAGATGTCAATATTACGAACGATCTGGTTTATTTTTTTGGGTTTCATCTTTGGGACGTACAGGATGCAGGGAACCAGATTTCCTTGGTCCCCTCCATTGAAGCTAACTCCATGGGTAATTGTGGTGTTAGGTTCAAAGAGGTCCTCTCCATGATCCGAAGTGATTAGGATAATGGTATTGTCCATCAGTTTTTGTTGTTCCAGAGCTTTTAGTATCCGACCAACGCAGTCATCGAAGCGACTCACGCAGCCGTCGTATAGATCGATGATGTGTTGTTTTTCCTTGTCGCTGTATGAGGTGTAAGGTTTGTCCCAAGACGGATTCGAAACGAATTCGTTCGGATCGAAGTGAACCTGATACTTGTTGGGTCCTTTGTAATTAGGGTCGGTCCATTTTTCATAATAAGGATACGGGGCATGATATGCGAAATGATTGCACCCGGTGAATATCGTATAGAAGAAGGGCCTGTCCTTATTTCTTCGGTATTTGATTTTTGCAATGGCTCGATCTGTTACGACTTCTGTTCTGAGATAATGGGCGAAGGATTCTAGTTTTGGAAAAAGCCAATAACCAAATTTATTGTCAAAATATAAAGGGATGACTGGATGCGAGAGGTAAAGTGCCTGACTCAGCCATATGCGGAAGGAGTCAAATTCAGAGACCTGAACGTCCTCAAATCCCATGGGAACCTCATTGAATATAGCGCTGCACCAGTCGCCTATTACCGCAGTGTCGTATCCTGAATCACCTAAAATTTCAGGAAGTTTGGGAGATTCAGTATTTACTCTGTCGACGATTTTCTTCGAAGGGAACATTTGTCGGACCCCATGAGAGTGTGGGTATTGAGAACTGAAGAGGCTGATCATGGATTCGAGAGTCGAACCGATCGGAGTGAAGCACTTGGTAAAGTTTTGTGATTGAGCGGCAAGTTTGTCAATGTTAGGAGAGGTTTTGCGTTCGTACCCATTGCAGGACAGGTGATCCGGACGCAACGAATCTGATGCAATGATAATAATATTGGGACTTTCTGAATCCTTAGTGAGACTTGATTGAAGAATTTTAATGCTAAGGCCCAATGAAATCATGATACCTGCGGTCACCATGATTGGTGCAATCTTGAACCTGATATTGCCCATTGCTCTTGGCAATGAGACTAGGAATCGTATCCAAAAAACTGAGACGACTAATAAAATCACAATCGGGATCCCATTGAGTAGTGTCCACAGAGTGATACTTTTAAGGATTCCAGGAGCGCCAGGCATTATCTGTGATTGCCATTCAGGTATCCATTGAGCCACGAAGTATGGTTTGAAGACCATCATTCTAAAAATCAGTGCTGAGAGGCTAATTAACATAAGGAACAAGGTCCTTAGGATGATTGATTTGCGAGTGAATTGCTTTTTTCCAATCCATAGTTTCACTATTGGGAAGAGTACAATCACGTAACACGCTGAAATTATTAGATAGCCTCTGAGCAGGGATACGCTGTTCATTACCATGTATAATCCATGATCCTTTACCGCACCTTCTGCAAAAGAACTGTTCACTTCAGCTGCTTGAGTCAATAGTAAGGAGCAGCTCACAATGTATAAAACAAAGTGAAAAAAGATGATGCTAAGTGCTACCCAAAGAAAGATAACCGTTCCTTTTTTAGCCTCAGTACTTGATTGCGCTATGTCTTGACGCGCTATTCCCATTGACTTTTCTTGTTCTTTTCAGATTTCTATGTCTGACCGGGTGAGGCTCCGAGCATTTCTGAAAATAAAACAACTGCAATTAAGAATGCAACTTAATAGTGCTTTCACAGTGCGGATTTATGGATAATAATTAGCATGTTAGGATGAATCAGAACCATAGCCTAGAACCACTAAGTAAGAATGGCGATAATAAGTCATTCTTATTATTGGTGGGATGGGTATTCGGAGCCTTATGCCTCTCAGTTCCTTACAACCTGTATTGGAAGTTGGGGAATGGTCTCCTTGCGGCCAATATATTAATTACCCTGATCCTTGCGGCGGCAGGAGCGATTTTGGTAGTTGCGTCTATCAGATTCAGACAGCGAGGATCAGACGGATTCGGATCCCTGCTCAAGGGTTGGTTCGTATCAGCATGGAAATGTAATGGGCTTTTCTGGTTAATGGTATTTCTGCTCCTTGTCCTCAGTGATATCTATGCTCTCTTTGCAGTGGATACTGATAATGCATTGGAATTGGTTGGTTCCTCATTGGGGCGGTTGACTACTCACGCCGCGTCTGCCCTTTGTTTGATATTTCTTTTTCAGTTTGTTCTTGGTATGACGCCGAAGCCTTTAAGGGCGATCGTTGTTTTGGTCTTTTCTTTGGCGCCGATTTTGGTTGTCGCTGACTTTCTTTTGAAGCAGTACTGGAACCATTCGCTTTTTACTTTTGTTAATTCTTTGACTGCTTCAGGAAGCTTTGATTTGAGTAAAGAGATCGCGGCTTCTGGTGTCGATATGACAGTGAATCAATTCTTAGGAATTGGATCACTGGTACTGGTAGGGTCCTTTCTGTTCTATCTTGGCACTTCTCTCATTAGATTTCGTGTATCGAACCGTTTCATTTTAAGTGGAGCCTTATTTTGCTGGATTTTTACTATTGTAGAGTCCGGGTCCAGTCATCTTTATAAGCGTAGTGAGGAGTGGCAACGGCATTATAAGTTATTTGGAACGCATATCGGAATTTTTGCGCCGCCAGCAGGCTTTGAAAAGATGGACGTTGCCTTTCGTGAAATATCTCCTGCTCCTATCAGGGATGAGCTTCTTGAGGGCCTAGAGGACGCGCCTCATTTGCAGAAGCCGGACGTTTATGTATTCATGATCGAGAGCTGGAGATCCGATTCAATTACCCCGGAAGTGACTCCGTTCCTCCACCGTTTCCGTAAAGAAGAGGCTCAGGACTTGGGAAGGACTTTTGCAGGTTCTAACTGCACTCCTCTTTCATGGTTCTCAATGCTGCATAGTCGTGTTGCGATTCACTGGGGAGAGGCCGTAAAACAAAAGGATGGTGAAAATGGATTTGCTGGAGCCTATCCACTCAAAGTCCTAAAAAAGATTGGCTATGAAATACAGGTCAGAGCAGTATGTGATTTGAGTTACAGACACCTCGGTCCTTTGAATTTCGGCGGCAATCATTATTTGGCGGATATGATGTTAGATGATTCGGAGGACGCTTTGCTTGGATCGATTCCTGAGCGTGAGAAATTCATAATGAGAGATCAGCGAGAATATATTAATTCGGATCCGGAATCACCGCAGTTCCATTTCACGGCTCTGGATTCTCCTCATTACAATTATTACTGGCCTTCCGACTTTGAGCAACTCCACGAGAACTGTGCCAATTATGTGCCGGGGAATCTTGCGCCGAGTGATGAGATTATTGGTCAGGTCGTGAGAAGGTATGAGAATGCAGTGCATTGGGTGGATTATGCGATAGAGGAATTTGTGGATTTTCTTAAATTCAAAGGTCGTTATGATAATAGTGTCATTATCATAACCGGAGACCATGGTGAGGAATTTCAGGAAGACGGTAGCTGGTTCCACTGTTCTTCTTTGAACAAGTACCAGACAGAAGTTCCTATCATAATTAAATGGCCAGAGTGGGTGAAGGATGTGCCGTCTCAAGACAATGTGAGTCACTATGACGTGATGCCTAGTCTGCTAAATTTAATTGGTCTGAATCCGAAATACTATGAGGACCTTGCCGGGCAGTCCTTATTTGATTATCAGGATTCACCGCGAGAGGCGGTACTTTCAACTGTTCACCGAGGAGAGTCCGGGATAGGGGTCTGCCTGATCGGTGAAGGGCGTAAGGTTAAATTTTCTTTTCCTGGTCCATGGAGTACGAGCGTTCCTAAGCAATTGGTAGTATGTGAGTACTCGGACATTCTAGATAATCCTCTCGATTTCAGGAAAGAGATTGGTGCGTTGAGTCATACTGATTACATCAGGCAGCAATTTCCCCGTTCAAGTTCGCGCTTCTTTGAACGCTTTGAGAAGCATTCTAGTCAGTAATCTGTATCTTAATTTCGTCTGAATTTGCTTTGAGTTCAGGGGCGTACATTGCTTCTGCGCGGCTCGGTAAAGCGCTGAACTTTCCAGGAGTCTCGGCCCTCATGCGGTAACTGAGGCTGTGCTTTCCTCTTGCCAGAGACCTGACAAAGAAAGTGACTTTCTGGTCCCTCAGTTCCATGTAGGCGCCCATGCCGTTACGCGAATAACCGCTCCGCAGATCGACTGGCTCGAACCCGGCCGCCTTCATGTCTTCGAACATAAGGTATTCGTAGTCGTTCTTACTTTCGATAGTCAGTTCAATTTCGACCAGATCACCACTCTTAATTTTGTCACCATTCTTGAGCTTTGATCTTTTGTATTTCTCCACTTTCTGGTTCACGGACTGGCCCCTAGAGCCGACGTTTTGAATCTTTTTATCCTCGGGGGTAAGTTTGTAATATTCACGATTGACCTTCACTTCTAGGCCGGCCTTGGTGATAAA
>JASLJT010000260.1:0-4478 GCA_030747955.1 Verrucomicrobiales bacterium | reverse complement strand
AAGCAATCAACCTAAGCGAGATCTATAAAACGGACTTCGACGGTCGTCCATTGCCTAAGACCGGCAACTGGGATATCGGCGCGATTCAATACAACGCGACCAAGACGACCAAAGCATTACAACCGAAACGGCTACGTCCTTATCCTTGAGCCCCCTTCTCTCTTCACCCACCCGATCATCTCAGGCAAATCATCGATCACGATGAGTTCCAATTCTCCCAATGTTCTCCCTATGTCTCAGTGCTGTTGGGGTGTGGAATTCTTCGTTTCCGTAAATCTCAGTGTATCTCAGGGGAATTATGGAGAACAGTAGGATTGGAGTGAGAACTCTCTGAACTTCTCTGAATCAGGATGTTGGGGTAGGATTCTCTCTAGCGATGAGAATGTTGTTTTCAATATTTTTTCTCTTGGTGCTCCTTTGTGACACCAGAGGTAAAAAGCCGACAGGCTCTAGCAATGGTCGTTTATCTGAAGATCTTGTTTTCATTAATTCCATTATAAAGAACCACTGTGTTCAGTGTCATGGAGAAAAAAAACAAAAGGCCGATATCAGGTTTGATCAGATTAACTGGGATAACTTATCAGCTGATGCAGCTAATCTTCAGGAGGCTTTGGATCAGGTTATTCTTAGGGATATGCCTCCGCCAAAAGAGTCCAAGTTGAGCAAGGAAGATCGACTGAAGTTTCACTCACTCCTATCTGATAATCTCCGACGTTCCCTCGCCAGTAATTGGCAACCAACTGGATTCGTCCCAGCTAGACTTACCAAGGCCCAATTCATTAATTCTCTCGAGGCGTTGCTTTCAGTTCCTATTAGGGAAGATTTGGCCTCATCGCTGCCTGGTGACAAGAGTGGGGATGAAAGTACCGATAAGAATTTGTTCAATAACAACCGCAGCACTCTTACCTTCACTCTGCTTCACTATGAATTGTATAAAAGTTGCATTGAGGATGCCTTGGATCGCGCCATTCCGGATGAGGCACCCACGATGTCTCCATTCTGGTCACATCGCTTTGACTTCTCTGTGGAAACGGACACTCCCACCAAGGGAAGAGACAGAGGCAAGGAAGTCCCCAGGCTGATTATTAAAGGGCAACGTATTGAAGATATCCAGCCACCTGTTGGGTACGTTTGGAACCGTTCTGAGCCATTTGATCGATTGCCAACGAGGCCCCGTTTCGGAGTTGAAGACTTTGTTGATACAAAGTTTCTTTACTTTGGTAAAACCCGAGTCAGCCCCCCGTTGCCCTTAGCCAATGATGGTTATCTTTTGCACCCTATGTACTCGCCGCTCGAGTTCGATAGGATCGATGTGCATTTTCTCGGGCCCAACTCAACATTTGTTTTTCACGAAATCAAGAAGAGTGAGGGTTTGTATCGTTTGCGAGTTCATGCGGGTAAAGGGGATAACAGTAAGGAACACCCCAAGCTGTCTGTTTATGCGGGACCTGTCTCGTACTTTCTTTCTCCGAAGATGCGCAAGGCAGGCCAATCAGTCCTAGTCGATGCGCCAAAAGGCGAGCACAAGGTTTATGAATTCTTTGCTCAGTTGAATGAGGACTTGGAACGTACGGTAAGAGATAAAGTGATTACCTGGCCTCTAGGATTCATGCTTCGCAATGAAGTTTATATCCCAGATGGCCAAAAGGTGGTTTCGCCCGCCTTGCATATACAGAGAATTGAGCTTGATGGGCCCTATTACGAAAGCTGGCCGATTACAAGAGAACGCAAAATATTTCCCAAGAAAATTCCTGCTGAATCAGAGGTTAGTTATGCTGAGCGAATTATTAGTCAATTTTTGACTCGAGCTTTTCGGGGAGACGTACAGCCTGAATTGCAGAAAAAATATTTTGCCCATTGGAAATCAGTAAAACAAGATGGATTGTCATTCAGGCAAAGCATCAATCATACGCTTAAATCGATTCTTCTGTCGCCAAACTTTCTTTACCTTGATGCAGATTCCACAAGAAATCGTCATCAGGAAGTTGCAACAAGACTGGCTTATTTTCTTTGGAACTCCCCGCCGTCTGCTCAATTGCTATCCCGATCCAAGAGGTCTAACTGGAAACCTGCCAATGAACTTGGCTACATGCTAAATCATCCTCGGTTTGGGCGTTTCATGGAAGCTTTTGCCTGGCAATGGCTGCAGTTAAAAGAGAAGCCAGATGAAATGCTTCGTGGAAGGGTGATCAATCGACACATCTTAGCGGAGCCGGCGAAGTTTCTAGAGTATGTTTTTCAAAACAACCTTTCGTTGGAAAATCTGATAGACTCGGATTTCCTCGTCATCAACGATGCGCTGGCTAAATGGTATGAGATTCCCAAGGAACAGGGGATTGGGTTTGCGAGGGTCGATTTGCCGGATGATTCACCTCGTGGCGGTGTATTAACAATGGCTGCGCCACTGACCACGCAAGCCAAAGAAAATGGTGTATCCGATCCCATTCTCCGTGGAGTTTGGATGTGTGAAAGAATTCTGGGACGTCATTTGCCTCCTCCGCCGATGAATGTGGAATTTCCCAATCCAGATGATTTCAAGGACTTTGAAAAGCTCACCATCAGAGACCAACTTAAATTTCATCAAGAAAATGAAGCCTGTTATGGATGCCATCGACGGATAGATCCCCTAGGTCTGCCCTTTGAGAATTTTGATGGTTACGGGCGCTGGCGTGAAACAAACTACGTCTATAAAATGATCAATAAAAAGACTGCCCGATCAATTCCTCTGGCTAAGGTAGATGCTCGCTCGGAAATCAAGGGTGATAAGGTTGGCGGCATAAAAGAATTCAAGGTGTTATTGAAAACAAAATACAAGGCGGAGATCCTAAAGTCTTTCACCAATTTCATGTATGCCTATGCCATAGGAAGATCTGTGCGACTTGAAGAGGGAGAGATGATCGATAATATGACTGCAAAATTTAAGGCATCCGGTTATAAGCCTGAGATGCTGCTGAGACTCATCGTTGAAAGTCAGGCCTTTTCAAATCCAAGGGGGAAATAATGATAAAACAACGCATCGATCGAAGAACGGCATTGAGAGGATTGGGGGCACTATGCTTCCTGCCCCAACTTGAAATCATGGCAGTTCCTAAACCAGAGGATCGGCCGAAGCGTTTTTGTTCGGTTTTTTTCCCTTTTGGTGTCACCTCTTCTAATCGAGGTCAGAAACATCCAGCCCTTTGGTATCCTGAAAAGGTGGGGCGAACATACAAGCCTACACCAAGCTTGGAGCCGTTAAAACGGCGTGAAGACTTTTCAATTTTATCAGGGCTGTCGCACCCGCAGTGCCGTCACATGGCACACATTACCAACCACTATATGACCGGTAGTTCCCTCAAACGAGGGATCGTAAACCATGAATCGATTGATCAGGTCATCGCCAGGAACACCGGGCTTCATACGCGCGTTCAGTCACTCCAGTTAAGTACGACTGAAAACAGTATGTCTATCAGTCCCAAGGGAAAATCACTGCCGGCCCTTCGGAACCCTCGAAGTGCCTTTGATTATCTCTTTTCCAATAAAGTGCCTCCGACAGAAGCTCGTAAGCGACGGATTTTGAATAAAAAAATAACCGATACCGTGCTTGAGGATTACAAACGACTGGAGAAGCGGTTGGGCAAACAGGATCGCGATAAGATGGAGGAATACCTCGCAGCGATCAACCAAGCGGAAGAGAAAATCAAACGTTCGGAAAAATGGGCCAACACACCTTTCCCGAAGGTGAATCGGACTTCTGCCGATTTTGACACGGATACAGCCTCCGCTGCGGAATTTTTTGACCTGATGTATGAGGTAATCTTCCTGGCTTTTGAGACAGACCAGACCCGGGTCGCGTCCCTCATGTATGGAGCAGAAAATGCCTCAAGCAGCATGGTAAATAAATTTGCTGCCCCAGTGATCGGGGGAGGCAATCTCCATCGATGCGGTCACCGGTACCAATTTGATAAGACCGCCAAATGGGATTACTTCCTTTCTGAACGCCTCCATGCCTTCATGGTACGACTGAGCAACAGTAAATCAGAAAATGGATCCCTCTTGGATGACACCATTATTCTCCATGGCAGCTCAACTAGCACACTGCATAACTACAGGAATTATCCCTTGATTCTAGCAGGAGGAAAAAACATGGGATATCGCCACGGCACCCACCGCACCTACTCCGAGGATATTCCTTTCTCAAATCTGTTCGTCACCATTGCCAACAGTATGGGAGTTCCGATAAAAAGCTATCACGATAGTACAGACCACATTGGTGATGTTTTGAATAACGGCTAATTCTCTGAGTCATCTCTGACCCCAATCAGGAGAATTCCAGAAACCCACAGACTCCAATTGGGATAGTGTAGAAATGAGTAGGATGTGTTTTGGGAATCGAACCCAACGAACATCAAATCTCATGGGTTTGAGGTTTGCGAAGCCAATTAAAATCAATCAAAGAGATCAACAAAAGCCACGAATATCTAAATGGATGCTGTGGT
>JASLJT010000259.1:0-6011 GCA_030747955.1 Verrucomicrobiales bacterium | reverse complement strand
ATTATTCACCAACCTATAATACAGACTGGCACGCATCTACAAATGCAAGAGTGAACACTCATAATACCGAGGTCTCTGCAGGTGATTTGTGGCCCACCTATCATGCCAAATCAGGAAAAGTAATTACGACAGGAAAAACGTTTAATTTTGAAAACGGAACCAAAGAGAACCGTCGAAGAGAAAAGGTTTCTTACGCCGTGATGAATCCCAAGGACGGTTCCTGGGGTCCAATGCGATTTCTAGAAATGCCTAAAAGGGATCATCGTGGAAACATTATCATGGCAGCAAATGCAGGAAATACGCAACGAGTTGATATGCCAAACGGCGAAATTTTGTTACCGGTCCGCTACATGGCAAATGCAAAGAAATTTAATTACACGAGTATCGTCGCACGGTGCAGCTTCGATGGCGAAAAATTGTCCTACTTGGAGCATGGATCAGAGCTCGATATTCCACAGGGACGCGGACTCTATGAACCCTCACTGATAAAACACGACAAATGGTTCTATCTCACCTTACGGGCAGATCATAGTGGATTCGTAACGCGGAGCCGCGATGGATTGACTTTCGAAAAGATCCGCGAGTGGACATTTGATGACGGTAAGCCCTTGGGTAGTTACAATACTCAGCAGCACTGGGCTAGAATTGGAGGAGGACTCTTTCTTATTTATACCCGCCGAGGAGCCGAAAATGACCACATCTTCAGGCACCGTGCCCCTCTCTTCATTGGGCAAGTTGATCCTAATCGTCTTTGTGTAATTCGCCGAACAGAACGAACTTTACTACCTACTAATGAGGCCACACTCGGGAATTCCGGAATTTGCCACATCAGTAACGATGAGAGTTGGATCACATGCGGTGAAGGATTGCTCCGGCTAGGTAAACGCAAGAATGAAATCAATAAGGTGCATATGGTCCGAGTACGGGCGGTGACAACCGGATCATGAATGTATATCCTGGATATATTTCAGAAAAATCAACGATTGCGACACTCCTTTACCTCATAGATATTTTGCTGTTATCCTTATGATTTAGCAATGCATCCTTTTTTTCAAAATCTCCTTATTTCACTCCTTACATTAGGGATATGTTCTTGTGGAAATAAGGACCCAGAACATAGCACGGAGGATAAAAAATCCGTCAAATTTTCAGAGAATCAAAAGGATGGCCTTATCAAAAAAGAGTTTTTGGAAATAGCCGAACGCATCGAATCGAGTCGGGATCAATTTCACGGTCGGCTACAAACACAAGAAATCGAAAATGCTCTACAGTTAGCACTCAAAGAGAATCCGCCAAATCCCCAGAAACTCATTGGCAGATGGTTCGCTCGTTCTTTTGATTCTTTGCGACTCGGAGAAAATAGCAAAGCCGCTAAGTCCCTGAATGAGGTTTTTGCCATCATCAACTCAGCTAAAATTGCCCCCAGCCCACCATTATTTGCGATGCAAGCGCTAGTCGAACTGAGGCAAGCGGAATACGCTAATTGCATCCAAAGGCACAATCGAGATTGCTGCATTTTTCCTCTAGCGGGTCAGGGAATACATTCGAACCCGAATCCAGCCAATCGATCAATGAAGGCCTTACTTAAGCTCCTTCAATATTCACCTGATGACCTTCGAAGTCAGTGGTTACTTAATATTACAGCGATGGCCACCGGCACGTATCCGGAAAGTGTTCCGGAAAAGTACAGAGTTCCTGAGTCGTCTTTAAAATCAGAATTCGACATCGGCCAGTTCATTGACGTTGCTCCAAATCTGGGACTCGATACTTTCAACTTGTGCGGAGGCGCAATCGTAGAGGACTTTGATAATGATGGCTTTCTTGACATTGTATCCTCTACCTCTGATCCTCGCGGATCGCTCTCACTGTTTCGCAACACTGGTGACGGAAAGTTTGTGAACCTGACAAAAGAATCCGGTCTCGATAACCAGCTCGGAGGACTTAACTGTATCGCTGCTGACTATGATAATGACGGAGACGCGGACATCCTCGTTCTCCGAGGAGCCTGGATGAATAGCATGGGAAAGATTCGAAATTCACTCCTCCGTAACAATGGTTCATCGGGTCCAAACTCCAATATCACTTTCACTGACGTGACCCGGACTGCTGGATTGGCAGAACCTGCCTTTCCTACGCAGGCCGCTTCTTGGGGCGACTATGACAATGATGGAGACTTGGATCTTTATGTTGTTAATGAATCCCAATCGGGACCCGGCACTGAGAGTCATTTTCCTTCACAACTCTTTAGAAATAATGGGAATGGAACTTTCACTGACATTGCTGCCGAGGCTGGCGTTACGAATGACCGTTTTTCTAAGGGCGTCACTGCGGGCGACTACGATAATGACGGCGACTTGGATCTTTATGTTTCCAACGTGGGGAAGAACCGGCTCTATAGAAACGATCTGTCCGCAAATTCAGACAACGGTTCAATGAAATTTACAGACGTGGCGGAAGAACTTGGGCTCACTTCTCCTGAAGGTTACAGCTTCGCTCCCTGGTTCTTTGACTTCAATAACGACGGATGGCTTGACCTTTTTGTTACTGCCTTCGAGTCCAGTGCTGCTAGTGTACTTTTAGACTATCGCGGACTACCACACGAGAGCACGCCACCTTGCCTTTATGTAAACAATAAGGGGCGCTTTGAGGAAGCGGCCAAGGATTCGGGCCTTAATCACCCGTACCTTCCAATGGGAGCAAATTTTGGTGACCTTGATAATGATGGATTCTTGGATGTTTATCTTGGAACTGGGGATCCGGATTATCGTAACCTTGTTCCAAACGTCATGCTTAGAAATGATCGAGGTGAAAAATTTCAAAATGTAACTACGTCAGGCGGGTTCGGTCATCTTCAAAAGGGTCACGGGATCGCCTTTGCTGATTTTGATCATGATGGGGATCAGGACATTTTCCATCAACTCGGAGGTTTCCTGCCAGGCGATCGTTTCCATAATGCGTTATATTTAAATCCTGGTCACAAAAATCATTACATTGCTATTCAATTAGTGGGAACTAAGAGTAATCGTAGCGGCTTAGGAGCAAGGATAGAAGTGGTCACCAATTCAATGGACGGTCAGTCTTCCTTTCATCGGGCAGTCGGATCAGTGAGTAGCTTTGGAGGCTCTCCACTCTCAAGGACTGAGATCGGGATAGGGCAAGCCGAATCGATCAAAGAAGTGAAAATCACATGGCCAGCATCAGGTCAGACTCAATCATTTACTGACATACCTCTCAATTCAATGATTCGCTTCACGGAAGAGGATCCAGCTTTCCTCTCAGTAGAAAGAGAGGAATTCACTTTGTCAGTAGAAGCGAATTAAAGAAATACAGTCAATCGGCGCATAAAAATCGACCCCTGTCGCCGGCACTTGTAAGGAAGAAGATGTTGATGTTAGGATCGGGTTATGAAATCACTCAATGCCTTTGTGTTGCCGTTTATTTTAATCGTCACTTTAGCCATTTCCGCGGGCGCCGAGAGTCCACTTGAAATCGACAATGTGACTGGCCATTACAAGGACCTCTCATACGATAAAATAAGTGACGAAAAGTTATCCTGGCAGGCCAGGGCCAAATTATTTGGCGGGGAAACGATACATTATCTTGAACTGAACGAGGATCAGCGCACCACTAAAGAAGCCGAGCTCAAAGAGTTACTGCGTCGTATGAGTGTCGCAGAATTGATGCTCACTGGCAAGCAAGAGCATAACCTAAGTGGCCGTGTCGAATCAGCGATCCGTTCGTGGCTCGATGAGCAAATTGCAAAAATTCCTGAAAGTTATGAAGGGGGCGATGCGGGTAAATTAAGGCAATCCGCGATCGGCTTTTTCCGTGCTTTTGAAATACTCGGTAATAAGAAATACCTCGAAGCAGGTCTGACCTGCGCTGACCGTATTCTCAAGAAGCAGTTCCCCCGAGGTCACTGGGCCTATGGAAATAAGGGAAACGACATGATGCGTGTGCAGGATGGTTTTGTTACCCGGCCCTTCTGGATCATGCTCTACGCGTACAAACTGAGTGAAGAAAAAAAGTACTTCGAATCGGCCAGACGGGCAGCTGACGTTTTACTTTCAGCACAGAGCGAGGCCGGAGGATGGCCCGATCAGTGGCTATTTCCCGGAGGATCGACCCCATCTAGTGGAGTCCGCAATGGAAGCATCTCGTTCAATGACGGTGCCACAAATGCGAGTTTTCAAATAATGATCATGATGTATCACCTAACCAAAGACAGTAAATATGTGGCCAGATTAGGTAAGCTCGGACCTTGGCTAGCCAAGGCTAACCTGGGAGAAGGCGATGTCGTGGGCTGGGGACAGCAATATCACGGTGATGGAAGACCGACGCGGGCCCGGCAGTACGAGATCGAACTTCCCTATACCCGGGTAACTGCCTGGCATGTCGGGCCTTTACTTACCTGGCTTTACATGATGGATGGAGACGAAGCACACATAGAGCTGCTGAAGGGAGCCTATGCCACACTCGAACGGATAAGACAAAAGGATCTAGAACCGGATAACATGGCTGACTGGGCTGCGATCCATGAAGTCTGGATGGATGCCCCCTCCTATCCCCGCCTCAAGTACCGTCCGGGTTTACCGGACGCATTCTTTCCAGATGGATCGAACTGGGGTTGTGTTCAAATCGCCTACAAAATGATTCCGTACTGGCCAGTGACTAAGGAACAGCGAACTAAGTACGGTCAATTCATGCACACGCACCGGCCCGGTGTAAGTGAAATGGCTAAGATGGCTCGAGCGTACGAAGTGCCTCCTGGCCGCAACAATGTGTACCTCTACTCTCATACATCCTCGAAAGTGATTAATGCGATGTTGGGGGTCCGACGCGCCTTACTCGAGTACAAAAAGGGAGGCCGAGAGGCAATGCTTGAATACCATTCATACCCCACAAAACTCACTCCGGACCAGTATCTCCAGACCCGAATCGAAGCCGCAAAGCGCGTCCTCGACTACGACCGCAGATCACTTGCTGTGAATTGGGGAGACCGTCCGTTCAGTAATGGAATTTCCGCTTGGAAGGATTTTGGATGGGTGAATCGCAAAGATACATGGTATGCACGAAATGGTGCCTTTCGCACGTCAGGACCCTGGTCAGGAACGGTCTGGTATCAATGGCAGTTGGTCTATGACAAAAAGTTGGCTCTGGGCAGGATCGACCCGGACGCTGCGGCTCGTGGAGGTCGCGGCCTAGCAAATGCGTCCAATCATCTCGACTCTTGGGACGTTCTTGGTGCGTGGCGAATGGCCTGCCATGAAATGGAAAATTACTTCGATGTCCCGATAGGCAAAAAATAATCAAAAACCCATAAACCTGATCCTTATGAACCGCGAAATTATTTTATCCAGCATGGCATGGGTTGTCAGTGCAGCAGTTTCTTTGGCAGCGTCAGTTCCCACAAATTTAAAATCCACTCCCATCGTCAATTCGCTCGGTCTTTCCTTGAACGAATATTCCTTATCATGGAAAACGGACAAAGGCCAAACAGCGTACCGAATCCTTGTCGCGAGTGACCCGCAAAAACTCAGTTCGGGCACAGGAAATCTCTGGGACAGCGGACGCCGACATTCTCCAGACTCATCTAGGATTCCGTGCCTCGGAAAGAGTTTCCAAGAAGGGGAAAAAGCGTGGTGGAAGGTACAGGTATGGAATAATGACGGGGCAAAAAGTGAATTCAGTGAACCAGCATTAATTCAAGTGCCTAATAGTCAGCAGCCGAAGCGGAACCGGGTTATCTTGTTGGGAGATTCTTTGATTTCAAGGATGGAGAAGTTTGGCTACTTTGAGACGGCAGTAACGATCCGCTGGCCTCATCATGATATTGCTTTTCGTAATCTAGGGTGGCCTGGAGATGATGTCTTCGGAACTGCTCGTGCGGAGTTTAAAGATGGTCGAAATACTAGGGCCTGGGAACCGGGACCATCGAATGGAATCGGGTACCAAATTCTCATGCAGCAGGTGAGAGACTCAAAGGCACGTACGATTATCGTTGGATACGG
>JASLJT010000258.1:0-4769 GCA_030747955.1 Verrucomicrobiales bacterium | reverse complement strand
TCAACTCCAAAATCATCTTTGAGCTAAAATCACGAGCATCCTTTGAATACAGAAGAAAACTTATACCTTTAGTTCCACGGGCTGACTTATCAAAAACTAAATCATATCCTTCTTTTTTCGAATGCTCACTGACAGCGAGCTGAATTTCCTCCAAGATAACGCCCCTCTTGCGTTTAGACATTTCCATTAATTGCATTTCACGTTTTCTTGCAAAATCAAGAACCTCATCGCGCATAATTCTCGCCTCATTAGCAACTTTCTGAGCACGCTTCTGACTAGCCGCCCGAACCTCCCTACTGCTAACTGGGTCCGCTATTTCACGCTCCAAATCTTTAAGCTCCTTTATTTTTTCTTTGAGCTCATTGTCACGCTCTGAAACCTCCTTACGCGCAGTGTCTCGCTTTTTCTCTATTTCTTTTTCAGTTTCTTTAGTTTTATGATATTCACCAAAAACTCTATTCATATCAACAATACCTACTTTCATTTCCTGAGAAATTGCAGGAAATGTGAGTAACGATGACAGAGCGAAAAGAATAAAATAATAGAATATTTCTTTCATATTTGCTCTAAGATTACCCCGCACGCTCTAGGAGTCAAAACCGAAACATGCAAATGCGACTGAATCCTAAAAACTGCTCCACAAACAACTCAATTAGCATTAATCATATATTAGTCGATTAACCAACTAAATTCAGGTTTTCATCAAGGCACGCAAGCAACTATTATAAAGCATATGGCACTTACTAAAAAGCAAACGCTTTTCACTGCATTGCTTGGAATCATAAGCTTAATGATCCCTCCGGAACATTCGGCTCAGGAATCTAAACCAGAAAAAGAAACTGGCCATGAACAGATTCTAAATGCGATAGAACAATTAAGCTCAGATGATTTTAAATTAAGAGAAAAGGCCATGCAGACAGTGTGGCAGATGGGACATGCCGCTGAACCTTTCCTAAGAGAAGCCATTAAGAATGGAAATGCAGAAATGCGTTATCGCGGCAGTAAAATTCTCGAAGAGTTTGATTTAGGAATATATCCAGAAACGCCAAAGAATATCGTAAAACTCGTTAATCAGTTCCGAAAAGGAGGTGGAGCAGAACGAGAGATGGCCATTGTTGAACTCGCCCAGATAGGAGAAACAGAACTATTAATGAAACTTGTTAAACGCGAACGGGATCCCGGAATTCGCAAAATGGTTGCTCAAATAGTCAGTCGAAATATCGCTGAAGAAGTCCCTGCACTTATAATTAAAGGTAACTATAATCAGGCAAAGGATCTTCTAGAAGTGGCAGCGCTAGATCAAAATGGCATACGCAATTATGTCGCATTCTTATTACAAAGAGATCTAATTGAACCCGCGATTAAAAAGCAACGTGAACTTGCAGGTAAGACCCAAGTAGATACCGAACTACTTGCATGGATGCTAAGAGCTCACGGGGATTTCAATGAGGCCGCAAAAATATTTGAAAGTATGGGGGATAAAACTAGAGCAAGACACTCTCTAGCTGCAGGAGGAAATTTATCCGAATACGCGAAGTCCTTCGTCGATCCTAGCCGCCGAACTACCGATACTCTAGGATTTTCTGCAGCTTCCGCGCGCCTCAGTGGCAAGGAAAAAGAATTTAAAGAAATAACCAAAGAAATAGAGGATTATGCCATGGCGATGAAGGACGAGCTTGGAAGATGTTTAAATGCACTCATCATTAATGGCGAAGCTTCCCGGGCCTTTGAATTAGCTAAAAGAGCAAGTGGTTCTGAGCTTTTTGATATGGAAATGTGGAGATATAACTTTGATGCCGCATTTCAGTCCATAGGAATTAAAACGAAAAAAGCCCCTTATGATAATTGGCTGAAAAAATACAAAGAAAGTTTTAAAGCTGACACTGAAGAAACACTAAGGAAATCACTAGATCCTGCAGGCCAATTAGCTACTGCATGCTCATTAACAGGACAAGATGAGGAAGCCAAACGGATCATGAAAATATCCGAAAAATTACTCATTAAAAATAACGCAAGTTTACTCCCACTAATCAGGTGGGAACGATTCATTGGCCTTGATGAGCAAGCAACCCAACATGCAATTCAAGCAATGGAGATGGAGTCCGAAGAAGACGTAATTGATGCATTCTTTAGAACCAGCGCAGAGTATTCATGGCTCACAATAATTTCTTGGGAATTTATAAAACTAGAGTTTCCAAAGGAACCCAAGGAAAAGGCCTTAAAGAGCATGGCCTTACTTTTTGATTTTAATGATCTTAACAATGAACCAGAAGATACACGCAAATTAATTCAGGCCATGTCTGATTACGCAAAGATCTGTCCAAACAATGAACGCAAAAAAGAATTTACTAGAGCCACAAAGGACTTGGCACGACTTCATGAACTATGGGAATTAGCAGCGGAAGCAAATAAAGAATGGCTTCAATTAATAGGTGAGGAAGCGGTGGGGTATCATTTCATGAGATATGGAAACACATTACTGAATGCCGGAAAGCCAAAACTAGCATTTCAAGAATTCGATAAGGCCTGGGAAGCCAAGAAATCCGATCCTTTACCCCTTTACTTAAAAGGCGTGGCCCTTTCTCAATCCGGAGAAAAAGAAAAGGGATTAGAATTGAAAGAGAAGGCTTCCATCATGTCCACAGGTGATGTAACGAAAAGGCACTTCCTAGCCAGTTCAATGTGGCTCCATGGAGACGATGAACTTGCAAGAAACCAAGATGATATCATTCTCCGCCTCGCTTCTCCCCATGAGAGCGTTCATCCTGAAGCATTACGAAGAAAATATGCTGACCTGAAAATTCGACAAGTTCCTGCAAAACAATGCTCACATGCATTGGAATTTTATCTCCTATCAAGGATGCGAGCAGTGAATGCCAACAGCGTCATCAGCCCTCGCAATGCATTAAGCTATCTGATCAACTTGGGAGTCATGCAAGCAAAGGCTTCACTCGAAAATAAGGACACATTAGCTGCAATCACCAGCATTAAAAATCTACAACGAGTCAACCCCTCAGACAGCTCCATGCTCGAAGATTTGTACCAATTACTTGTGAACGCAGGACAAACAGAAGAAGCTAACAAATTATTTGAAACAACTTACAACATTTCCAAGGCTACCATTGTAAGATTCCCAAACCATGGACAGCATAATAACAACCATGCATGGTTATTGTCTCGTTGCTCGAAGAAACTCGATGAGGCACTTGAACATGCAAATAGAGCCGTAGAACTAGAACCTGAAAATGGAGCATTCCTAGACACTCTCGCTGAAGTTCACTTCCAGCGAAAGAATCGAGCCAAAGCAATAGAAATATCTGAAAAAGCAGTTAAGCTATTAGATGGCGATTCACAGGTAAAACGCCAACTCGAAAGATTTAAAAATGGCAATCCCACTGACAGATGACCCATTCAAAGCCAAAAATAAAATAAAAATCTGAACTCTTATAATTTACTTTATTATGAAATATCCCGTTCTTTCCATTTTTCTTCTCACTTTAACAGTAACGCCTCTTCTATCAGCTCCGATAACATGGGAACAGTGGCGCGGACCAAACAGAGACGGCAAAATTACAAATTCAGATTTCGTATGGCCGGGAAATTTAAAAGGCATCAAAAAAGAATGGCAAAATAAACTCTCCGAAAGCTATTCAAGCCCCATAGTAACTGCTGACACGGTCTTTACTGTTGAAACAAAAAATAAATCGGATGAAATCACTCGGGCATTTGACAGAAAAAGCGGCAAGCAAATATGGGAACTTTCCTGGAAAGGAGCAATGAAGGTTCCATTCTTTGCCCGTAAGAATGGTAGCTGGGTCAGATCAACACCAATATACTCCAAAGGAACATTATACGTTGGGGGAATACGCGATGTTCTAATAGCTATTGACGGGAAAACAGGAAAAGAAAAATGGCGCATTGATTTTGTCGCTCAAGAGAAATCGACAGTCCCCACTTTTGGGTTTGTATCATCACCAATAATATCAAATGACCATTTGTATGTTCAGGCAGGCGCCCAAATTGTTAAGATTAAATGCTCGGACGGCTCAAAGGTCTGGGGCGCAATGAAAGATGATCGAGCCATGAATGGCAGCGCTTTCTCATCACTTATTATAGCAGAAGTCGCAGGCAAGAACCAACTCCTAGCACAGACCAGAGAAGAACTCGCCGGACTAGATTTGAGTAGCGGTAATGTGATGTGGCGATACAAAGTCAAAGCCTTCCGTGGAATGAATATACTCACACCAACAGTAATCGGAGACACCCTTTTTACCAGTAGCTATGGAGGAGGAAGTTTTCTTTTCAAGATAGCAACTGATCAAAAAGGCATGAACGTTTCAAAAACCTGGTCAAACAAAACAGAAGGTTATATGTCATCCCCCATTACTCACGAAGGCTACGTTTACATGCACGGGAGAGACAAAAGGTTCCACTGCATCGAAGCCAGCTCAGGTAAAGTTATGTGGAGCTCAGAAGAAAAGTTTAGTGAATACGCTTCTCTAGTTGCAAATAATGAAAAAGCACTAGCACTTACTGCTGATGGAAAACTCTTATTACTTCATTTAGATCCCTCAAAGTTCAAACTCATTGACTCAAAAAAAATATCTGATGAACCTACATGGGCGCACCTTGCTGTATGTGGCAAAGAGCTCTTTGTCAGAGAACTGAAGGGACTAACCAAGTTAAATTGGAACCCTTAGAATTCAGACCAATTAAGCAATCAAGGCTATAATTATTTTAACCTAATTCTTAATTACAAATTAAGATTC
>JASLJT010000257.1:0-16625 GCA_030747955.1 Verrucomicrobiales bacterium | reverse complement strand
GAGAGTTGATTTTTTAGTTTCTAGGTCAGCCGTTTCTGCAGTCAGTTTGCTAATGTCTTCGAGGAGTTGAAGCTGTGCCTCCTTGTGCTCCCCTATTTCATTTTCAAGGCGATCATATGTAGAGAGTGCCTCTTTTAAATCTTCCTGCCCCTTAGTTAGTTCAGTTTGAGCCTCAGTAGTCTTTTCCTCGAGATACTTCAGTTCCCCTTTTCTGTCTTCCAGTTCACTAGTGATTTCCCTCAGTTCTTCTGTCCTTGCGTCAAGTTCAGCGGCTTCTGCAGTCAATCGACTAATGTCTTCGAGGAGTTCAACTTGCGCTCCTTTCTTTTCTTTTATTTCTGCTTCCAGTAAATCTTGAGTCTTTTGGCTTTGAGAAAGTTCTTCCTGACTTTCTAACAAGTGAGAATGAGTTTCTTCTAGTTTATCATTAAGACTCGTAAATTCGGCTCTGTTTTTTTCGAGGAGTTCATTTGTGTTGGAAAGTTGAGCCTCTTTTTCGTTAAGCTCTTCAGTGATTTCCTTAAGATCTGATCGTTTTGATTCAAGGCCAGTCGTTTCTGCTGTTAACTGACTAATTTCCTCAAGTAGATGCAGTTGGTTTTCCTTGAGCTCCTTGGTCTCAGCTTCTAGACGGTCGTAAGTGGTCAGCGTTTCCTTTAACTCTTCCTGGCCCTTAATCAGTTGAGATTGAGTCTCTGCGAGCAATTCTTCAACTTCTGCGAGCTCACGTTTCTTTGCCTCAAGATCAGTTGCTTCTAGTGTGAGGTGACTAATTTCTTCAAGTAGATGCAGTTGGTTTTCCTTGAGTTCCTTGGTCTCAGCTTCTAGACGGTCGTAAGTGGTTAGCGTTTCCTTTAACTCTTCCTGACCTCTGGTTAGTTGATTTTCATTCGTTTCTATAGCCTGCTGGATACTTTCCAGCTGCCCTTCCTCACGACTTAATCGTTCTCTGAAATCATTTGTTTTTTTCTTTGATTCCTCTAAATCGATTGTTGCTAATTGATTCTGTTCTTTCAGTTCATCAGAGATTTTAGTTGCTTCTTTGATGACTGTATTGAGTTCATTATGCTCCTCTTGAGCTTTTCCAAGGTGAAGTTCTTCTTCGGCCAAGAGATCTTGAGCTTTTGCTTTGGAAGAAACTAAATGATCTAATTCCGTTTTTCCGGATTCAAGTAACTGGCGTGTTTCTGATAGTGCCTGAGCCGATGTTTCTAGTTCGTCTTCTATAGATTTTGATTTGGCTGAAACACTTTCAAATTCAGATTGTAGTTTACTCAACTCTTCTGAAATCTCTTCTTTACTTGATAGGAGGTCGGCCAATGATGTCTTAACGACTTCAAGCTTAGATTCTGTTTCTGTCTTATCAGTAAGAGTTTTATTGTAACTCTCAATGTCTAGTTCGAAAGCAATTTTGAGCTCCTCAAGTTTTTGATTTTCGGTTTGGCTTTCAAGTATTTCTTTATCTAAGAATTTTATTTTTTCAGTCTTTTGCTTTAGTTCTTCCTGTGCCTGATCAAGCCTGGACTTTGTGTCCTTAAATTCATTTTTATGTTCCCGTAACGCTTCAATATTTTTTACTAGAGACTTCTTTTCCTTAGACAAAAGGTCTCGGTCACTTGATAGGCGCTGAATTTTTTCCTGTAACTCGTTAGCTTCTTTTTCAGCAGCAACTTTAGTTTGTTTTTTTGCTTCCTTAACTTTAGCGACTTCACTTTGAAGTGAGGAGAACCTACCACTCAGTTCACTAAATTCTTCTTCAAGTTCCGATTTTAGTACCCGGACATTTTCATAGTCATTAGTTGTTTCTTGATATTTAGATTCTGTGGTTTTGATCGATTTTTGCTTCTCAACTAAGAGTACCTTTGCTGCTTCACGGGCATCCTTGATCTGTTGGACATCAGCTTCTAATTCTTCCAGAGCCGTTTTAGTTTCTTTATTTGCTAATGCAATTTTATTTGCAGCAGCGGACTCGGCAGACTTAATGGATTTGCTTATTTCTGCTTCGACTAATTTCTGATTTTTTCTTGCCGCAGATGTCTGTTTTTTGATCGATGAATTTTCCTCATTAAGTCTGACCGATTCTTTTTCGAGGGACTCAATGGATATTATGAGGTTTTGTAATTCAGCTTCTCTTTCCTTCAGATCTAATATTTTTGCTTTTCTCTTCCTGATCTTTCCCTTCAGGGCGTCGGCTTTCTGATCTAGGATCCTATTTTTCTTTTTATACTTTTTAAGGTGGGCCTTTATTTCTTGCGGATTTTCCGCAGCATTAACTTTTAATTGAAGCTTTGAATTAGTGTTTTTGAGCTCAAGAATAGTATTTTGGTATTCAACGATTTGCTTTTCTAATTCTGTTATTTTTGTCCCATCTTTATTTGTTTTGTAGGCCCTTTGAGGTTTTTTTGTTTTTTGTATCTTTTTCTCAGGTGGGCTAACAGATAACTTCTCGGCTTTTTGAACTTTTTTCCGCGGTTCAGGAGGCCGGGCCTTAACAAGTTTGGGGGAGGCGGGTTTTTTGGGAGCTCGAGCGACTGGAGCGATGTCTTTGGGAGCAGGCTCTTTGTCTGCTACATCATGGTCAGCATCTTTAACTGTGGCTTTGTTTGCATCACAAAGAAGCTCAGCTTTAAGTTTACCGAACTGAATTTGATCACCATTCAACAAGGCCTTTCTTATGATTTGCTCTTCGTTTACTTGGGTCCCGTTAGGAGAGCCCAAGTCGAAGACTTCGTATTGTCCTTCAGAATGAACAAAAAGAATTTCTGCGTGGAAAGGTGATACGCTTGGATGATCAATGACAATTGAATTGTTTGGGTCTCGACCAATGGTCGTAAGATCTCCAATCAGTTTAAATGGAATTATCTTTTTTGGAGATACCTGAAAATGCAATTCAGCCATTATTAGTTACCGAGATTATTGGTAAATGATCTTCCGTAAATTTGAGGGTTATTCTGTTTAAAGAGAATCTGCATTTTCTTGAAGATAGGACACTACGCCTTCTTCTGTGGGTTGCATGTCGGGCTTAGTGGGGTTCCAACCTGCCGGGCAAACTCCTGCTCCTGAAGCAGTATGAATGGCAGCGTCAAGTAGCCTGAGCGTATCATCAATGTCTCTACCGATTGGTAAGTTGTTAACGGTTTCACTTTGTACAATGCCGTCTGGATCAATTATGAACGTTCCACGGAGAGCGAAAGTGGTGTCTTCGTGTAGAATATCATAAGCATTTGTTAGAGCCCTGTCTTCATCGCATAGGAGAGGATAACCGACGGATCCTATGCCTCCTTTTTCAATTGGTGTGTTACGCCAGTTACTGTGGGATTCTGCATCATCAATAGAAACACCCAAGACTTGGGCATCTCGCTTTTCAAATTCACCTACTCGATGATCGAAAGCGATAAGTTCGGATGGTCAGACAAATGTAAAATCTTTTGGATAGAAGAAGAGCACAACGTATTTGCCCTTGTAGTCAGACAAAGATACTTCCTTCTCTGAGCCGTCAGGCATCACAGCGTTGGCCTTGAATTCAGGGGCGGGTTTATTTACAAGAACAGACATATAAAAAATAATAGTTTTTAAATTAATGAGGGCGATCATTTTGCCCTATTGAGTGATGATATTGCAACAAAACTCGTGAGAATTTCTCACTATGTTATGCAATACATTCTGGCTATGGATGTTATGAATCCAGGGCCGGAAATTTAGCCTGATATGACTTTTTTGGGACTAAATTATGCTGCAGGAATGCTGAGCCAGAAAACCGTTGTATTATCAGCACTATGAACTCCTAAATTCATTCCCATTTGGCTAGATAAAACAGCAGCTGTGGTCAGTCCGATTCCGAAATGTGAACTGTCCTTTGAACTATAAAAGGGGTGCCAAATTTGTTCAAGTTTATCGGGTGGTATAGTGGTTCCAGAGTTTTTCACTAAAATATCGACACAATTTTTTTCGATTGGAGAAAAATCACCCGGATTATGGATTTCCATGGATACTTTTCCGTTCGTTTCGCTAGCTGCATCGGATGCATTTGCCATTAATTCGGACAGAATGTTTTTTAGACGGGATGGATCTGCATTCACTTTGGCCACTTGTCCTGGGAATTCAATATTTAGTGGAATGTCCTGCTGATTGAACGGTTCTTTGAGATTATCTTCCAGCATTGGAATGAATTCAGCTAAAAGCAGTTCTTGCTGAGTAATTTGTGAACAGCCACCCGCTGGAAGGATTTTCTCAGATAAATCAGACGCATTGTTAGCTGCTTCTTTCATGTGGCCGATGTTTTCTATAACTGTTTCATCCAGAGCCTCATCCATCATTATCAGGCTGGAGAAACCCTGAATAACTGCTAGTAGATTATTGAGCTTGTGAGTCATGCCCCTCAGGAGGAGGGTATAGAATTCGGAATTCTCTTGGTCTGTGAGGGTAAGTTGATCTGCAAACGTGAAATCAGATTCTGGAGTCACAACGCCTATTGTATTTTCCATAAAAAATATAAGTTTCCACAAATTAGTTGGTCGTAGCATTTTAGCCAGTCCAAAATATAGAAAAATTCAATCTCCCAATTAAGCTTTTAAGACTTCATTGAAGCCGAATTTCATGTGCGGCTGAAATTTTCAGCATTTTGGAGTCCTTTCCCAACTCGGGAACGGTTTTTAGTATGAGTTCGCCCTCTTCACCGAAACCGTCAGCAATACCTATAAATTTTTTGCCGTTTGGAATTGTAACTTGAACATTTTTACCATGAATTGCACTCAATTCCTCAATTTGATTAAGGATAGCATTAAAATTGTTTTTGCATTGCCCAATCTCATTATGAATTGCAAACAATATAGATTCGGCAATCTGCTCCCGGATAAGAGGTGTTTCATCATTTTCTATGAGCAATGAAGTTCCTGGAACAAGGAATTTAGGATTCAGATCTTGAGGGAGTGAATTAACATTGATACCGATGCCGATTATGACCGTGCCCGTAGTAGTAGATGGATGACTTTCAACAAGTATGCCCGAAACTTTCTTATTTCGAATATAAATGTCATTGGGCCATTTGATCTTTGGATTAAATTCAGGACTTAGAGCTTTACAGATTCCAAGGGCAGCGGCATGTGTGAGGCGGCTCCAGTGTGATTGAGCCAGATCCGGACGAATTGCTATTGAAAAGAGTAAATCCTTGGAGCGTGGAGATTCCCATTTTCCTCCTCGTCGCCCCTTACCATCACTTTGCCATTCAGCGAAAAGAACGAGTCCTTGGTCCTTCAATTCAGGATTTCTTTTTACTATATCATGCGCTTCCGCATTAGTTGATGCGCATTTGTCGAGGCTCCTTATGGACCAATGAATGCCTTTATCTGAAAGATGATTTGCAATTTGAGCAACATTGAGTTCCTGGAGATTACTCATTGTTGTTGGAAGTCCATTGCTAAATCAATAGAGTTAGCAGAATGAGTTAGTGCGCCTACCGATATACGATCAATACCTGTTTCGGCAATTCCCATGATCGTTTCAAGATTAATTCCACCACTAGCTTCAAAAAGTACAGAGCCATTGGATAACTGGATTGCTTCAGATATTTGTTCTTTGGGCATATTATCCAGCATGATCACATCAATGTGTTTTAGACTAAGAAATTGAATCACTTGAGAAATATTATCAGCTTCTAGCTCCACTAACGCATCAGGATACAATTCCTTAAATTCATTGATCATAATTTGCAGAGATTCAATCTTCATATCTGCAGCAAAATGATTATCTTTGAGCATTGCCATGTCGTAGAGGCCATGACGATGATTATATCCTCCGCCTGCTACTACTGCGGCCTTTTCAAGTACCCGCATTCCGGGAGTAGTTTTACGAGTATCAAATATTTTGGCTTTAGTACTTGCGATCAAGTCAACATATTTCCTAGTCAGAGTTGCGATTCCTGAAAGACGTTGAAGAAAATTCAGGGCAGTACGTTCAGCAGTGAGAATGCTACGGGCAGGCCCCGAAGCAACGATGATGGTTTCGCCAGTAATTACGGATTCTCCAGAAGGGGCTTTGATCTCAATTTTAATTTCCGGATTTACCTTATTAAATACTAATGATGCGACTTCTGAGCCAGATATGACACAATCCTCTCTAGCAATAATTTTGCCACAAGCGATAGCGGTTTCGGTGATAAAAAAATTTGAGGAAATATCACCTCTCTTACCAAGATCTTCCTCGAGTGCTAATTCGATGATAGAATTTGTTAATGAATTATGATCGGAATTCATTTGCCGATAGGAATTAAAGTCAGTTTACGTGAAAACACATTATCCTGACTCATCGGGTCAGTCACCGTTCATATAATTGTTTCTGCAACTGTGCCAGTGCATTAAGAGTCACTGACTAATCGCCATAATTTTTTCCTTTTCCTGCCTTTATCATTAACCAAATCAATGCAACTGATACTAAAAAGAAAATAGCAGATGCCCATGGGAAGAATGAGCCAGGTTCAAAAACGGCGTTCGGCGCAGCAGCATCTATGGCTTTTTGTTTTATATTGGCAATTAATGAGGGGTCCATTTTATAAGGATTTTAAGTTTTCTATAGTGCGTTAAGATGAGCCGATGTCCAGTAAGTTATATTATAGATTGCTGGGAATCAAAGCATTTCAGGATCCTGAATTTGTAATCAAATCACTTCCAAAGTAAGGCCTTAGGGCAGTTGGTATTTCAATACTGCCATCTGCTTGTTGATAAGTTTCAAGTAACGCGACATAAAGTCTTGGCAATGCGGTTCCTGAACCATTCAAAGTATGAGCGAAACGGTTCTTGCCTGTTTCTGCATCCTTGAAGCGTAATTTCATCCTTCGTGCCTGATAATCTTCAAAGTTTGAACAGCTTGAAACTTCTAGATACTCATTCTGGCCCGGTGCCCAGACCTCAAGATCATAAGTTTTCGCAGCACTGAACCCAAGATCTCCCGTGCAGAGCTCAATGCGCCTATAGTGGAGCCCCAACGATTCGAGGATATATTCAGCGTCTCCGGTCAGGGACTCCAATTCTTCATAAGAGTTGTCCGGATGAACAATTTTAACTAATTCAACTTTATCAAATTGATGCATTCGTATCAGTCCTCTGGTACCTGTTCCGGCGGATCCGGCCTCACGGCGAAAGCAAGGAGTATAAGCAGTATACTTTATAGGAAAGTCATCTTCGGAAAGTATCTTGTCCCGTTCCAGATTAGTTACCGGGACCTCTGCTGTGGGTGCAAGAAAGAGCTGATTATTTTCAATCCCATACATGTCCTCTTCAAACTTGGGGAGCTGGCCAGTACCGATCATACAGTCTCTTGCCACAACAAATGGAGGACTAATTTCAGTGTAGCCGTTCTTAGATGTTTGTTGATCGAGAAGGAATTGAATTAATGAGCGTTGTAATTTGGCCCCATCGCCTCGGAAAACCGCGAAACCGCTACCGGCTACTTTGGAGCCAGCCTCAAAGTCAATTAGACCGAGTCTCTCGGCAATTTGAACGTGATTTTCTAATTCATCATGGTGTTCTTTTTTTTCTCCACTTTCCTTGATTAACGGATTTGCATTTTCATCATCCCCTACGGGACAATTTTCATGAGGTGTATTAGGCAATGATAAGAGCAGATCGTTCTGAGTCTGATCTGCTTCTTCGACCTGGTCACTTAGGTTCTTGAGTTCGGCTCCGATGTTTTTGACTGCAATCTCAATTTCGGCAGTATCTTCTCCGGCTTTCTTTTTGGTGCCGATTTCTTTTGATTTGGAATTTCTTTCTCCTTGGAGCGATTGTTTTTCAGTCTCGAGACCCCTTCTTTTTTCGTCACACTTTAAAAGCGCATCAATAAGTTCAGAAGCATTTCCTCCGCGGTTGCGGATTCTTGCTTTGATAAGTTCTGGTTCTTCGCGGATGCGCTTTATGTCAAGCATAGGGCTGGAGTGGGCGTAAAAGAAAAATAGGGAAAGGACATTGACTTTGATCCGATTAAATATCCAGCAATTATTAACTATATTAGTTCTTCTAGCTTACGTCGATTTTTGTATATTTTCCCGATAATTTTCAATTTCTTTAATGTATTCCGTTTGTTTTTTTCAGGCTTTATGTCCAGAAAACTTTCACAAATCAATGACTATGGAAGTTGTTTTTTTTCCAGAAGTAGGGTAATTGCCATTCTTGTCAGACGAATCGACATTTTCCGGACGATACAAGAATAAGGCTTTTCTTGTTCTCGTGGGCACGTTATCAGGCATTGCGGCTGCAATGAATTCGGTCGCCTCTTCAGGAAAATCACCAACTATCTCAAGTCTTTTGGGGATCATTTTTCTCTGTGCTTTTTCCGGAGCTGTTTTGTTTCCTTTGTTGAGGATGTTTTTAGTTCGAATTGCAAATGGAATAGGGACTAGTGAATTTGCCTTGAAAAGATATGAGGCAGCCAGTGCATGGCCCTTTTCAATTTTCCTTCTTTCATTTTTGGGAGCATTTGGTGTGCAGTTTAATTTTATTAGTACAGGAGCTCTTTGGTGTCTTTTCTTATTTGCTCAGTGGTATTGTCTGAACCGTTGTACAGATGGCCGCATTGGTCAAAATTTGTTACAATCACGCTCGACTCTGGCTGTATTGTTCATGCTATCGGGAGTTGCTGCATTGATCTATCAAGTCGTATGGCAGAGGCTTCTATTTACCTTGTTCGGGGTTAACATTGAATCTGTTACCTTGATAGTATCTATTTTTATGTTCGGATTAGGTGTCGGAGCCATTGCCGGTGGTTGGTTATCGGATAAGTTTTCAAAGACACTTCCCGAGCTTTTTCTTTGGATTGAAATTGGGATTGCAATCTTTGGATTTGTTAGTGTTCCTCTGATTCATTATGTGGGAAATGCCGCTTCCGAGCTAAACACATCAGGCATTGCTGCCGTGATCTATTTGTTGCTTTTCTTTCCCACATTGTGTATGGGCGCGACTTTACCAATACTCGTCGCTTATCTGCACCGAGGGAATACAAAGTTAGGTTCTTCAGTGGGACTTCTTTATACTTTTAACACGGCAGGCTCTGCCTTGGCCTGCTTTTTGACTGCTGGTCTTCTTTTCCGTTTCCTTGGTCTTACAGGCTCTGTTTGGTTTGCGGCTAGTTGTAACTTAATGACTGGTCTTTTGGTTTTTATTTATTGTAAAAAAAATTCAAATAAGGATAACCCAGACCCTGCGAATTAACATGTTATCCAATAAACATATTCATTTTATTGCATTGTTACTGGCATTTTTGACCGGTGCGATTTCCCTTTCACAAGAAATTATTTGGGTAAGGGTGTTGAGTTTTGCTACGGCGAGCCGACCTGAAACCTTTGCGCACACTTTGGGAAGTTTTCTGATTGGAATAGCAATTGGTGCAATGGTTGGACGTAGGATATGCATTTCAAAACAGGACTTCATCGCATCCGCTGCTTGGATGCTTGGAATTTCATCGTTCATTTTCTATTTTTCATTACCGATTGCTGCCAAAATGACTTCGGCTGATCATTATTGGCCTGTCCTTGGCATGGTATGTCTTACTGCGGCCGTTGCCGGTGGAATCTTTCCGCTTATATGTCAGTTATCAGCTGTTCAGGGATCTGCGGGGAAAACAGTTTCTGTGGTGTATCTGGTTAACATTATCGGTGCAACTTTAGGGTCTCTTTTTACTGGATTTGTTTTGTTCGATAAAATGTCATTGAATCAGGTTGCTGGGGTAACGGCAACTGCAGGTGCGATGGCTGCCGCATTAGTCTTTGCAATGTCTAAAGCCACTGTACCAACACGGTTCATAGGAATCACTTTTTCCTTGGTTTTAGCAAGCGCTCCGATCTTTCTTGGTAAATCAATTTTTTCAGGGTTTCTGGAAAATTTGCAATATGAGAAAAAATATCCTAGAGAGCAGCCTTTCAAAAAAATAGTTCAGAACAGGAGCGGCATCATCACTGTTGATGATGCATTAAACCCGGGAGATGCCGATGTCGTTTATGGGGGAGGCATTTATGATGGGCGATATGCTATAGACCCTCGTTCTCCGAATGGCATTCATCGTTGCTACATGATAGCAGCTCTTCATCCGGAGCCGACCCGGGTCTTGGAAATTGGATTGAGCAGTGGATCTTGGGCAGCAGCACTATTAAGGCATGACGCTTTGGAGGAGTTGCATATTGTCGAAATTAATCCTGGATACCTTGACATTATAAAAGACTATGAGGAGCACAGGAGAATAAATGAAAGCTCTAAAGTTACGATAACTATTGATGATGGACGTCGATGGCTCCGACGCCAGCCTGATGAAGTAAAGTTCGATTTCATGCTAATGAACACTACGTTTCACTGGCGGAGCCACGCTTCAAATTTACTTTCTGTGGAGTTTTTAAATTTATGCAAGAGGCACCTTCAGCCAGGAGGTGTTGTTTTTTATAATACTACAGGCAGTGATGAGGTTGTTCGTACAGCTGCCGAGGTTTTTGAATATGTAACGATGGTTGGCAATTTTGTAGCGGCCTCTGATAGCCCATTTAATATTAATTCAGATCAAAGGCGTACAAATTTGCTCCGGTTCAAGGATGATGACGGATCTCCGACTTTCTTAAGGACAGCCGAGTTTCGGGCCGAACTTGACCGGCTAGTTAAAATGGAATTGCCAGAACTGGGAAATAGGATGCGATCTTCCAACGAATTTGATGTGATTACTGACGATAATATGGCTTCGGAGTTTACTAAGAGGAAAGGGTACTGGTTCTCTCAAGAAAATAGTTGGGCAAATTTATTTCGTAAACTCAAAGAGAATTAATGAAGTTGTCTCTCATTGCCGCGATGGATCAGAGAAGGCTCATTGGCAGCATGAACGGAGGCCTTCCCTGGCAGGGCATTGAACAGGACAGGGAACATTTTCGATCCTATGTTGAAGGAAAAGCATTATTGCTAGGGAGAAAAACTTTTGAGGAAATGGAAGGTTGGTTTGATTTGGACCATAGGCCTTATATTCTTACAAGGAACCGGAATTATGCGCCGAAAACCTCGGCAAGAGTCGCATTCTCTTTTGATGAGGTGATCGGTCTGGCTGAAAAAGAAGCGGAGACTGAGCTTGTCGTTTGTGGTGGTGCAGCCATTTATGAACGAGCTATAAATTCTGCAGATCTAATCATTCTTACAATTATACACACTACATTTACGGTCCAAGGGACACCTAAATTTTTTCCTGATTGGGACACCAAAAGATTTAGTGAAATTTCTAGACAGGAATTTTCCCCTTCAGAGAAGAGTGATTTTGGCATTTCTATCTTGCATTTACAATCTTAGCGATTTGATCGTACCCTTTGCCGAGCCCAGTTGTTTTCTCAAAATATCAAGCAATGCTATAGAGTCCATTGTCCGTTTAACGAACTGTGATCTGTGCCGTACTACTACCACTCTTGTTACTGGCCCTAATCAAATAGGTGCCTGGGCTAAGAGTTAGGTAGGGGTCAATCAGGGGGCGGCCATTCACCATCCATGTAGTTTGATGGGCATCGGATGACAGGGTGATCCTTTGCTGGTCGGCTGGTATTTCATGATCTATTAGGAAAGTGGAACCGTTTCTCGGACTCAGGATTCTTGGTCCTCCTGTGAGCGGTGGTCTGACTTTGGCCGAGAGATAATTATCCTTTGTTGAGCACCATCCGGCATATTCTTCAGGCAATCGAATGTTACCATTTGAGTCATAAAATTCCATAGAGTCTTTAGAAGGTTCAGTTCCTGGTAGAAATATTTCTTCAATTAAACTTTTTGTATTCTTGCAAGGCAAGAGTCCCGTCAGACTATCAATCTTTATTCTCGCAGCTGTACTATCAGCCAGAGGTTGTGATTCTTTGGATTTAGCCAAATAGATAAACATTTCTTTCCATGCAGGGGCTGCACTTTCAATGGTCAGTGAGCCATCCATGGTCCTGCCATTCAGGTTACCAAACCACACTGCAACTGTATGATTTTTATCATAACCGACTGTCCATGCATCACGATATGAACTGCTCGTTCCTGTCTTGACCGCTGTACGATGATCCTTGATGTGTAGGCTAGAGTGCCGCCCAAATGAAGGGGACCGAGCTTCATTATCAGCGAGAATGTCTGTAATGATTGCTGCTGATTCCTTGGAAACTATTCTCTTGGGTTTGCTCATTATTCCTTCAGCAAAAACAGGAGAAAGAATTAGACCGGATCGCGCAATATTAGAGTATGCCGAAGCCAGATCGAGGAGCCGAATCTTACGATTTCCTAAAATGAAACCAGCTCCCAGATCATCGATTGATTCATGAGTTTTGATTCCGAACATAGATGTGAAATCAAAACTTTTTCTTGGGCCCGTGATGCTCAAAGCATAGACAGCTGGCACGTTCAATGATGATGCGAGAGCATGACGCACACGCACGGGTCCACTGAATTTACGATTGAAATTTTTTGGTTCGTAAGTTTTAAATTTCGCAGGAACAGAGTCTGCAGTATCAGGCAATAAGCTTGATGCTGTAAAATCCCTTTCCTCAATACCTAATAAATAAACGAAAGGTTTTAAGGTCGAGCCGGCTTGCCTCCACACTAGGGACGAATTGTATGATTTTTCTGAGGAACCATCATTGGTATTTACAGATGAAATTGCACGAACTTTTCCTGTGGCATTTTCAATGACAACCATTCCCGCATTGCGGACACTGTGCCGGTTTAGCAAATTAAGTTGTTTTGCAAGTATATCATCGGCTCGTCTTTGAATTGATGAGTCTAAGGTTGTTTGAATTGGTTCATTCTTGGGGATAGTCTTGTAATTTTTTAACATCACCTCCACGAATGCCGGTGCTGATGATGGAGGCAATTTGCGGTGAGCTAGAGGAGGATTGTCGGCTAGCCTTTTGGACTGGGCTGTGGTTAGTATGCCAAGTAATCGAAGCCTTTTAATTGATCTCAAATATTTTGAATTGGCATTTTCTGGTCTTAACCAGGGATTGTATTTTGTTGGAGAATGAGGCAATCCGGCTATGAAAATAGATTCGGCCAGAGTAAGAGCAGATGCGGGTTTTCCAAAATAAGCCCAGGCAGCTGCCTCAGGTCCCAACCGACGGTTCCCATAGTCCAACCGGTTCATGTAGGCCTCCAATATTTTTTCTTTATTCCACATCCGTTCTAATTTCAATGCGGATAAAGCTTCTCGAATCTTTGAGCTTAAGGAACGGCCCTTTCGCTTGTTTGCTAATTTAACGGTTTGTTGGCTGATAGTTGATGCGCCTGAAAGGTGATCAGTGTGGGTGAGGGTTCTATAAGCAGCAGCAAATACAGCATAAAAATCTATACCTTTATGATTTTTGTAGCGATGATCTTCCAATGCAATTGTGACTTTTGGCAGATGCTTTCCCATTTTAGTTATGGGTACGGGTACATGAACTCTGGCCTCCTCGCTTGATATCTGAGCAATTATTTTTCCTTCACGATTAAGTAGTACCGGGGTCCCATTCAAGCCTGAGAAAAGATTCTTAGGTAAGGGTGCTCGATTCACAGCAATCTCTAAGAATAAAGAAGTGGCCCACAATATGATTGGGACAAAAATGAAAAAAAACAAAACGATCCTTCGAAGAAAATTTCGTCTTTTTAAATGCACTGAATTTAATTCATTCATTTGTAATCAACAAAAAGAGTCGTCTTGTTACCGAGGCCATTGAAGCGAGGTTCATACATTGGTGTAATCGTACATGCAGGCCAGTTGAATTGGCCTGCTGAGCTGACTCGAGCGAGGAGAGAATAAGTACTTTCCCCCTTCTTCAAACGATTAAAGTATAAGTTTGCACTACTGTCTCGTAGCTCTGAATGATCAAGGTGAAGGTTTTGATTATTTATGCCATTAGGCAGTGAATAAAATGCTGCCACTTGTGCGAGATTGAAGTTTACCACTTCGAGAGAAGCTGCCAATTCATCAGTCACTGCGACAAAAAAATGATCACGCTCGCTCAATAATCGATAAGTAATCAATACTTCGTCACCAATCTTTAGTGGATTTTCCGGGGTTCCGGTTCTCTTAGCATCGGTCAGATTCTGAATAACGCGCTCTATTCTGATGCCTCTGTCCTCCCTCTTGGAATTCTCTTCATCTCTTAGGACCGAAGCATTTGCAAGATAATAGGTAGGATGATTATCATTTTTAAGTTTGATGGCGTTAAGATTTGTGAGCGGTTGTTTTTTCCATGCAACGGATAATTGGTTCTTTGATATGAGATCGGCTTTGACTATTTCTTCTTTGAAAGGTTCATAATTATCTTTCTCCATCATTGATCTTATGGACATTAGAAGCCAAAGATTCTCTTGAGTTGATAAGTTTCTGGAATCGTCCATCACAGAGAGTATTTGTTTTCTAAAAGCAGGTTCGCTTTTCTCTTTCCAATGAGCATTCGAAATCGTGTTGAGGGCAATATATTTGACTGCATCGGAGCGACTTGTGGAATAGAAGTTTCCGGGGTCAAAGACTTCTTTAGGTGAAAGGTTACCAATTTCACTGGCAAGTAATTGGATCTCTTCAGGCATGATTTTATAAGCATGCATTGTTAGGGCGAGGAATGCCCGGGACTCGTCCCTTAGAAGATTTCGGTTCAGGTAAAGCTCTTCGATAGCATTAATGGGTTTTTTATTGGTACGGGACTTACTGTCTATAAATACTGCGAATGCTCTCAGGTCCGCATGATCATTGGTGCGGCCTTGAATGATAGAGTTGAGGGCCATCTCAAGATTTATATCTAGTCCTGGAGGGATCTTATAACTTAATTTTTTGCATTCATTAACAAGCCATGCGGCTTGAATTGTTACGTATGAATTGGACGATGATGAACCTGACCAGTAGGGAAGGAATCCTTTATTGTTTAGATTTTTGGCAATATAATTAACCCCTTCTTCTATAGTGGATCTATAATTCTTGTGCTTTTGCCCTAGAGCCGGAAGATATTGCAGCATGTCAGCTAACTGGATATACCCAAGCAATTTACTGGTCCTTTGTTCGAAGCAACCATGAGGATATTCAAGCAGTTCGGGCAGGCCCTGAAGCTTAGGTAGAAAAGGTGATCGTGAAAAAGTGATGCCGAAATCACCCTCAGACTTTTCCCATATTTCAGGTGCTGATTTCGAGAAGACAAACTCTGTCTCGTTCTGAGGAACTTTACCATAAGTGCCTGTTCTTTGTATTATTCCAGGCCTAAGAACAGGCAACTTAATTTCGACTTCGTCTGTGATTTTAGAATTGCCGAGGATGCTGGCTTTGAAAAGCACAGTAACTTCTGAAATTCCTTCTTTGACTTTTGCTCTGAGATTGAATGTGCCTGGAATATTTTTATTGAGCGGTCCGATTTCGTATTGCTCTTTTTCAAGGCTCATTATCCCTTCCCCGGGTTCGCAACTGATCAGAACTTTGGCATTATCCATCACTTTTTGTCTGGCAATGGCCCTGAAAACAATTTCATCGTTGTTTCTAATAAATCTAGGCAGGGCAGGTTCAATCATTAGTCTCTTACTTACCTCAAAGTGGGACTGTCCTTTTCCGAATTTGTGATCTTTCGTTTGAGCGACTGCTGTGACTCGGAAAGAAGTGAGGTTATCTGGTGCCTGAAATTTAAATCCTACCTTTCCTTGATCATCTGTCCTGAGCCCCGTCATCCAGAACGCACGCGCAAGGAAATTTGAACGGGCTCGTTTCTTTTGTTGTTGCATATCCATTCCACCACCACCGATGAGAAATCCCTTTTCCGTTACGTCCTCTTCTTCAAATCCTTCGATATGATTATCGAGGGCATGGTAAGTTGCGACGTTATGTCTTCTTTCCCTGTAAAATCTTGGGATGAGCGGAGGCAGTTCCCAAGCTCCAAGTTTTAGGACGGCCTCGTCCACAGCCATCACGGTCAGATCTGCATTGGCAATTGGTTTACCGTTACTGGTTATAATGATTGTTCCAGAACCCCGGTCCCTCGGTTCAATCTGTGATTTATCCATTACCACATTGACGTCTAAATTTAATTCTTTGCGTATGACGTTTAGCTCTACTCGGCCAAAACGTTCACTTGGGATTTTTTCCTGACCTCCGGGCCTGATGAGGTAAACTGTTACGAATGCATTCGGATAATGATCTTTACTGATAGGCACTTCGATTTTGCTAGCATTGTGCTTTAGATCAACGACGAACTGATCAATAATTTTGTCCGCTTCAATACTGACCCAGGCCTTGCCTCCGAAAGGTGCTTCCAATGCCAGAGTAGCAGTTTCACCGGGAAGATACGTTTCTTTGTCTGTGGATATATTGAAACCATCCCTGCCGCGGATGGGATACCTTGCTCTAGCCTCGCCTGCTAGAAGCACTGAATCACTGCAACGCAGGAAGCCGTTTTTTAACTGACAGACTGCAACGTAACGACCGGGATCGCCATTGACGTTGATATTTAATGTCGTTTCATTAGTAGGTTCTAATTCATTATTGAAAGAGGCAATTTTAATGTGTTCATTAAAGTTCCGGTACCTATAAATCCCCGGACCAATTTCTTCTTTCACTGTCCTGGCTTCGATCCGGAAAATTTCAATGACAGCTTCCTTGCCACTAGTGCGTTGATTGTTCGGTCCTATACTACCAAG
>JASLJT010000256.1:0-8870 GCA_030747955.1 Verrucomicrobiales bacterium | reverse complement strand
TCAGTCGGAAAACACCCTCATGCTCACGATCAACGTTACGACCTTCGTGAACGGCCCATCCGGTGGCAGTGTTCCCGTCATAACTGGCACTGATTTTGTGAGATCCTTGTTCGAAAGTTGCCTCTGATGAAGCAAATTTAAGAGGTTCAGGTTCTTTGGATCCTTGTCTTGTTATTGACGCTTCAAAACCTGTAAGAACGAAATTTCCACTATCAGATCTTGCCAGTCCTCCGCCTGTCATTGATGGATCCATGAGAGCTTCAAGCCTTATCGATCCTATCTCGGCGATGTCAGTTTTTGCTCTGATTGTGTAGGTATCATTCTTAGGGTTCTCGCCACTGACGAGTATAGATTTGTCTTTTTGAAGGGTCAGCTTCTGAACCTTGGCATTTGTTTCGGTCGGTGTGAGGATTTTCCATACCTGATCATCTTGTAATTCAGGCCCTTCTTTAAGTACTTGTATTTCACGTTCTTTGATCTTTTGATTTATAATTTCAATTTCTTTGGTCGTTTTATCAATTTCAGCGATCTGCTCCTGCGTTGGTACTGTGAGATTAGGCGCTTGCTGTCCATTCCCTCCTCCTCCATCGATGGGGGTCTGGTTAAAGTAAGCGCTCATCTGGTAATATTCTTTCTGAGTGATAGGATCGAATTTGTGGTCATGGCAACGACAACAATTGAACGTTAATCCTAGCCAGACAGTTCCTGTCGTCTCAGTCATATCCATTACGTAATCGACTCTGTTCTCCTCTTTGATCCTGCCGCCTTCACCATTGATAGGATGATTGCGAAGGAATCCGGTAGCGAGTTTTTGCTCGAAGGTGGATTCAGGGAGTAGGTCTCCGGCAATTTGCCAGACAGTGAATTTATCAAAGGGGAGGTTCTCATTGAAGGACTTGATGACCCAGTCTCGCCAAGGCCACATGGTCCTTTCACCGTCCCCCTGGTATCCGTTACTATCTGCGTAACGGGCAGCGTCGAGCCATGCCCAGGTCATTTTTTCGCCGTACGCTTGTGAATTGAGCAGACGGTCAACTAACTTTTGGTAAGCTTCAGGTGAATTGTCTGTGACAAACTCTTTTATTTTGTCGGGGCTAGGAGGGAGTCCAGTCAGGTCCAAACTGACTCTTCGAATCAATGTCTCCAGATCAGCTTGGGGTGAGGCTCCCATTTGTGATTCCTTTAGAGTTTTTGAAACAAATTCATCAATCGGATGCCGTTCAGTTAAGGATTTTGTTTTTTCAGGTTTAATGAATGCCCAGTGCTTTTCATATTTGGCTCCAGATTTGACCCATTCTTTGAGTATATCCTTTTGTTCCTTTGAGAGCTTTAGCTTGGCGTCCGGGGGAGGCATGATCTCATCAGGATCATCTGATAGGATTCGGTAGATAAGTTCGCTCTGTTCGAGATCATTTGGAACGATAGCTGATACTCCGTCGTGCGCTGTGGTGGCATCTTTAAAGTTATCAAGTCTGAGCTTTGCCTTCCGTTTGTTTTGATCTGGTCCGTGGCAAAAATAGCAGTTTTCAGAAAGTATTGGTTTGACGTCCTTATTGAAATTAATCTCAGCCCAAGAAAATTCAGTCCATGTCAGTACACAGAGTGTTGAGAAAAGAATGGATTTTAACTTCATTAGCGGGAAATTATTCAGAGCATTTTACTGAATTCATAGAAAAATAAAACCTTCTTTGTTTACCTTTTCTAGATGCTGAAACAGCAAAGGTTATGATCATAAAATGATCCAAAAAGCAGTTTTATTACTATTTTACTCTGTAATATATAATCGAAGAAATCCGCGGTCCCCGTTTTCTTTTCCAATTGGGTGGGGAAATCTGTACCTAGTAATTATATTGCCTTCTTGATTTAGAGTCTCTGAGCCTAGCTTAACTGCGGTATTTTCCCAATCTTTCAAATTGCCACTTGTCTGGACTATGAATCTGACATCGCGGTCTCCCTGAGCCCTGGCAAATTCGATGACCAAATACTTATTATTGCCCTGTTGGCTTAGGCTAATGCTCGGTAGAGGTATCCGGTTAATTGAGCTGACTGGAGAGTTTCCTAGCGCATATTCTACAAAGTTATTGAGTCCATCCTTGTCAGGGTCTGCTGATGGGCCCGAGACGTTGGGGTCTGAGATGTTTTGGGCAGAGAACTCGATGAGTTTCCAATGATCATAACTGATAGACCCTCTTGGATTCCCACCCACTTGTGTTGATACTTTCCAATTCGTTCCATCATTATGATCCCCGAGCGGGTTAATGATCTGTATTGAATGGCCGTCAAGATTATTTAGGGAAGGCCAGGGAGATTCTTTTCGATAATAAAAATCGTGAATTGGTTTTCCAGACCAATTAATTAATCGTGTTCTCTCACCACCGTTGTTGAGTTTCCCTTCGTATTGGCCTGCAATGGACCCTTGATCACTGTTACGCATTTCAAAGGCGGACCGATCACTGACGATGAGTACACTTGACTGCGGTGGTAATGATCTAATTTCAGATTCAGAGAAGTTAAAATAAATCCCGTCAGTGAAACGGACTCCATTCAAATCAATGGAAAGTTCACTGATGTTTTTCAATCTGATAAATTCGAATAAGTCTCCGTCATTGTGACCGGCTTCTATTTCATCTGGGGTCGGGCCTTCCGGGTTGTAAAGGATTTCCATAATCGCAAGATTTTCATTTGATGCGGGGACCGTATCGACCGTGAACTTAGCGGACGTTAATCCGCTCCACTCGTTACCATCACGAGCACGTGCCATGACGGTAACTGGTTCGGTGATTGTTAGGGGCTTATTCAGAGGATTTGTCCTCGTTGCTTCAAGTTGCATTTCCATGACCATGTCGCTACTTGACCTGCTGCCATTATGCATTTCAACGGCAATGAGATTGGGTCCCTCCACGAGTGCGTTCGCGTTTACGATGTAATCATCCAAGTCACCTTCGTTTAAATCGCTAGTATCATTCGAGGTTGTCATTTCGAAAGTAGCATTAGGATCAAGGTTTGAGTCCCTGAAAATTTCTTTACCGTTTAAATAGACGGCGCCACCCCCATCCGACATAATTTTTAATCTCAGCTCGTAATGGCTTTGAGAATCCTCAAGTTCAAAGATTTTCCTGAAGTAGGTAGTTACTTGCCTTGGTCTTGGATTAATCTGTGTCTCGATAGGAATATTAGTTCTGGGTAACGTGCCCGTATCGGAGATATTTCCGAAGCCGAGGGGTGAAGGTCCTTCTTTCCATTCCGAATCATTGTACTGAGGTTCTTTCCATTCAGTTCCTAGATCTCCATCTGTATCACTGTACTTCCAGACTGAATTGAGGGGTAAGATAATCACATCTACGCTAGATCCTGACTGGCTAGTCGCTTTAGGATTAATTGATCCTCCAACTTCTCTGGGGTCTGATCCGTCAGTGGTATAATAGATCTTTCCTTTCTCGTTGGTGATTGCAAGATTGTATCCTTTTGGAACGCTTCCACCTAATTGACTGAACTGGGGCGGTTCTGTTTTTGGCCATAGTCCGTTATTTCTAAATTCTTCTCTTCTGGGTCCTAAAAGATATTGTCTGCGGCCATTTGTAGTATTTGCCCAGGATCTGATAACGTTTTCATTTATGGATTCCTTATTCATGTAGCTAAGGAGGTCGCCAAATTCACCATACAGTTGATCGGCGAGTTTCTTTAGATGTGAATGTTCAAAGTCACGGTCATCGAGGACTCCGCCATTGAATAGATGCTTATTTATTCTGTCAGCAAATAGGATTTTGAATTCTTCCCAACGGGATAATCCTCTCCAAAGGTCCCTGAGTTCGCCACTCCCTGTTGCTATGAAAGGTTGAATCATCTCCGTGGGGATTGGGCGATTTCCCCGATTGTACATTGCACCTTCAGCGTCCCAAATATAGAGACGGTACCGGCCACGGTCTGAGCGTTCTCGTGCTGCGACCCAATTATTGTGGGGCCAGTCCCAGGTCGCCATATAAATGTTCAACAGATAATAATCAATCATGTTTGTAACATCTGCCATTTCGAGGACCCTTGCCCAGTTCGCATTTGTTCTTGAGCTGTTTAGTCTCCTGATCATTTCGTCCCAAGCGACCATGTCCCCTTCTGCGACGTTACTGGCTTTGCCCTGTAAGGCGAGAGTGTCCCAATCCGTTTCGGAGTCAGAACCGTGCACACTTGCGAACCATGGAGAGCGGAGCCGTTCTACCATATTGTAAAATCCCTTAAGCTCAGCATTGACGTAAAGTGAATTAATGACTCCGGTACTTGCCGGTTGCCCCATGTCACGGCTCATTCGGCGAACCAATTCATCTACGATGAAAGGATTTCTGATGTCATTTTTACCGGCTCTGACTCGAAACCTCTTGTACGTGTCAATAGGATCATCAATTCCATTTAAGGGTAATTGGACTTCAGAATTTCCGTACTCGTCTCGGAAATAAAGATTAAATGATGGTTTCTGGGTGCCTCTTGCTGGCCAGGGACTGGAACTGATTTGATCAAGTAACATTCTTGGTCTGGAGTAAGATGATGCAGCGGCTCTGATGCCGCAGTCTGTCCTGAATCCTGTGCTACCGTCAGTAAAATAGAACTCTGCGTGTATGGGTCTTTCATATGAGCGGCCCCGATTAATGACGTTGTTATAATCTGATGAGCTAGTCGGTTGCCATTGGTTATCGACGTACTGGCCCCCATTAATTGCAAATGCACCAAAAGGATCAAAGAGAGAACGCTCAATGTCACCCGTGATAATTAATGAAGGGGAATTTAAAAGCTTTGGATCCTGATCGATGAGATAGGTGTTTGTTTTTGTATCTGAGGGTATCAAATTTTCATTGAATGCTCTTGCCCGAATCACATGCCCTTTTTTTTCGGATACTTTTTTGAGTATTATTGGTTCCGTGTAAGTGAAGCCATTGGTTTTGCTGGGTTCGGACCCATCAGTCGTGTAGAAAATGGTCTCCTCAGGAGTCTCGTTTGTAATCTCAAGTTCAATGTTTCCATTTAAGAACCCACCACGAGTACTGAAGGAAGGAGATTTAACTTTGCCTGCGAAGGCTGGTCCAGAATTCATTGATCCTGGGCTCGGTTCGCTCAAATAGACGAGTTCACCGGAATTATCCAACGCACCGTAACTATGAAAGTTATATTGTTTAGGAAATTTTTTACTAAATTTACTTTTTGAATTTCCCTGATCATCAAACAATCCAAGAAATTCACCGCTACTGCTTAGCTTGAAGTTGGTATGAAGATATTTGGCGCCTCTTATCTCTTCATTCATTCCGTCGGCTAAAATCACAAGGTAACCCTTTGCAGGGATTGAAGTCGTTTCCGGAAATTTCCATTTCCCGGGCTCTTCATCGTCATCACTCAGAGACCAGTTACTGATATTAACCGCTTCATTCGCAGAATTAAAAAGTTCTATCCAGTCAGAACTTTCATTTTCGATGCTCTTATCATTGAATATGGCAGGTTCATAGATATCAGAGCTCGGTTCAATTAGTCCGGGAAAGTAGCTGACAGTTGAACCGGTTTGGACCAGAACCTTGTCCTGAGTATTTGCCTGATCGATGAGGACAGAAAAATCTAGGCGAATGCTTGTCAGGGGGTCGTTGTTTGTGACTTGTATTGCAAGATTGTTTTCTCCTGCCTTTAGGATTTCCCTTGATGTTCCGACTTTCAATTTTGTGAATCGTGTAGATGATGAGCCTGCCCGGTAAGAGACTTGATCCCAGTAAATGTGAGACTTTGCTGCTCCGTTATTAGCTCTACTGATTTCCTTGCCGTTGAGCCAAGCGATGAAACCGTCATTGTAGTTTATGCTAAGTATGACGGGCCTCTGAGAAGTTGCATCCTGAGCCGATACTGAAAATTCTTTTCTTACATACAGTGATGGGGAAATTCCATAGAGTTGTGATCTTACGTTCGTTCTTATGGTTCCAAGATCATAGCCGATAGGTGTTCTCCCCGTTTTCCAGTTCGAATGATCGAACTGATTTGTCCACCAGGCCGGCCAGTTACCGGCGAAAGGTTGGTCATTTGAATCCCAGCGTATGAGACGTTCGGTACCCTTGCATAAAATTTCATTTATTCTGACTTCTCCAGAACAGACGCTAACGATACTCAAGAATGAGATGAGTTTTAGGGAATGGGTAATTTGATTAAAGAGGAATCTATACATGATAGGGCAAATCCTTATCAAAATTATTGTTCTGATCGATAGACTCTGTATTGCCGGGTCCTCTTCACCGTATTTGAATTATCAGTGAAGTTAGTGATCTGTTCTTCTTCAGTTGAGAGCAAGGAGCCAGGAAGATTTGATTTCCAAGCACTGAGGTTATCGGAGTATTGGACCTGATAATTAAAGCCTGGTTGCATTTTCCAAGAAATTGTATTCTTTCCGTTTGGTTGACGGATAATTGATCTGATCTTAAAAGGGTCTTCAGTAATGGTAAGTTTTTTTGTGTCTGCATAAACTGCCCAATCGTCAAATAGCATCCAGTTGTTTCCCCATCCGGAATTGGATGTGCGTTGCCACACGATAGCGATTCCTCCTAGATCAAGTCTTGTATTTCTTTTAGTGAAAGGGGCGTCCTCGAAGATTTGAAATCCACTCAGATCGACTGACCAAGTATTATTTTTAAAGTCCACTTCTGCAGCGAGGATCTGTACTTCGTTACGGATGAATTCTTCTCCCGTATCATATTTGTCTCTACCATCTTCTCTCCATAAACCGAAAGAGGTTTCTGTGTTATTGTAGGTCAGTGAAGCGAGGTTTGTTCCATTAGAATTAAAAAAACTAATAAAGAAACTGTCTCTCTGTGGATCGTCATTGCCCTCATCGGAGTCATTAATACCAACAACAGCTTCGAGTCTAACGATATGTTCTCCAGTCCTATCGGGATCATGTCTAATTTGTCTAAGGACAGTAACGGTATCAGTATTTCCTCCTGGTGAGTTGTATCCGATGAAGGCGCTTTGTCCTAGGCCCTCAACAGCTTCAGGCTCGATCCCATGAGCGCCACGGCCATTAGAGGTTCCATTCCAGTCATCATAACCTACCAATTCATCATCGCCAGAAGGAGCATCTTCAAAATCAGTGAAGTATAATTCCCTCTCCGCTAGTGCTAAGGAATTTATTATCAACAATAAAATTGATGAGATGAGTATCTTTGGAAAATTTAGCTTGGGGTGGGGCATTAAATTATTGGTTTAGGGACTAAAAAAGCGGCCCCTATGCGAGGGCCGCTTTTTTAAAATAGTCTGTAATATTTTGATTTAAGACTTATAAGCGGACTTGCACGTCATCACCCTCACCTTCGTCATCACCTTCGCCTTCGTCATCGTCTTTGTCAGGGCGTGGCTTCTTTGGGCCTTTTCCTCCCTTTCCTTTATGGTGACGGCAGTGTCTTAGGTGTAATGTGAATTCATCAGCCGCAATACCACCATTTTCGTCATCATCTAATCGAGAAAAAATTCTTTCGATACTCTTGGGGAAGCGTTTAGCAAGGCGCTCAATAGCACCTATTGCACCGAACTCTTCAGCGCTTAGTGCGCCATCACCGTCAGTGTCAACTTCAGCAAATCTTTCGTTACGCTTTTCTTCGATCTTTGCACGAAGTGCATCACGAGCTGCTTCACGTTCTTCTTCAGATATTTCTCCATCTTCGTCAGTGTCCCATGAAGCACGCTTTTCTTTGGCGCGATTCTTTCTAGCATCTTTGGCTGCTTGACGCTCTTCTTCATCCAGAACGCCGTCTTCATTCAGGTCATACTTAACAAGAAATTCAGGAAGATTTCCGTTGCCGAAAACTTTTCCGCCTTCTTCGTCATCGCCTTCTGGCTTTTCAGGGCGCTCTGGTCTTTCTGGCTTTTCTTGCTCTTCACCTTCTGGCTTTTCAGGACGCTCTGGTCTTTCTGGCTTTTCCCACTGCTTAGGTGGTTTTGGGATCCAGCCCCAGCCCCAGCTCCAGCCTTTGTGACCGCCAGCTGATGAGATCGTGACTGTTGCCAAGATGATTGATAAGATAAAAGTTAAGTGTTTCATTATGATGTTTTGGGGGTATGAAAATTTCTATATTTTACTTTGTATGTATTATTAGACGTCAGCAACCACTATTTGGTTACAAAATATTCTTAATTATTGCGTAATAAGCGAGAAAAATCGTCGATTTTATTTTTTGCAGCCTTTTCTTCTCGTTCTTTTTGGCTAATGGGCTCATTTCCATTTTCCACTGAGTTTAGAGGTTTTTCTGTTTCTGGGGTTGTTTTGTCGAGAATTTCTTTAGATTCATCATCGAGTAGGGCCACGACATCATCCCACCAGGCTTCACGATCTAAGGCCTCTTCTTCGAGAATCATTTTCTGATCCTCATCTAGAATAGAGTAGATTTCAGCTTCTACGTCCGGGACTGGGGATCCAGGCTCTACTCTTGTCTTAATTCCACTTAGTAAATTATTACCGTCGGGATTCAGTGATGGATGGAATGTGGGTAAGGATTTGGCCAGTATTGGGAAAATAAAGTCTTGCTGTTCTTCTGTAAGATTCAGTTTTTCAGTTAATTCATCAAGTCGCTTATTGGCCTGTTTTTCAACCACCAGAGCACGGGCCGTGAGTTGTTTTCGCGTGAGTTCAGGTTCCTTAATTGTTGGGGTTGGTGGGATTTTATTGCCTTGATCAGAATTAGATAATTTAGGTTCTTTATTATCAATTAGCGGATTCTTTCTGGATCCTAGGCTGACATTTGACTTCTGAAGTGTGGCATTTTCCGACTTGGCTACCCCTGACTCAGATTTATTTGGTTGTGACGTTTTTCCGTTAGGGTCAACTGGAATGGATTGAGGAACATAACTATAAATAAAAA
>JASLJT010000255.1:0-3080 GCA_030747955.1 Verrucomicrobiales bacterium | reverse complement strand
TTTAAGTGTCTTGCCATCAAAGAGAGAAATTGATTTTTTAGCCGATGTTTTCGCTGGCTTATCCTCTTCAGCAAATAAATTTAACAAGGAAAAAAGAGCCAAGAAGATCACAGCAAGAAAGGTTTTGATTTTCATTTCAATTAGTAACTTAAGCACAACTGCAGTGGCGTGGAAGAACAAACAAAGGATCTAACTAAAAGCATTCTCAATCACCTTAACGGTCCTTAAAATATCTTCTTCACTATGTGCCATAGAAATGAAACCGGTTTCATAAGGTGAAGGGGCAAGAAAAACTCCATTATTTAGACAATAATGAAAGAAACCCTTAAAAGAACCTGACTCAGCAGCAGCAGTGGCCGAGCTAAGATCATTGACCGGAGATTTAGTAAAAAACAGGCAAAACATAGAGCCTATTCGATGAAAAATGTATTCCTTGCCTGATTTTGATAAGGCCTCACGTACGCCCTTTTCAAAAAGAGCTCCACTTTGCTCTAGTCTTTGCCACCCTTGAAGCTTATCCAACTCTTTGAGTTGAGCCAATCCAGCTGCCATTGCAAGAGGGTTCCCCGAAAGTGTTCCGGCCTGATAAACTGGACCGTCCGGTGCAAGCTGATCCATAATTTCAGCTCTCCCACCAAAGGCACCTACTGGGAGCCCGCCTCCAATCACTTTTCCCATTGCAGTGAGGTCAGGGATCACTCCATAAAGTTCTTGAGCCCCTCCCTTTGCAATACGAAATCCAGTCATCACTTCATCAAATATCAACAATGATCCATGCTCCTTTGTGACCTCACGTAAGAATTCAAGAAACCCACCCTCAGGAAAAAACAAACCTGCATTAGCCGGTATCGGTTCGAGAATTACTGCAGCAATTTGGCTGCCCTGAGCTGAAAAAATCTGCTGAACTTTTTCAGGATCATTGAACGGTAAGGTAATGGTCTCGGAAGCAAATGCCTTGGGTATACCGGCACTATCAGGCTCACCATGAGTCAAAGCACCACTACCTGCGGCCACAAGTAAGGAATCAACGTGCCCATGGTAACAGCCCTCAAACTTTATTATCTTATCACGCCCGGTAAAACCCCTTGCCAAGCGGATTGAGGACATTGTTGCCTCAGTCCCACTGTTAACCATACGAACCTTTTCGACAGATGGAACCCAATCAACAATGATCTTTGCCATTTCAATTTCAAAAGGATTAGGAGTGCCAAAGCTAACGCCTCTCTTTGCTGCCTCATGAACCGCCTCTATCACTGGCACTGGAGCATGACCCAATATAGCAGGACCCCAGGTACCCACATAGTCAATTAATTCATTGTCATCGACGTCCCACAATCTGGAACCCTTGGCCGCGCGCACAAAGAACGGATCCCCATCAACGTTCCTGAAAGCTCTGACCGGAGAATTAACCCCACCAGGAATTAAACGGTTCGCATTTTCAAATAGTTTAGATGATAGAAAATTTTCGGGCATTTATAAGTAAAATAATGTTCTATTTTAGTGATTCCTTACACTTTATCTTGTCCTCTTTAAGCTGCATTGCGTTTTATCGGATAAAACGCTACAATTCATAAACCATGAGGCATTATCGATCACGAGCAAGCACGCACCTGATCATATTATTGCTAAGCTCATGCTTATGGCCAACAATTTCTGAGTCAATTCCTTCTCGGAATAAAAGTAATTTGAAGCGTGAACCGGGAGCAATTTATCTGGAGGATTTCAGCAAAGAGAAAGTCGAACTTCTCGCAATTAAACAAGAACCAATTTACGTCAGCTCTCAGCGCAAGAGAGCCATAGGCCAACTCAGAAAAGGTAAAAAAGTCACCCTAATTGCCATAACTGACAAACAATATCTGATCAGGGGAATGGCACTCCACGGACAAGTAAAAGGATGGATTTTTCCATCTGCTCTGCAAGGACTAAACAAAGATTTTTCTGATAAACTGCGTACACTCTACGAAAGAAAGAAAATAGTTGATGAATTAATCGAAAATAAACAAATCGCTCTTGGAATGAACACTGACGAAGTCGTTGCCTCTATGGGTAAACCTTCGCGGAAAAATTCTAAACTTGATCGTGGTGGACGAATAGACACTTACGAATATTCTACCTATGAGCGCGTTGCTCAGTACAGGTTCAGACGCGATTCCCAAGGCAATTTGTTCCGCCAGAAGTATTACGTAAAAATGGAAACTGGTAAGCTCTCTATAAAATTTAAAAACGATATCGTCGAAAGCATCGAAGAAACTGAAGGGAACCCTCTCGGAGGAGCAGACTTAAAAATTGTTCCTATCCCTATTGAGCTTTTTTAGTCAGAGGACTAATTGTTAATGATGCGCCCCGTAGATTCATTAATATAATTCTATCAGATCCTTTAATCGTTCCCTGTGGTTTAAATATCCGTCGGAACCAATATGGAAGAACTTAATATTCTCCTGAACTAATTATAATACCAAATCCTCATTCCATTATTCGTATAGTATTGACAATGAATGGCTTTTGATTCTGAATTTAATAATAATGTTAGGTCTATAACTGCAATTTCAGCTATAAGCATGAAATGCATGACAATAAATAAATTATAAAAAGAAAAATCATGAACCTCCGCTACCTACTCAAAGTTCCTATTTTATTTTCTACTTTTTTTATAGGGCTTAGCCTCATTACGACGGCTCAAATTCCCGACCCTTTCCTTTATTACAACTTTGATGACCCTCAAGGCACTCAGACTGTAACAGACGGGAGCGGTAATGACCGGGAAGGAGCAGTCACCGGAAATGTAACTTTTGGCGCTGATGGAGCTCCAAACGGTTCGACCCCTTCCGGAGCAGCCCAGTTCTCGGTCGGAGGCACTGGTTTCATTTCAGTTAACAGTGTTGATGTACCAACCAAGTGTGGAAATAGGGATCAGGGACTCGAAGCGAGCTACACTATGGCTTGCTGGATCAGGCCCGATCAGGCGTCCTTTAATGGTGACCGTTTTTACTTTGGTCAGGGCAGTCAGGGAATCCATCATGGATTCAGAGGCGGAAATCTTTACCACGCTCACTGGGGATCAGACTTCAGGGGCCAACAAA
>JASLJT010000254.1:0-2113 GCA_030747955.1 Verrucomicrobiales bacterium | reverse complement strand
TCCTTAGTTATCTTTTGAAAAGCATTGATGTCTTTTTCCATGGCGACCTGCTGTGCCTGGTAATACATTTCTGAGTAGAAGAAGGCTCGGGCCACGTCTATGTCGACAAGTTCGATGTCTTTCTCTGTCACTCTAGGTATTAGTAATAGGCGGCCTCGTGAAAAATTGCTTAGCCGTAGAGCGAAATCTTCTGTATTAAGACTGATGGCTTTTTTTGTCAAAATTGCATGCTTCAGTCTATCTATGTCGTCAGTGCTCCGTAGCAGAACAGTGAATCTTTGCTGGCCGTTCTTTGTGGGTTGATTCATTTCCCAGAGTGCCTTGCTCCAACTGTCCTTGTCGGGGCAATCAATGACGGTGATGCTCGGAACTGGTTCGCTGAAGATGGAGTCTGCCTTTTCGGTCAGACGATTCATTTTAAATGAGAGAGCAAGGGCCTTTGAATGAGGTGTTCTCTCCAGAATTTCAGGAACGTTTCGCTTAATGTATTCTTCTAGGAAAAGGACGCGATTTCCTGATCCGATATTAAGATCAGGCTCAAAGAAAATGATTTTATTTGAGCTTATTTTTTTCTGAACGCCTCTACGTTTAAGGACTTCGTATATTTGCCTGTAGCAGAGGATCTCTTCGCCTGGGACAGAATCACCGTAGAAGTTTTTGTATGGGTATTGATTGACTAAATTTAAGTTCTTTGAAGCTAACTGCTCCGTAAGGTCCTTCATTTTCTGGAGTTGTTTGTTTTCGTACAGATAATTAAGATCGAAAGTGTCTTCTCCTCTGATCCTGTAAGCGTCTCGGAACAGTTGATTGTCAAAACTATCAAACGCGTCCTCATCCATTGGTGTGCTCTTGCCAATAGAGTTCTCCTCGGGAAGAACGAATGGTGTCAGCACAATGATGACCTCTCTCTTGACGGTGTTTGTTTTTTTGCTTTGGAAGAAACGCTTAATTATAGGCAGTGAGCCCAGAGCTGGGACCCTGTCCTTGGTCATTTGTTTGTCTTTTGCAATGAGGCCTCCGATGATGAAGGGTGTATTATTAGCTACCCTGACGTAAGTTCTTACTGCGCGGTTCGAAATGGTTGGTGAGCTTGCCATTATGGTGCCGTTACTGCTTCGGACATTGACGTCAGCATCAGGGATCTTAGCTGTGACTTCCGCATTGACCTGCATGCTCACTTCTTTGCCTTCAGTGTCGATCCTGGGGCGGAGAGAGAGAGTAATTCCCGCCTTCTTTATAGTGAAGCTAGTGCTGGCATAATTACCTGAGGCTGAGTATGAGGTATTTGCGATGGGGAGATCTTCTGAGACATTAATGTAGGCCATTCTATTGTCGAGTGCGAGTACGCTTGGTCTGGATAGAACCTCAGCCTGGCCCTCTCTGACTAGGGCTTTAATTTGTGCGTTGAGCCCTTCGAATATGCCGTTAGTCCCTCCTTTAGTGACTAAATCAAGTGCAGCGCCCGTGGCTGGATGCTGAAGGCTGCCGATCGTTAGGGTGTTCATGTTCGATCCGATAAAATTATTTGCTCCTTCGGTCTTGGTCCATTTGATGCCAAGTTCATCTAGTGCCGTTGAAGAGACTTCAAGTATCATTGCCTCGATGATGATTTGTCTGGCTGGCTTATCTATTTCTGACTCGATCTTTGCCAGTATACCGCTCAATTGCGAAGGAATTGCGGGGTCATGAAAGATCACAAGTTCATTGAGCGGATCCGTTTCTGTTTGAGGGAACTTCTCCTCTGGCTTTGGTATTATTTCATGAAACGTCGTTCCAGGAAGTGAGATGATAACGGGTAAGGTTTTGGGGTCTACAGCTTCTCCCGGTTTTCCAATTGTGTATCCGTGCAGGCTCAGTAATTGAGTTGCTCTTATTGGGTCAATGTAACTGAGAGTGATTCGTTTGGATGCGATCTCATCCTTCGGAGCATTAGGAATTTCGGTTAATTCATCAAGCGCTTGTTGAAGCCATGGAGTAGCCAGGCTGGTGCCTTTGACAGCCAGTGCTTCAGGGGCATTTTCTTCTGCTAAACCATAGTCAAAATTTAGCAGTAAGGAGCAGGTGATGCTCGTTGAAATTATAAGGATAATTTTTTGATTTATCATCATCAATT
>JASLJT010000253.1:0-21145 GCA_030747955.1 Verrucomicrobiales bacterium | reverse complement strand
TAAAGATTATCGCTCACATGCAGTGATGGGAGGATCAGACGCTGATTCAGCTGCCTATATTTTGCTACGTTCTGATGACGGTAAAGAGGCATGGGGGTGTGGCGTTGACCCTTCAATTGAAATTGCTGGGGTCAGGGCACTTGTCAGCGCCTGCAATCTTCTTAGAGATTAAGGAGCCTGAGTCGAAAGAAAAAACTAATAAACGACTTCGACAAGGTAAAGGCCTTCACCAGTAGCGCAGTATTGGCATTTGGAAGTTCCCGGACTCTTAAGCATCGCCTCTAACCAGGAAAGTTCTTCTCTTTGTTCAGCCACCCGCACTGCAGCGCCTACCAATAAGCGGACCATTTTGTATAAAAATCCATTCCCACTAAAAGTAATACTCAAGCCATGAGGGGTCTCAGCAACATCAACAGAATTGATTGTTCTTACAGTGTTAATTTGTTTTCCGTCCTTACGGTTTGCGGCGAATGAGGCGAAATCGTGCTCTCCAATATAAATGGAACATGCACGGAGCAGAATCTCAGGATCAATTTTTTCTGGATGATGCCAGGACCTAGATACTCTCAAAGGATTTAGGACAGACCCTATATCAATTTCGTATCGGTAAGTTTTTGCTTTAGCTCCAAATCGAGAATGAAAATCATCCTCGACCATTGATGCCCTGACTATTCGAATAGTGGGTGGCAAATTCACGTTAAGGGCCCGTTTCCATTCATCTTCATTCATACTACTAGCTTCTGGCGCATCAAAATGTGCGACTTGGCCAAGAGCATGAACTCCTGTGTCAGTTCGACCAGAACCGGTAATCCGCAAATCGTCTCCAGAAACTTTTAAAAGAGCTGTCTGAATATAGTCCTGAATCGTATTTCCTCCTCGCTGGCTCTGCCAACCCTGAAAGGAGCTACCATCATAAGCTATCGTCAGTCTGATACGGCTCATTCCTAAAAATATTTTTTCCAATCCGCAGGTAACCTTGTCGGCTTTCCTTCTGGCATCCTTACCAAGGCAAGTTCTTGCCTTGAAGATACTAAGAGCTCATTATCCCCGGCTCGATGGATTTCGAATCCACACCAAAACTTCACTTTGTTGACTTCTTCTAGCCATCCACGCACTTGTAAATCCTCTCCTAAGCGCCCAGGCCTGCGATAATCAATCTCGATACGAAGAACTGCTCCGTAAATGCCTGAGTCCGCCATTTCTTTATAATTAAGACCCAATTCAGATCCCAACAAAGTTCGATTCTTTTCAATGAATCTCAGATAAGAAATGTTGTGTACGACTCCGGCAGCGTCTGTATCATAAAACATGACTTGTTCTCGAGTCTCAATGCGCGGGCCTTTCACTATAGGACAAACTAACCTTGGTCCTTATTGTCTTCCAGAAAAGAACGTGCCAAAGCTTGATTATTCAAAATAAAGTGATACGACCCAGTATATTTTAGGAGTACTGAGTCATACTAACTTGTTTGATATGTAACTTATTTCCTATTAGTTAGTTATTAGACCCATATGTTTGAAGTCCGCGAAAAACCGCAACTTGTCGAAAAGGCCTTACTGGTAGGTGTCTATTATGATAAGTCAGAATCAGATGAAGCTGCTAGTCTTATTCAAGAATTGCGTGAGCTAGTTGAAACCTTAAACATAGGAATTGCACAAACTACTCTCGTTAAGGTCCGCGAAACGTATCCTTCTCATTTGATGGGAAAGGGTAAAATGGCCGAAACTATTGAATTGGCTAAAGAGTTAGGATGTGACTGCATTATTTTTGATAATGAATTATCCCCAAACCAGCAAAGGAACTGGGAAAATGATTCTAATATTTTAGTCATTGATCGGCATGAAGTCATTCTTGATATTTTTTCAATGCGGGCCCGATCAAGGGAGGCCCGCCTTCAGGTACAACTGGCGCGAATGCAATATACTCTGCCCAGGATGGCCAGAATGTGGAGTCACCTAGATCGTCAAGGTGGTGGATCGGGCGGCGGAAAGGGTGGCGGTGGCGCAGCAAGAGGAGAAGGAGAAAAACAAATCGAAGTTGACCGGAGACTGGCCCGGAAGAAAATAGACCGTGTAAAAGCTGAGCTAGAAAAAGTAAAAAAACAACGCCGGACACAACGCAAGGAAAGGAACCGTGCTGACCTGCCTCACGCCGCAATCGTAGGTTATACCAATGCCGGTAAATCCTCACTGCTGAATCGCCTGACTGAAAGTACCGTCCTTGCAGAGGATAAACTTTTTGCAACTCTGGACACTACGACGAGAAAACTGAATTTAGATGATGGTCAAACAATTCTACTGACTGATACAGTTGGCTTCGTGAGAAGGTTACCTCACGACTTGGTGGAAAGTTTCAAGGCCACGCTCGAAGAAGCACTACTTGCCAACTTCCTCGTTCATGTCATTGACGGAAGTTCCAAAGATGTTATCGATCATCATGAAACTACACTGGCCGTATTAAAAGAACTCGGGGCAGACGAAAAGAAAATCGTCTCGGTAGTTAACAAAATTGATTTGATTGATGACAGTAGGCTATGGGAACTTAAAAATAATTTCCCTGAAGCGATTTTTATTTCGGTCAAAAATGCCCATGGTATCAACACTTTAATGGACAAAATGGCTGATATGTTACTGCAAAATATCGTACGCCATACCATGAAAATACCTCAGTCTAGACAGGATTTAGTAGCCCTTTTGCACCGAGAAGGTAAGATTTTAAGCCAAGATTATGTCGGGAACGACATAATCTTAACTGCAACTTATTCGAAACGTTTTCTTGCGAAGTTTGCGGAATTCGTTATGGCTGAAACTATGAAGGGTCCCGCTACGGGAAAATAAAAAATAATTAACTAAATTATATGAAGAAAATTTGGTCCCGTCTCGAAGGTGAATTAACATCAAAAGCAAGTGCAATTCTAGAATCACTTAATCCTGGAGTGGATGAAGCAGATGTAGATGCATTAGAAGAATTTATTGGTCAGGAATTACCTACTGATTATAGAGATTTCCTTGTCATGCACAATGGCCAGAGTCAGGAAAGCAATCCCGGATTCTTTGAAATGTTCAGTCTAATGCCACTGGATCTGGTGCAGGAATCTTGGGAAGAGCTGGAAGGGCTCAGAGATGATGCTGGAGAAGATGAAACGTGCCCTGGGGATTGGTTGCCATTTGCTGAAGATGGGTCAGGGGACATGCTCTGTGTTGAGTTAGAAAGCGGAGCAATTAGTAAATATGTAAGCAATGATGAGAATGAGGAAATAGCCGACTCGTTTGAAAGTTGGTTAGCCGATATTCATGCCACCATAAAGAATGGTGAATATAACTTTGATCCGGCTAGTGGATTCGGAATTGAACCTAAAGGTCCTGACGATCATGACGAAGAGGATGATCACGGAGTCGGCGAAGAGGATGATGATGGCGGCGTCATGGACAGTGATGATGATGATGATGAAACTGCAATGACTTATAACTTCACTGCAAAGATGATAGAGTTATATGAGGACGAGGAAAAGATAGGCTCAGTGCCTTGGGGCGACATTGTAAGAGTTCGCGTATCATCATATGCCGGAGATCCTCTTATTTCTATCAATCTGCCAGATGGAAGTGATCATGAAGAAATTGAAATTCCAACCAGTATTGCCAATTCTAACAAGCTCTTTAAGTATTTGGGTAAACTCAAAGGTTGGGACAAGGATGCTTTCAAAGAAGCTTTAGCTAACACTGAAAAAGAAGGTGAAATTATTGTTTGGGGATAGCATCCCAATACAATTACCTCTTTTGGGAATATTAACGAATTAGGGCACCTTTAGAGCTTCTGCTCTAGCATCCTCATAAGCTTTCTTTGCCATATCATACTCCTCTTGAACGCGGTCAGGAACTATCTTAGCTGCTTTTTTGTCCCCTTCTTTCTTTGCAGGTTTTGCCTTGGCCGCGGTGTCTCGCTTTGATGCAGCATGGTTAGCAATTTCCTTAAGGTAGAGTTGTGCGGACGCAAGAACAGGAACAGCTTTAGGGTGAATCTTTGGTTGGATCTGCTTCATCTTATTGGAAAGGTCCCTCACATACTTACGTAATTCACGGTCTACAAATTTATCCAAGGAATTGCCCCTTGCTGTTATGATCTGCTGATCCACATGCGAAAGGCATCGATCTAATGAATATGTTTTAGCAACTTTTCTTGTCCTCAAACGTGCATAAGCGTAAGCAGTCTTATTATTTTTGCTGGCCCTTCCGGCAGCAACTACTCTGCTCCATACCTGTGCATTTGATAACATTCTTATTGATCTTTCACGAAGAACTTTCTGAGCCGCACTCAAATCAATTATAGATTTTCCGGTTTCTAATCCTTCTGAAAGCTCCCTTGCAACGTTCAATGCATCATCAATATGTTCACAAGATATTACCTGAGTAGAATTAATAACATCCCAACTATCATCTAGTATCAAATCATCCAAGATCCCGTCATCAACATTACTAGTTAATAAATAAAAACTTTTATTAACTACTAAGGCCTTTTTCCCCAATGCACTTGGAGTCGTAAAATTACTCTTAACCTTTCCTTCATCCGGATCGACTCCTGCCTTTTGCGCAGCCTCAGCAGTCAGTTTAATTGCATCTCCGATTGAAGCATCACACCGCTTTTTATCAGTTGTGTAATTTAACCGGCCTCCAGCACCCATTCCGCCAAAGAGCACCAAATTCTCAGGGACCTTGATGCCTTTTAATAGGCACTCAATGAGAAACGCTGCTGCAAAATTTGGAGGAGCGGGGTCTGCCTGAATTTCATCAACTACAAAATGAACGGCTTTGTTTTTTGGCCACCCCTGACTGAAATATTTTTTGGGAAGATAAGTCATGACCGAAATCATCGGCTTATCGGTAATTTTAGGCTTGGTTTCAAAACTTGCCTGCATTGGCCCTCCTTCCTCAGCATCAACAATTTCAGCCTTCACTTCAGAGACCAACATGGTAGGAACCTCAGTAGCATGCATCGCCAATATCACCTTGACCCTTGCTTCCGTTGCCAATGGCGCCAGATTCTCCTTACTTGGCTTCACGGGTAAAATGGCCCCAGGTGAAACCGGTTCAAATTTTTCTGGACCATCCTTCCCTGGTTTATTTGAGGGAGCCTTTACTTTGGTAACGTCATCCGCGCTCGTTGCCATCTGATCCGGAGAAGTGAGGTTAATCTGAATAAAGTCTCCTGACCGAATCACTTTACCGTGAACAAAAACTTGTTTGCCAATGACTCCGTCAATTCCCCAGTCTTCTTTGGAATCATAAACATCCGATTTAATTAGGAGGCGGAAACCGCTATCAGAGAACCAAACTCGGACATCTGCAGTCTTAGGCGAACTGTCAGAATGCCTCACCTTTCCTGTAACCATTACTGCTTTACCTATTGAACTGGTAATAGCATCCTCATCCGCAACATCAATTGCATCGGCCACATTCCCTTTGGTGGCATCCTCTTCCTGAGCTGATAATTGAAGAGCACCAATTAAAATCATTAAAATTCCTAGTAGGTAATGTTTCATGATTGATTTTTTCTAATTTACTATTGAAAAATTATAAATGATTAACCAAAGACATCCTCTCCAAAGATTGCCTTTGCGGCCTGCGCCACATCCTTGTCTCCTCTCCCTGAGCAATTGCATATTATCAGCGCGTCCTTTCCGAGCTTAGGGGCAATTTTCCGGACCCCAGCAAGTCCATGGGCAGTTTCCAGAGCAGGTATTATCCCCTCAACCTTTGATACTTCCTGAAATGCCTCCAACGCCTCATCATCAGTCGCATAAGTATACTCGACACGCCCTATGTCTTTGAGGTTAGCGTGTTCCGGACCAATTGCCGCATAATCGAGGCCCGCGGAAACCGAATGGGTTAACTCTATCTGACCATCCTCATCTGCCAGTAACCAGGTCTTAGTTCCCTGAAGAACACCCAACTTACCTCCCTGGAACCGGGCAGCATGCTCGCCCTTACGTATACCACGACCGCCGGCTTCAACTCCAAGCATCTTAACTGAGTCATCGCCAAGGAATGGATGAAATAAACCAATGGCATTGCTGCCACCACCAACACAAGCGACCAGATAATCAGGCAGCCTCTCTTCTCTCTCCAGTATCTGCTTACGGGCCTCTTCGCCTATCACGCGATGAAAATCACGAACCATCATAGGGTAAGGATGTGAACCTAGAGCAGAACCCAAAATATAGTGTGTGTTCCTTACATTAGTCACCCAGTCCCTCATAGCTTCATTGACTGCTTCTTTAAGGGTCCTTTGGCCAGCAGCCACTCCACGCACCTCGGCTCCCAGAAATCTCATGCGGGCAACGTTCAGTGCCTGTCTCTCCATATCGACTTCCCCCATATAAATAACACAATCAAATCCGAACCGGGCACAGACCGTGGCCGTAGCAACTCCGTGTTGACCGGCTCCCGTCTCGGCTATGATGCGATTCTTGCCGAGTCTTCGGGCTAATAAAATTTGTCCCATCGCGTTATTGATCTTATGAGCACCGGTATGAAGAAGGTCTTCTCTTTTCAAATATATTTTAGCTCCTCCGAGAATTTCGGTCCATCTCTCTGCAAAAGTGAGAGGAGTTGGTCTTCCGACATACTCTCTAAGCATTTCGTCAAGTTCCTGTCGAAATTGTGGATCCGATTTGGCCTTAGTATATTCACCAGACAACTCTTCCAGAGCAGACATTAGGGTCTCTGGCACAAACATTCCTCCGTATGTACCGAAATGGCCGGCTGAATCCGGAAGTTCTTCGATGAGTGGTTCTGACATTTTTAAGACCATAACATTAATCCCTGACCGGGTCCGTATCAAATGCCTATAACTCCTAAGAATAAAGGAAATATGCTATTCACCGTGACTAAGGCTTCGGTAAAGGCTAGACTAAAAGGATGAAAAATAAGGTTTTCCATATTCTTCTGAAAGTTGGAATTTTTGTAACCGTTCTAGGACTGAGCTCGGCCCAAGAATGGACTCAGTTCCGTGGTCCTGGAGCCTCTGGTCATTCACCAGAAAACGGTATCCCTGAAAAAATAGGAAAAGATAATATTAAATGGTCCATCGAATTGCCGGGTAGTGGACATTCTTCTCCGGTATTATGGGGAGACACAATATTCTTAACCGTCACTGACAAAGACTCAAGAGGCCTCAGGTACATCATTGCTTTTTCTTCCAAGGATGGGAAAGAAAAATGGAGAAATAAGCAGACTCATCAGGTTTATAAGCAACACCGATTCAATGATTTTTCTGCCTCAACGCCATGCTGCGATGAAGAGAGAGTCTACGTAACTTGGACCTCACCGGACGGAGTCGAAGCACTAGCACTTGACCATGATGGTAAAGAAATTTGGAAAAAGAAACTTGGTAAATTTTATGCAAAGCATGGAAGCTCAGCTTCGCCTGTGTTGGCAAATAATACTCTGGTCATTGGTAGCCACGGCGAACAAGGGAAAAGTTATATTGTGGGTCTAGACCCAAGTAACGGTACTGAAAAATGGCGCATTGAAAGAGAATCCAATGATAAGGGAGCCTATAGCACTCCTGTTGCGCGGAAAGCAGATGACGGTACTGAAGAGCTTATTTTCAGCAGCACAGCGCATGGGATCACCTCGATTGATTCTTCTGAAGGAACGATTCGCTGGGAACATGATGCAGGATTTTCGCAACGATGTGTCGGTGGCCCCGTGATCTCAGGAAATACAATTTTTGTATCTGCAGGTTCAGGGTCCGGAGGCAAAGAATCAGCTGTTGTAAGAGTCAAAGGAAAAAAAGCTTCTGTGGCATGGGAGGCTGGGCTCAAGGGTCTGCCTTATGTGCCTACGGGACTTTCATTTAATGGCATGATTTTCTTGCTTAACGATGGTGGCATCATGACATCTCGGAAAGCGTCTGACGGGAAAATACTATGGCAGGAGCGTGTTGTGGGAGCACCTTACAGTTCACCGATACTTATAAATAATAAAATATACTGCTTCAGTAAGGAAGGAGACATGACGGTCATTGCTGCCTCAGATAAACTTGAATTGTTAAGTTCATTCAAGTTTCCGGAAGGTATTTATGCAACTCCTGCAGTGGCAGATGGTAAATTGTTTGTGAGAACTTTTTCTAATCTCTACTGCATTAGTAAATAGAAATAATTCCATCATAAGCTATTGACGCTCATGCAGTTTTGATAATCTTTCTAGACTCTCAATGTATTTTTCCAAGGCACTGTGAGGTTCAATTGCTTGAGCATTTTTTAACGCATCTAGGGCCGCACTATAGTCCCCTCGAAGAGCTAAAATTTCTCCACGTCGACGCTGCGCCTGGACCGCAAATTCATCAATAGATACGGCTCGCTCAAGGAGCATCAATGCCTTTTCAGTTTCTTTATTTTCTACAAAATGTTCTGACAATGTTATCAGGATAAGACCGTCAAGAGGATCCTTTTTTAACAATGATTGGAGCCTGGATGCTCCTGCTTCAGGGTTCCCTAATTCAATCTCTATCATTGCCCCTGCACGCTCAAATTGATGGGCCGCTTTGCTGTCCTCTTTAATTTGCGCGTCATATTCTGCTACTTGTTTTATTTCCATGACGAACTGACTCGCTTGGTCCCAGAACTGATACCTGACAAGATAATCAACTGCATCGGCGAATTTTTGAAAGGCTAAGGGGACCGGGTCCTTTAATGCCTGCCGATAACAACTCATTGCCTTTTCAGTCAACGCTTCGTTCAAGTACATATGACCCAGAGAAAGAATCGCAGAAGCGTCAAGAGCATTGAGTCTTCGAGCAACTTCCAAATCTGCAATGGCCAGTATTTGCTGTCCTTGCCTAAGATGCACATCTGCCAAGTTCACCCATATGGCAACCCTTTCTGGAGATACTCTTAGAACGTGCTCATAAATCGATGCTGCTTCTTGAAGTTCATTAAGATCCATTAGTGCCGTTGCTTCACCTAACTGCCACTGTAATTCATCAGGCATGGTAAGTTTTGCCATCCTATAAGCCTGCAATGCATCATGGGATCTTCCTGACTGGCTCAAACAGTAGCCCAAGAGACCCATCGTAAGACCATCCTGCGAACCCAGTTCCATTGCCCTTCTTAGGCTAGGCTCTGCTTCTTTATAATTTCCTGCCTGAACATGAGCGATTGCTAGGTTCCTATGAGCATCTCTAAAATTAGGCTGGATTTTAAGCGCCTTACGAAAATTGCTCATTGCTTTAGTTGACTGACCTTCTTCGAACTGAAGGCTCCCAAGATTGAAGAGCATCGCTGGACTCTTCTCCAAAAGTGCGCTCTTAACCATCAATGATATGGCCCCTAGTCGGTCCCCTGCAGCCATCTTCTTAGCGACCAAATCCAGTTCCTCTTTCTCTTCGGGATTCAATTTGGGTTCTATCCGTGAATCGACTCCATAACTAGCAGTAAAAGCTTTGCGAAAAGATTCAGTGTTCCATATCGGATCAATCGGAAGCGGTGCAGCACCTGTTAAACAGGTACATACTAGCATTAATGTGAATTGTATTTTTAACATTATTTCGGTGGCTGTAATGTCATCGGCCAACGGTAAATGGCATTGACCGGTTGCCCATCTTTTCTCGGAACTGAAAAACGGGCCCTAGATGCAAAGGATGTTGCCATCTTTGTCAGTTCAGGGTGAGAGCTCGAAAGTACCTTCCTGACCTTGACTCTACCGTTCATTGAAATACCCACTTCAAGAATAACAGTTCCACTGCGCACGCCGCGCCTCAGTAAAGCGCTCGGATACCTTGTAGAGGGTCTATTCATCAATCGCGGTCTCGAGTCCAAATCGCCAACGGATACGAGTCCCTGAACTTTTGGCCTTGAAATGGGCGCTGGTGCCGGCTTTGCGGGTTTTGGCGTCTTTATTGGAAGTGGTGACAGTATGAGCTCAGGATTTGATTCTAATTCAAAATCTGCAGTCCTCATGGTGAGGTCAATTTTTGAGTCAAGGGTCGCAACTAATGGAGGGGCTACACTCTCAATCTGTAACTCAAGCTTAGGTAATGGTGGTGGTGGTGGTGGAGTCTCTTCCTGAATTTCTAAGGGAGGAGGAGGAGGAGGAGCCATTTCAGGAACAGTTTCCATTGTTCTAATGGTTCGGTCCGGGATCCGCTTCGCATCCAAGAGGCGCATCATTATGAGAAATGAAATTAATAAGATTACCAAGAAAAGCCCACCCACGAGTCTTCCTATCAGGCTCCTGAGTAAAACTATTGGGTTACTTTTCCTAATTAATTGCATCCTAAATTAAAAATCGTTTAATCAGCTTCCATTCAAGGTTGATACGAAAACCCTGACAGCGCCGGCCAACTTAGCCTCGTCCAAAACTTCAACTGTTTTTTGAGTGGCTGTCCTACGGTCAGCCTGTATGACTACTGGAAGATCATCTCCTTTGAGGAGTCTTCCCACGACTGCACGCACACCTCCAACCCCAATTTCCCGACCCCCATAATAAACACCGCCTTCAGCAGTGATACCAATGAGTATGCTGTTCTTGTCTAACTCCTGTTGAGATGCTGCTCTGGGCTTTTCGACTTCGACACCGGTCTCATCTACAAAGACCGTCGTCACAATAAAGAAAATCAGAAGAATAAATACCACATCAATGAGTGGGGATATATTAATCTCTCCGGATCCGCCGCTCAGCTTTTTTCTAAATCTCTGAAAGTTCTTAGCCATGATCTAGAATTGGTTCTGAAGGGCAGTCCCAATCTGCTGGAACCCGTGCCTCAAATTTTCATACCTGACTTTCAAGGCATTATGAATAAAATAGGCCGGGACACTAATGACGAGGCCCGTCTGTGTAGTTATCAGAGCCTCAGAAACGCCCTTCGAAATGACCGAGGCGGGCCCAGTCGACGCAGTCGCGCTCATCCCATCAAAGGTGGTGAACATCCCACTCACCGTTCCCAGCAAACCAACTAGAGGAGCCGTAGTGATAAGGACAAAAGCAAAAGGGATTCGCCTCTCAGCCGTTGAAAACATTTCCTCCTCTATCTGATTCATTTGACCTTCTAATTTCTTTTCTCCAATTTTCCGGGAAAGTAATGCCAAAATTTCTGAAGAACGAGACCCTTGCAGTAACAAGCATTTCCATTCCGAGCTTTTAAGAATTGGAGCCCTGGGAAGTCGTAACAGGTTCCATATAGAAAGTAAGGAATACGCTATTCCGAAAGCGAGTCCCAATAGGCACCAAAAGACCCAGCCACCCTCAGTACCGAGGACGCTCAACTCTTCGTGTACGAGTTCAATCATTTTCGGGCTTTGTTTGCAGTTTTTGGCTCGCCTTCAAACCATTAACATAGGCGATACTTGCCATTTCTGTAGCGGCTAGGATCCCGCTTATTTTTCTCGATAGTAGCGCGTGCATGATCAGAGCTGGAATAGCAACGACCAGACCAAACTCAGTCGTGACAAGGGCCTCTGAAATTCCAGAAGAGAGGGACTTCGCATCGCCCGTACCAAAGACATTAATCAATTTAAAAGTATGAATCATACCAGTCACTGTTCCTAATAGTCCAAGTAATGGAGCCGTGGCCGCAGCAATAGCTATCCATGAGAGACCACGTTCTAGTTTTGGCTGCGCGCGCAGATATTCCTCATAAAGAGCCTCTTCGATATACTCAGGTGATTTGCTTTCGGTTTCAATGGCCCGTCTCAATGCTTTGTAAGCAGGATGAGATCTGCGACCAATGAGAGACTTGGCCTCATCCAAATCACCTTCACTGACCTCATTAATAACTTTCCTCAACACTGATGGTCTTATGGCTCTGATTCTCAATAATTGGAGCCACTTGAAAAGGGCTGCTAGCGTTGCAATCAAAGCAATGATTAGAATTGGGTAAATCCAGAACCCGCCCTTCTTAATATGAGCAAGAATTGACCCGTCATTTTTATTTAGTGCCTGAGCCATACCCATTGTCGGATCAAATAGCATGCTAACGTCCTTGCCCTCGGCAAGTCCAAGAATGGCATTCGCCGATGAAGTCTGCTCAATGACTTGAGGCCTAAGATCTTTATTCTCAGTGACGAGTCCTGCGGTGCTTTTATCATCAGCAACGAACCAGCTAATGGGGCCAGCCTCAACAAATGTACCATCTTTCTGCACTCCTTCAGGATCTAAGGCATTTCCTTTGAGGGACCGTGGACCAGTCATCTGACCGAGCCGTTCAATTGCCGATTCAAGAAGATCGAGACGAGATTCTAGTCCCTCTGTAGTGCCCTGCTGATCAGCAGAGAGCAGCAATGACCTCACCGATTCGGCTTCCGTCACACTCATTTGCATTTCAAGATTCTTTCTAAAATCACTGAGTAAATTCTCAATGTAAACGGATTCGTCCCTCCAGGAACGGACCTCAGAGGATAAGCTCGCAAGGTCATGGATCAGTGCATCTCTTTCCTGGCCTGCTAATTGTGAACGTCTCCTCTTCTCACGGAGCTCGGAGGCAATTTTCTCAGTTTCTTGGGCAAGTTCGGGTCTTTCTTTGGCAATATCCTCCCGCATTTCTGCGAGGGCCTTCAGTTCCATTTTCAAGTCAGACTCAATTGATTTGGCCGCGGCCTCATAATTGGGCTCCTGCGCCTTCAGCATCAAACCAAAGGGAAAAGTAAGAAAAAGAATATGCCAGATTTTCATACTGATCAGTCCTTCTTTCCACTGAAATTAATTTGCACATAATCTGGTGCACGTTCTTTCCGGTACATCTCGATGGCTTGCTTTAATGGCCCTGCCACTGAATTGTCCTCGGTCCAGATCCAACCGCTCCTATGCGCCTGACCATGGCCGGCGACCTTCCCTGACCTGCCAACGTACCAGGCACCAGAAAAGCCAAGGTACAAAACTTCAACCTCAATCTGATCTTCACCGTCAGTGCGGATCTGACTATGAATGGTTAAGGACTTACCAAATTCCGAAGCTGCGCTCATTACCGCAACAAGATCACGTAAACGGTCCTGCAGAGAACCGCTAGGCTCTGGTTGCCGAATACGTTCCACCTCGTCATTAATTTTGTTCATTAGAGGCTCAGGAAAAATTTGCAGCTGAGGCCGTAAAGCCGTTTCGAGCCGCTCCACACGCTTCACAATGATTGCACGTTTATTGCGTAATGATTCCTGCTCCGCCAAAAGCTCCTCGCGTTTCTTGGTAGCGTCACTGAGCCTTTTCCCTGCAGAGGCTATCAGGGCATCGATCTGCTCAATTTCCTTGAGCCTGATACCGTTCAGAGCTGCCATGTTCTGTTTCTGCTCTGACCAGTCTGCTCGCTCCTTGGAACGAAGTTTCTGAGCCTCTACCCACTGGCGGACCTTCTCCTGTAAAACAAAAGACGGTGACACCTTTTGGGTGTCACCGTCAGCAATCTTTTCCTGAGTGTGAGCTGCTGTTGCGGTAAACAACAACAATAAAACAGTTAGGACAAGATCATGTGTGTTTTGTTTGTTTGTTTTACTAAGTATATGTTTTTTTACCATTGCAGCTCAAACCCGATATAGAATTCCCTAGGAGCATTAGCCCTAGGTCCATCTGGAAGTCTACTCACAGTGAGGACTTCGTCGAGCACATTGTGAACGCCACCAATTAGGCGAGTCGTATCACTGAGTTTATAATGCGCAGATAAATCAAGAATAAAACCTCCGTCGATCTTGCCTTCACGGCCATTAGACACTTCAAGGTTCTTCGCAGAAGCATACATATCAGATCTGTATGATCCAATAGCATTAAGGCCCCAGTTCTCAGCAGAAAGTCCTGCACCAACTGAGAATTTCCACTCCGGAACGTAAGGGATAGTAGCACCTGGCTCATCAGCAGCGAGAATGTCGCCTTCTCCACCTGAAGAAAGGGGAGCTGTGAGTGTAGCATCTGTGTACGTTGCACTAATAAACATAGGAATAGCTACGGAGCTGTCTGCATTAGCAGTGTAGCTCTGAAGGAATTCAATGCCTTTAACTTCAGCCTCACCAGCGTTGGTTCCGTCAAGCATGCCATCAAAAGCGAGTGCACCAAGTCCTGCGTTAGAACCAGTCAACTCATCATAATCACTTAAAAATGCAGCGATCTCTGTTGAAGCGCCGTCCTTCTGAGTTCTTACACCGAGCTCATAACCGATGCTCTCCTCTATTCTAGTTCCACTCTTGAGGAAACCACGAGGAGAAGGAGTTGATATTCCCTTGTAAACTCCACCAAATGCATTAGTAGAATCAGAAAGTGCATAAGTCATTCCAATGCCAGGAACAACCGCATCAATCTCACCAGTCTTGCCGTTAGTTTGAGTATTAGTTGCGTCACTCGCATAGTCTTTCCAGTCTCCATCAATTGTTTCATAACGGACACCTGGGCTCAAAGTCAAAGCTCCAAGATCGATATCGTCTTGAATCCATGCTGAGAAAGCATCTGCTTCCTGGAAACGGTTACCACCGGACCCTGGAGCTCCCTCATTAACAACAGGAGCGCCACCAGATAGATCAATAGTGTCCTGCTGTTGGAAACGACGAATTGAATCAGTGTGCAAGCGAGCTCCACCGCTAATGCTGTGCTCGGTACCTGCAATTGTAGTATCATAGTCAAAGTTGACCTGGAAACCCTTGGACTCATATGCACGTGAATTGTGCTTAATTCCTAAGCTTCCTGTTCCGAGAAGACGAAGGTCATCATAAGCAGCTGCGTAAGTAATAGGATCAGCAACAACTTTGGAGACACTCTGTCCACCAGCCTTGTTGATCTTGTACCAGTCACGCTCAAATTCATTGTAATAAGCTGCAACTTGAAGAGTTAAATTGTCAGCCGGCTCAACCAAATACTTCAAGTATGAGCGCTTGTGCTCAGTTGCCATGTGATCCAGGAACGTTCCTGCATAGCGTCTGTATGGGTTAGCCTTAAGATCTGATTCAGTCAGACCTGCATAAGTTTCATCAGCATCGAACTCAGTATAGCCATACTTGAACTCCCAACGCTGATAAACGTCGCTATTTGGCTCCCAGAAAATCTTAACCATAGGCTCCATGAGGTCGAAACCCGTCTCGTCAGATCCACCATATCCGTTACCGGCATCAATTTTGCGGTATCCGTCTGTTTGGCGGTAGTAAATTTCAGCTAAAATGCCAACTCTACCAAAGTCACCTTCTGATGTATCAGACCAGTAGCTGTGAATATCAAAGGCACTATTTGATCCATAAGTTGAACGCAAGTAGAAGCTATGGTCTGTAGGGAATTGAGTAGAAAGATAGTTAATGACACCACCAGTTGTGTGTGGTCCATGAGCAATCTGAGATGATCCTTTGAGGATCTCAATTCCACCCATACGAGCTGCGTTTGGGGAGTAATATGCGGAAGGCGCAGAATAGGCTGCTGGAGCAGTCAGAATTCCATCCTCCATTATTGTTACGTTATCACTACGTGTACCTTCAGCACCACGAATGGAGATGTTAGGAAAATTACCATACCCGTCTTCCTCGCGGTAGTATACACCAGGAATGCGATCAAGGATTCGGTTTACGTTGTAGTAGTTCTGTGATCGAAGTTCTGCCGCGTCGATGACGTAACCAGAACCGGGAAGATCAAATACATCCCCTCCTCCAATCACAAGACTCGGATCCAATGCTTCGGCTGCTTCTTCATCTTGCGCGACCGCATTGGAAACAATCAGCGCGAATGATGCAAAGACTCCAAGTAAAATTACTGGGAATCGGTTAGTTTTCTTTTTTAACATTGTAACTTAGTATTATTTTTGTTTTTTGTTAACAGCTTCCCGACACTTTAAAACCTGCCTAGGGCAGGCCATTCTTAGAGCCGATTAACCATATTTATTTTTCCCACTTATAAATGAGAGTGATTCTTATTAGCAAAAAAACAGGCAGAGTCAACCTTTATTGAGAATAATTCTCATTATTATTAAGAATAGTTAATAACTTTGGTGATTTTCTAATAAAACGGCACCATTGATAGGGAAAAACGTCCTTATTTATTTAGATATGGACTGCATGCCCGGTAGAAGCTCCGACCGCTTCATGGACCATTTCACTGAGAGTAGGATGAGCATGAATCGTATTTTCAATTTCTTCGTAAGTGAGCTCAGATTCAATGGCCAAACCAAGTTCAGCAATCAGCTCAGTGGCTTCAGAACCTATAATATGTGCCCCTAAAATTTCTCCGTGCGGCTCTCCTATCAATAGCTTAATGAAACCTTCCGTCTCACCAGCCGCTTGTGCCTTACCACTGGCCTGATAAGGGAATTTTCCAATCTTAAAAGATAGGCCCTTCTCCTTGGCCCCTTGCTCCGTGAGGCCAACACTGGCCACTTGAGGCTGACAATACGTGCAACCAGGAAAGGTTCCGACTTTCTTAGGTTGGGTCCCACTGAAAAGACCATTAACGCACTGAGTCGCTTCAAAGCTAGCTACGTGAGCGAGCCAAGGCGGCCCTATAATGTCTCCGACAGCATAAATTCCAGGAACGTTAGTCTGATACTTATCGTCAGTCACTATGTATCCTCTATCTAATTCAAGATCAAAGTCAGCCGGAAGGACCGGCTCAACCCCAATCGCTATGAGTGCAACCTCGGCCCCTATTGTACTTGGTGCGGATCCTTCCTTTTCAACATCGATTTCAATACGATCGCCAAGGTCTCTAGTCCCTATCACTTTTGTTGAACTGAGAATTTCAATTCCACTCTTCTTGAAACTTTTTTCCAATTCCTCACTCACCTCTTGGTCCTCGACCGGTAAAATATTGGGCATCATTTCAACGACCGTAACCTTAGTCCCAAATGCATTGAAGAAATATGCAAATTCAATACCGATCGCACCTGCTCCGATAATGACAATGTCCTCGGGTTGCTTCTCCATGATCATCGCCTCAGAACTTCCAACGACGGAACGACCATTGAATGGAAGGTCAGGAAATGCTCTTGTCTTGCAACCAGTAGCAACGAGAATGTGTTCGGACTCGAGAACATTTTGCTGGCCAGAAGAATCAGTAACTTGAACTTTGCCGGGCTCGAGTATCTGACCAGAGCCGAGAACATAATCGACTTTGTTTTTCTTAAATAAAAATTCAATTCCACCAGCGAGTCGGTCCGATACTTTGCGGCTCCTTGATATGACCTTGGACCAATCGTAGGATAAATTGTCGAAACTGAATCCAAACTCATCAGCATGGTTCTGCATCAAGCGATAAAGCTCAGCATTGCGAAGGAGCGACTTGGTCGGAATGCATCCCCAATTCAGGCACGTACCGCCTGCGCGCTCCTTTTCAACACAAGCGACTCTTTTCCCAAGCTGAGCGGCACGAATGGCTCCGACGTAGCCCGCTGGCCCGCCCCCGATAACGATAAGGTCATACTTAGACATTTCTTGATTCAGTAGCTTCCAGCCAGAGCATTTCAACTCAGAATTACTTAAATTATTCGATGACTGGTAATATATTATCGATGCATGGCTCTGAATTGGCAAAGCCTAACTACTAGAACTGCTGCTTTCTCTTCTTAAGCATTTGAGGGAAGATTGACAGGTGCTACGATATGGACAAACCTTTTGAAGGTAGAGGCCCTATTCCATTGAATCATTTAAAAGACCAATTTCTTCTAGATCCAGAAGTAGCTTACTTCAATCATGGTGCTTACGGGGCATGTCCACGACCAGTATTTGAAGCCTACCAGCGCTATCAGCACGAGCTTGAGAGCGAGCCTGCTACTCTCCTTTACAGGGACTTCACCAAAAGGATGCAGGAAATAAGATCAGGACTTTCCCTGTTCCTTAATTGTGAATCGGATCAAATCGCATTTGTGCGTAACGTGACTTACGGACTAAATATGGTGGCTCAGTCCCTGACCATCAATGAAGGAGACAAGGTATTGGCAACTGAACACGAATATGGGGCCGTTGATAGGATGTGGGAAACTGTATGCGAGGAGAGGGGAGCACATTTTATCAGAATCAAAATGCCGCTCCCTCTCGAATCTGCATCCTCAGCAGTGGATCTATTAAAGACAAAAATTGATACTTCAGTAAAAATTGTCACATTTCCTCACATTGCCCCAGAAACGGCACAGCTTTTTCCAATCAATGAACTTACAGAAATTGTCAGGGCCGCTGGCGCAGTCTCTGTCATTGATGGCGCGCATGCACCTGGCCAGATAAAAGTAAATCTCAAAGAGATCGGTGCCGATTTTTATGTGGGTAATTGCCATAAATGGATGCTCTCACCTAAGGGAGCAGGTTTCGTTTACGCTTCTCGAGAACATGAAAACCAGATTCGTCCGCCCGCGATCAGCTGGGGAAACATTTCAGAGGGGACCTCATCACTGCTTCTGGAAAATGATTGGCAAGGAACAACAGACATATCCTCCATTCTAGCAGTTCAGGACGCCATTGATTTTCTCAACAATAACAAATGGTTCGAAACCGTTGTCCCGCGTTCAAATCAACTCATAGAAGAATTTAATGAAAAAATTCTTGGTGTCACAGGAATGGATGATCTTTATCTGCGCGCCGATTTGCAACCACCTCAGATGCGATCTTATCTCTTACCCGAAGGGGATCACTCTTCCCTTCACACTGAACTCTTTCACCGTTTCAAAGTCGATGTGCCAGTGTTCTTACATCCGAAGGGCAGTATGTTCCGAATCTCAATCCAGGCATATAATGATGCATCTGACCTCGAAAGGCTAGTCCATGCATTGAGGGAACTTCTCTGATTAAATTCGATCAAATACTCTCAAGATAATCAATGAGCAGACGAACTCCCACGCCGGTTCCCTGCTCTCCTCCCTGATAATCTCTCTGCGCCGCACCCCAAGCACTGCCTGCAATGTCTAGATGAGCCCAAGGCGTTTCTTCGACAAAGTATGATAGGAAAGCACCGCCCGTTGAAGATCCCGCGCCCGTGGCGGGCCCACTGATATTTCTCAGATCACCTACCATTCCTTTCATTTCCTTTTTGTGAAGATCAATGATTGGCAAAGGCCATACCATTTCCGAAGTCCTTTTACCTGCATCCACAAGTGATTGCGTCAGTTCATCATCATTCCCCATGACTCCTGTAATTTCGTGGCCCAGAGCAACGACAACTGCACCAGTCAGAGTGGCGAGATCTACCATTGCATCAGGACGGATCTTTTTAGCGGCATAAGCTAGCGCATCGGCAAGGATTAATCGCCCCTCAGCGTCAGTATTCAAAACCTCAATCTTGAGCCCATTATAAGCAGTGACCAAATCCCCGGGCTTAGTGGCTTTACCGTCAGGAAGATTTTCCGAAGCCGGAATCAGTCCGTGAACTTCAACATCTGAGTTAATTGAAGAGAGGACATCAAAAACACCAAGCACTGCAGCGCCTCCGGACATATCATATTTCATCTCGTGCATCTTTCCTGAAGGCTTAAGACTAATGCCACCAGAATCAAAGGTCAGACCCTTTCCTACAAAACAAACCTTCTTCCCAGTCTTGGCCTTTGGTCGATGAATCAAATGGATTAAATAAGCTGGCTCGGACGAACCTTCAGAGACGGAAAGCAATGACCCCATGCTCATCTTTTTCATCGCGCTTTCATCAAAAACTTTCACAGAAATACTCACTGAATTTTTCGCAATTTTGCGGGCCTCTCTGACCAGATCACGAGGTCGCATTTTATTGGCAGGGGTATCTTGCAAACGTCTGGCAAAGCAATTCCCATTTCCTATTGCAATGCCACGCTTGGCCCCTCTTTTGATAATCTCTCCGGTATGAAACGTAACTTTTTTCAAGTCCCCCGTGCCTTTTTTAAAGTCATCTAACCGATATGAACCCATCACGGCACCTTCTGCTAAAGCCTGTCCATAAAGGCTCGCATCAAAACCATAATTTTTAGATGCCCAGTAAGTTATAGATCCCAGTTTATTTTCCCTAGCCTCTTTCACGGCGATAGCCGCGGCACGACGAACATTTTCTGCATCTATTTTTTTGGGTTCACCTAATCCAATCATCAGAACTTGTTCGAAGGGCCCCTTGATCGAATCTGTTATTCTCTTTTGACCAGAGTCGCAGGTAAATGACTCTAGGGCACTGACCGGAACCTTAACTCCCTGAGGAAGTTTGATTTTTTTACCATGGCAACCAAAAACAATAAGTAGGTCAGATTTAGTTAATTTGGCATTAAGAGATTTTTGCAAGAATTTCATGTGATAGTTATTAGTTTAAACTTACTCGAAACCGCAGCACAAGGATCATTAGAAGTGAGAAATTCTTAACTTTTGTATAAATCCAATTAAATTGAAGAAATGTAGTAATTCATCTCAATTGATCATCATAATAGGACAAGGGAGCGGTAGCGAGTCATCTAAAAATCATCTCTGGTTATATTGTGTCCCAATCTGCAAATCAAATCCGGTCTGCTCTCTCTGATGAATGCTGGGAGTTAATGCTTGAACCTAAACTTTGCGGCGAATTTTTATCTGCACTACCGCACTGTGGAATAAGAATTCTTAACTCGGAAATGTCCTGTGCTTTCCAAGCTGAATCGCCTCAGGTAATTATTGATGATACATGCCTTTGTTTGCCAGGATCAGGTTTGAATATTGAATTTCAAAATGTTAGCGGTTCTTTCCTGAAAAAAGATCCAAATTCCTCAGATGATCTCAGGCTAATCTTAACCTCAATTGATCGCAACGAACAACTCACTATTGAAGTCCCAAAATCAGCGAATAAGGCAATCGATATACTGACAAATAAATTGATCCGCACACACGAGAACTTGCCAGATTCAGGAAAAATAAAAACTACTCGCCGGGCCCTATGCCCTTGCTGCAGCAAGAAACGAAACAATACTCGGAAAGACATTACCTCACATCCTGTCTATCACATCCTATCCTTCGCATGTTTCGTAGACCAAAAAATCTGGATTGATTTTAATAGAAGTATGCTGTCCTGCTCTAGAGCCTTTTCACCTTCCAAAGAATGCCATCCAGAAGGAATAATTTCTATGGCTTCATCAGAAGGAATAATTTCTATAGACCTTGGGCAGATCTTTAATAGCATTGCTTATCTAGACCATTTTGAAGGAACCGAATCAACGATTATTCAGTGTTACAATTCACATGGAAACAAGTTACTATCGATCATTCAACAAAATACCGAACTCTTTGATG
>JASLJT010000252.1:0-6007 GCA_030747955.1 Verrucomicrobiales bacterium | reverse complement strand
CTGGGAGTGTGGACTGAGCATCAACTATCTTTTTTTGTTTAAATAATCCACCCGCATCATACTCTTCGAGCGGAAGGCCCCAAGGGTCAATTTTGGCATGACACTCCATACAGCCTTTCTGGTTCCGATGCTGTTCGAGTTTTTCTCTTAGTGTAAGTTTGGTTTCATTGTCTTCAGGTAATTCGGGAACATTTGGCGGAGGATCATCGGGCGGCTCGGCGATTATTTTACGTGCCAGCCACGCACCTCGTTTGATGGGGTTAGATTCACGGCCATCAGAGAGGCCGGCCAGAATAGCGGCCTGTGTAAGAATGCCTCCCAATGACGTGCTATCGTGCTGTAATGAAACAAATTCAAATCCTGATTCTGTTTTATCTCCTAACCCGTAATAACTGGCCACCATTTCATTTGCTAGGATGAAGTCGGATCGAACTAGTTTCTTCAGGGGAAGGTTTTTCTGGAATAAATATTTTACAGTTTCGATAGGTTCCTTGCGGAGTTGCTTCTTCATCGAAGTAGTTAATTTTGGGAACCGACTATGGTCCACTTCGACGACATCAAATTTCTCAAGGCCCAACCATTCAGACACAAATCTTTCCGTGAACCTATTGAAGCGTTGATCTCGAACCATTCGTTCGGTTTGTGATTTGATTGAGGCGGTGAGCTTTTTCTGAGAAGCGAGATCGAGTAGATCTTTGTCAGGGGGACCATTCCAAAGGAAATAGGACAGTTTCGAAGCGAGTTCGAATGAGTGAACCGGTTCTGCTTGTGGGCCTTGACTCTCTTCAATTAGAAACAGGAACTGTGGAGATGTTAAAATGACCATTAGAGTGTCTTTGATGCTATCTTGAAAGTTTTTGGTCTTTGAGAACGAATCATTCCAAACTTTGTTCATCATTGTGATTTCTTCATTAGTGGGAGGGCGTCGGAATGCTCTTTCTAGAAAGTGCTTGATAATATCATCGGCATACTCTTCGGACCCTTCTTTTGCCTTGGATTTAATAAAAATATTTCTGTGAGAATATGGTGGCCAGTTTTCATAATAGGGCCCTTCAAACTCGATAGAATGAACCAGCAAACGTGGCATTTCGCGGTCGTCAGTAAATTCGCTGCGAATTCCAATTTCATGGAGACCAGCTAAATAATTTGCATTCCCTTTTTCGAGATCAGAACTCGGGAATCCGCTCATTGGTCCTTCAAAAATATATTTATTCAGATCATCTGATAGGACAGCTTTTGGTTCTTCTATCTGGGTAAATGTAATTCCGCAGTCGCGGCGTATTCCGAGGTAGGCGCCGAGCTTTGGATATCGATTACCCACGTTATTTTTATCACCTTCTTCGATTACATCAAGATGCCGAGCAGCTTCTACCGTTATACGGAAATCACCATTTTTAGGAAGTTCTCGTACAGGAATAGATAGTGTTGGAGCTAGGCCCCAAGGAAGAGGTTGGCCCGGAGACCAGTTAGAATAAATGCCAGGAAGGGCAGGGCGTAAGAGAAGTCCTTCCTTGACCATTTGATAAGAATTTTTTTGCTTAAATCCTCCTCCTGATCCAATCATGACTCCAAAGATCGCATGGTGAATACCTTTGAAATTGCGCCATCCTCTTACCGTTCCATTTCCCTTATAACCTTCAATAAAATCGAATTCATCTTTCATCCTGAAAGGTGTGAAAGGAAATGATTTTATTGGAGTTTGTTGTGTTATTTTTAGATCTTGGTTGGGCAAGATTCTTCCACCATTCAGTATTAACTTATCCTTGTGGGATTGAGGATTGATATTGGAACCTAGAATGACTTTAAAGTTTTGGATGATGGGTTTGGAATCTTCATCGACGATAGCTATTGCTAATGCTTTTTCTGCAATGCCAAAGTAAGATTCGATCAAGTGTGGTGTTAGCAGCATGGTCTGCTCATTATTTAGGAATCCATTCTTGGAAACGCTGTCAGGTGGGAGTATTTTTGTCAGGTCATCATCAATTCCAAGAAGTTCCCTTAACGTGTTTCTATATTGCGCAACAGTCAGACGCCGAGAAGATCCATCCTTTTTTTGAGGTCGTTTTTCTGCAGTAGCCAGTGCTTGCTTTATCCATTGTAGCAGTGTCTCAGATTCTCCCTCACTAGGTTGCGGTTCGTCTTCAGGAGGCATCGCATGATCATGCAATTGTTCCAGTATTTCTTTTAATAGGAAAAGGTCTTTGTCTCTGGGCCTACCATCAAAGAGGTCAAGACGCATCTGGGCTTTCTTTTTTTTCTCCCCGTGACATCGGAAACAATGCTTAGCAAACAATGGCCGTGCATCTTTCTTGTAATTGGCTTCGATGAGTGAGACCTGATTATTCCAGTTAAGCTCATGATCCTTTTGATCTTCAGCTAACGTTGATGAGCAAATCCCAGACAAAAACAATGCAATCAAATAATACTTTATTGTCGCTAGCGGTTTTGCCATGTGATAACTTATCAAAGGAACGTAACAAATCGCAAGACTGTGTAAACATCTGAAATATTACGATTCCAAGTGAATAAATTTGAGTTAAAATTTAGATAAGAAGTAATTATAATAAAGCTATAAATTTATAATTTTCTCCTCATCTCAATAGTCTAACATTTTCATATGAAATATTGGATAAGTAAAAATGGTCAGAAATCTGGACCTTATACTATGGACCAGATCAGGAAAAATTTTAAGGAAGGAACAATTTTACTAACTGATTATATTTATAAAGACAAGGAGTGGATTTCATTAAATCGGTTCATAGAAGATCGGAAGGTAGCTATAAAATCTCCTCAACAAAACGTTCATGGGGCTACCGTTACTGAAGAGTTGAAAGTTAAAAAATCGTCTTCAGAGGAGAGCCAAGCCGCATTGGTACTGGGAATTATTTCTATTGTCCTTGCTTTGGTTACTGCAGCGATTTCATGGATCCCGTTTATTGGGTTTTTGGCTTTGCCCTTAGGAGTCATTGCATTAATTCTTGCGATTATCGGCCTAATCATAGTTCTCGTTACAAAGAAACGGGGAATGCTTGTAGTAGTAATAGGCTTAGTTTTTTCTCTCATATCATGCCTACTGCCTTTTATTATGACTCAGGTATTCATCGATGCTGTTGACGACCCTGAATTCCAAAAAGCCATATCTGAATGGGCAGAGGAGGTAGATGCAGAGTTAAATAAGCTAGATGCCGGTGAGTTAAATAGGCCAGGAGTCGGTGAAGTTATGGAACTGAAATTCACTAGCTTGGCAGGCAAAGAAATTGACCTTGCAGACATGAAAGGGAAAGTAGTACTAATTGATTGTTGGGCCACTTGGTGCGGGCCTTGTATAGCAGAACTACCAAATGTACGTAAAGCTTATGAAGACTATCACGACAAAGGCTTTGAGATTATTGGAATTTCACTAGATAAGGCCAAGGATGAAGCAAAGTTAAAATCATTTGTTAAAGATAAAAACATGCCTTGGCCACAAGCCTTTGATGGTAAAGGTTGGGATAACGTTTTGGCCAAGCAATATGGAATAACATCTATTCCTGCCACTTTTCTGGTCGGTAAAGAAGGAAAGATTGTATCTACTAATTTACGAGGACCTGCCCTCAGTTCTGCCGTGAAAAAAGAACTTGGTCTTTCAATTCCTTAGCAATCTATTTCTTATTCTCATAGAAGATATTAACGAGGAACTGCATACTCCTCAGACTACAGGAAAAAATCTTATTTCAACTGATCCAATGCGATTGTATAAACTAAAACCGATACCCTTTTGCCTTTTCATAGGGGACCAAGGCTTCTTTCTCTGCTCTTGCGTTTGCGGTGAATCGTTCCATAAATTTTTCAAGTGACTCAGGTGATTGGCGATTTTTATAAGCATTAATTGCTGGATCTTTAAATTCAATCATCCATTCGAGCATTTTATCCCTTAACTTAGAAATCTCTTTTTCATATCCCGATTGACTCTCTTTGGAAATTAAGAGGTTATTAATAGAGTGAGGGTCTTTTCTAAGGTCGTAGAATTCTTCAACTGTCCGGTGCTGTAGATGATGGACTCTGGCTCTTATTTGAGGATTATCTTTGCCAGCTATTTGCATCGCCTTGAATGAGAGTCCCTGCATAGGTGCTGCTCTGTAGGCACGCTTCCCGTTAGACCATGGGTTGAAGATATATGTATATTCTTTGGTAATCACTGACCGCATCGGGTACGGGGTCCTCCCATGGATGTGATTAAATTGTGTAAAAACAGCATCTCTCCCTTCCTGAGAATCTCCTTTGAGTAGTGGCAGAAAGGACCGTCCGTCAGTCGGCGCATTGCTGGATATTTCAACTGCTTCAAGAATAGTAGGCATGAGATCCACTGTTGATATCATATGCTCCTTATCCGAAGAGCCTTTAATGGTTGTGCCAGGCCACCTGATAATGAGCGGTGTTTTGGTGCTTTGAACGTAGCAGTTGGTCTTTGCAAAGGGTAAAGACATCCCGTGATCAGAGAGAAAGATAACGATGGTATTATCGTAGTGACCTGATTTCTTCAGTTCATCTAGGATCGTGCCCATCATATCATCTAACCTGCGAACCGAGGTGCAATATGCCGCCATTTCTTTTCTCGTATCAGGAAGATTTGGAATGAATTTAGGCATGACTACTTCCTTGCTCGTGAATGTTTTGGATGACTCTATTCTCTCAAAGTGTTTTTTTTCGTTCTTGCCTCTACCGTATGGACGGTGCGGATCGTGTGAGCTTGCCATCAGAAAGAATGGCTGCTTGGAACCTTTTGCCATCTGAAAAAATGAAGAGCAGAACTTTTTATAGACATTAGGGTCTCTTCCCCATTCGTCTTCGTCTCCTACGCCTTGCCATTGATAAGTGACTGACCAACGAAACAGTTCCTGCTGATTGAGCGGTTTGCCTATGGTTCCACAAAGGAATCCATTCTCATTTAATATGTTAGGAAGCGTTTGAATATTTGGAAGGATTCTCTGGAAAGCCTTCGCCCCATTGTTTTGAGGGTAAAGCCCTGTCAGCATGACACTCCGTGATGGAGTACAAATAGAGATATTTACATGAGCGTTAAAAAAACGGATCCCCTCATCAGCGAGTCTGTCGATGTTCGGGGTGATTTCAGGAGCCGCTCCACCAAAGCAACCAGGACTGTCCCAGTTCATATCATCGGCAACCAGAAGGAGTACATTTGGCCTTTTTTTAGGAGCAACGAGTTGCTGTGAAAAGATTTTTGATGGTGATAAAACTATTCCAATGATGATGATTGATTGGATTAATGATTTGTTCATTTCGATATCTTGACGCGATTATACCTGCACGCCATACTAAATTTTCCGTGAAGAGGGTCATTCTCACCGCTATATCTTTTTTGTCTTTAGCCAGCATTGTTTCTGGCTCAGCAAAATTTGAGTCACAGATATTGCCTTTATTAGAGAAAAAATGCTTCAAATGCCATGGTCAGGATAAGCAAAAGAGTGATCTTAGACTCGATTCAGTTGCCGGTATTAATAAGGGAGGCAGTTCTGGGGAGCCTCTTTTTGTGAGAGGAAATTCGTCTCAAAGTCTAATTATCCACCTAATCAATAGTGATGACCTTGAGGAGAGGATGCCGCCTGAGGGTGAACCTGAATTGACGATAGAAGAACGTGAACTAATCAAAGGATGGATAGATTCCGGGGCTCAAATGCCCTTACCATCGAAGGTTGTAAAGCTTGGTACTGATCATTGGTCATTTCAGTCTGTTAAGAGACCTCAGATTCCAGAGATTAAAAGCGATTGGGGCAATAATGAAATTGACCGCTTTATTTTGGAAAAGATGCTGAGTAAAAAACTGAGCCCCTCATCTGTCTCAGATCCCAGAAAGTTAATTCGCCGGATTTATCAGGTAATGCATGGCTTGCCTCCCTCAGAGGAACTGATCGGCAAACATTTAAAACAGATTTCTAATAATGATTGGGTCTCTGTTGTCGATGAAGTGCTTGCAAGCCCCCGTTATGGGGAGCGAATCGCGCGGCAC
>JASLJT010000251.1:0-3699 GCA_030747955.1 Verrucomicrobiales bacterium | reverse complement strand
ACTGAGAGTTCCTTATCTTTATCAGGATCACCGACCCCAATGATGAGGACTGAGGCCCGGATCGGAGAGTGCACACCGTCAGAAATGCGGAGAGTAAAACTTCCCTCCAATGCTACAGGTTCATTCGGAGTAATATTTGCCTCTGCCCGGCCAACATAGAGTTGACGCTCCCCCGCATGGCTCAATGAGCTGAACGAAAGAGTCAGAATAGATAAGAGCCTAATCATCTCGCCGAAAAACCAACCGTTTTTGCCCAGCGATCATGGACCTCTTTGAGTTCCTTTAGTAGATCTTTCCTCTCAGAAACATAATTCTTCTTTTCCGGATCCTTTTCCGAAACATTACCAAGGTGCGTGCCGGACGGAATCTTTTGGCCTGACTTCAAATCCCACGAGCCTCGTCCAATCAGCTTCCAGTCCCCTACTCGGACGGCCCACTGCTTCTGCCACGCCCAATGAAATTCATTATGAATTTCATCGTTTCCTTTGCCCCTAAACATAGGAACTAGACTCTTACCATCAAAAGAAACTGACTTATTCTTTTCGATCCCACACAAATCAAGGATCGTAGGATACCAATCCATAGAAGTGACTGCTTGATTCTTGACCTCGGCCTTCGGCAACCCCTTGGGATAAGACAATATTGCAGGCACCCTAATGCCACCTTCAAAGAAATTCCCCTTATTACCCAAGTACGGACCAGCGTTTCCGCCGCCTCCATGAGCTCCATAATAATGGCCTTTCTTCAAACCACTACTATGACCATCAACACGTATCTGACTGTGCTCAGCCGAGTGCCCATTATCACTCATAAAAACAATGATAGTGTCTTCAGTTAATTCAAGATCATTAAGTTTCTTTAGCACCTTGCCGATATAATGATCCGTCGTACTAATCATCGCCGCGTAGGAGCGGCGAGGCATTGGTAATTCTTTATATCTATCGCCAAACATCTCAAGAGCCTGCTCGGGGTAATGAGGTATATTTAGCGCAAAATAAAGAAAGAAGGGACCGTCCTTGTTCTTCTCGATGAAACTCAGCGCACGGTCAGTCATCATCTCCGGGAAATATTTACCCTTCGCATGAACTTCTTTTGTCTTTTCGTAAAGGTCATAGAAACCTGAACCGTGAAGGAAGTAATGATTGTAATTATCAATGAACCCTCCACGGAGACCGAAAAATTCATCAAATCCTTGGGTCGTTGGTCCGCTATCGCGAGCCGCTCCTAAATGCCACTTCCCATACAAAGCAGTGCGATACCCTGCAGCGCGGAGAGCCTCAGCTATCGTGACCTCATTGGTGGACATATTAATCCCCCGACTGCTCTTCAAGTCCCCCTGAGTCCAAGAGTTAACGCCTGACCTTTGCGGATACCGGCCAGTCAATAACGCCGCACGCGCTGGGCAGCAAACTGTATGCGAATAAGCTTGAGTGAACTTTATACCATTGCCCGCCAATTCATCGATTGCAGGAGTATGTAAATCATCAGACCCAAAACAGTTCGCATCCAACGTTCCTTGATCATCAGTGAATATGAAAATGACGTTAGGTTTCCGCGCTGCTTCACAGCAGACGGACAAAGCCATCAAAAACAATAAGCAAACGCGCATTAACTATGCTCCTCTCCCTTTATATGCAAACTTACTCTGCTCCGGCTTCAGGGAGAATCGATATTCCGTTGAAGAGTTGGTCTAATCCTCCTAAGTCAATGTCTCCTAAGTCAATGTCTCCTCCATTATCTCCTCCATCGGGGTCAGGGCCAGGGTCAACTACTACGCCATCACCACCTTCACCGTCTTCACCGCCTGCGCCACTTTGAAAGATACTCGTTAAATCCACACCAATAACATCGGAAACATCAGAAAGAAATTGATTAAAAAGCAATGCAAGCTGCACTAACTGCAATGGATTAATTTCAATTTCATCAAGATTAAGACCCTCCAAATTCAAGTCTCCAAGATTAAGGTTTCCAAGGTCCAAACCCCCGAGGTTTAAGTCTTCTAGATTAACACCTTCTAGGTTTAAGTCCTCTAGATTGATGTTCTCGAGGTCGATCCCATCTAAATTTAAATCACCCAAGTTGATGTTCCCAAGGCCACCCGAATTTTCTCCTTCTCCATCGCCTTCTCCATCGCCTTCTCCTTCAGAATCTTTATCTTCTACCTTATCACCCTCTTTATTATCGCCCCCAATGTCCACACCTGGAAATCCTCCCCCATTAAGCAAATCTCCAAAATCGATTCCACCAAGGTCACCGCCTTCTCTACCGGAATCGAATGACTCAGGCGCCTCTCCATCCATTCCGACACGAAGCCAAATCTTATCAGCATCGAGCGGCAGAAGTAATTCAAACCCACCATCATCGGAAACGCTCAACTCCCCACCTTCGTAAGGATCCCAAGACTCAAAATTGTCTGTCTGTTCAATCCTGAATTGCAATTTAGCTTTCCCAGTCTCCTCGTCCTTCCTCATAATTATCGATCCGGCACGTGCGTCCTGAATTTCCTGAACCGAAGGGCGAGTAGCCAATTGTGCAATTTGGGCATCCTTGACCTTAATGGTTTCACGCAAATTATTAACCTCAAAGAGCTGACTAGGACTGAAACTTGGCCTGCCAGCGACCATCGTTTGGTCTCCCGAATAAGTAATATAAGAATTTGCTGAGCCTCCAAAAACATTGCTACCAAAAGCAGGTAACTCCCCATCTATATGGACCTGTCTAAGACTCGTACAACCATAAAAGGCAAGCCGCTCAACACTGGAAACTCCCGCAGGAATAACTATTCTGGCCAAATTTTTGCAATCTCTAAAAGCCCTCTCGCCTATTTGAGTGACCGTGCTTGGAATAAGAATATCACTCAAGCTACCACAATTATGAAAAGCGGAATCTCCAATACTCGTAATACCCTCAGGAAGATTAATACTCGTTAAGGAATTGCAATAACGAAAAGCCGATTCACCAATACTGATCACCCCATCAGGGACCGTTATTGCCGCCAGCAAAGAGCATGAATAAAATGACTCGTCACCTATCGTTGTGACCCCATCAGGAATAACAATGCTTGTCAGGTTCGAACAGCCCCGGAAAGCGGCACTCCCAATCTTAGTGACAGGAACTTCCCCAATCAATGCAGGTATTTCCAATTCTCCAGCAGCGGTTGTCTTACAATCAGTAATAATTACAGAACCGTACTTGACCGAGTACGACAGATCACTCAGATCGGCGCTCATGAGCTTCCCGGAACTCATCAACAACGCAATCCAAAGTATTAAAGAACTAGGAAATTTCATAACTCAATGCATAACCTAATTATGAACTCCAAACAAGGGCCTTAAGTCCCATTAATATTAAGTTAGCTAAAGGATCGATCCTTAAAACTTACAATTAAGCTCAAACTGACTAACTTTGTTAGTTGATCAGAGTCTAAAGATCAGGAAATTAGTGTGATGTTATCTAAGAGACTAACAACACTATTCATCAGTCTAATTGTTTTTGGCAATGCAAGCGGCATTGAGATCTCTGTCCGACCCCTGGACGGCAAAGAACTCCGTTTCGATGTGAGCCCAACAGACAAAATCGATGACTTAAAAGTAAAAATTGAGAATAGTCAGGACGTTGAAGTTGATGATCAGCGCCTCTACTTTGAGAATCAGATCCTGAACAATTTTAAAACTTTCAACGACTACGAGATCATTGAAG
>JASLJT010000250.1:0-8459 GCA_030747955.1 Verrucomicrobiales bacterium | reverse complement strand
ACGTTGAAGCCGGTTAACAGTACGGCCCCGAAGGCCAGGTGATAGACAGCGATCACCCATAAGACGGCTTTTAGTACTCCATGTTTATTATTATTGTTCATAGTGTTGTGCTTTGTTTGATGTTTATATTTCAGGCATAACCCCAGCCTCGAAGCCATGGGCCCCAAGCTTCAGTCACCCGATTACGCTCGGCCCATTTTAGTTTCGGGTAATTGTTTCATGAAGGTTAAGCAGAACACGGGCAACCGATACCCACGGTGCCAATTCAAGGTGGTTAATATTTTCTGGTGTAGGCTGTTGTCCGATACTTATCAGTTCATTGGCACTTTTGGGATCCTTGGAAAATTCTTTGCGGTGCTTTTCGAGTAATTGGTTGAGGCCCGCTATTTCAGGTCCCAATGCTGGGCGAGAAAGGACACGCATGAACATTGATCTTATCTTTGATTCGTCATCCTTTAGGGCAGGGTCCGTGATTGTTTTTTGGGCCATTGTCCGAGCCGCTTCAATTTGAGTAGGATCATTCAATAGGACGAGAGCAGCCAAAGGTGTATTGGATCTGGGGCGATTGGCGGTGCATTCTTCTCGTGAGGGAGCATCAAATGCGAGGAGGGCCGGATGAAGGAATTGCCTCTGCCAGTGAGTGTAGACCCCTCTACGATATTGGTCTGCGCCAGAATCAGCTTTGTAAGTTCTTCTCGGGAAATTCAAATTTTCCCAGTACCCACCGGGTTGATAGGGTTTGACACTAGGACCGCCGATTTTTTGGACCAGTAATCCACTGACTGCCAGAGCATTGTCCCGGATAAATTCAGCTTCGATCCTGAATCTGGATTGTCTGGCAATTAACCGATTCTCAGGATCGATGATTTTTAATTGTTCATTTTCCAGTGATGATTGCCTGTAAGCTTTTGAATTCACTATCAGATTGACTATGTGTTTTACATCCCAACCGGACTCCACGAATTCTACTGCTAACCAATCTAGAAGTTCAGGATGTGAAGGCCATTCTCCCTGAGACCCAATGTCGTCAAGGACTCTGGAAATGCCGGTACCAAAGAAAATCTTCCATAGTCTGTTCACAAAGACTCGTGCCGTTAGTGGATTCTCATTTGAGGTTATCCAGTTTGCCAGATCAGTGCGGGACTTTGTTTCTTTTTTGCTGAGAAATTGTGGAATGGCCGGACTTACGATTTCTCCAGTATCATCCATCCAGTCTCCTCTGGGAAGTACCCTAACTGTCCTTGGTTTTACCGAGACAGTTGCAAGCATCTTACGGTTTTTCTGACGCAGTTCTTTTATCTGTTTTTCAATTTCAATATTTCTCGTAGCATCTGAGCTCAGACCAGCATCAATGAATTGACCTCCGCTAGTTTGGTGGCAATGAATAGCAATGAAATTTTCTCCAACCTTAAAATGTTTGGTATCAATGCCGTGAACAGCGTAAGCCTCTGATTCGGTAGAATAACCTTTTAGATTTTCTACATTGTTTCCATTAATCGAGACGGTGGCATCTTCGTCATGCTGGATTAGTAGAAAAATTTTCTTTGGGACTTCCTTTAGATTAAAGGATTTTCGAATCCAAATATCTGATGAATTCCATTCGGTCCGAATTTTGACATTAGGGGTTCCTAGGGAACCGAATCCTGCTTCACCGGTTTTCCATTTGCTGGCATCATAACCGGGTAAGTTCCATTTTGGGTCTGGTTTATTGAATATGTATTGCCAAGTATTTCCTTCTTTCCTTGAATCTTTCAGGATGTTGCTTGGGCCCATGGAGTGGAGTGCATTTTCGAGTTTGGCAATCTTTATTGTATTTTCCTGATCGATCACTTCGATCGTTTCACCCCAGCCTATTTTTTGTGCGTCCGGATAATATCCGACACCCTTAATGTCTGCAAAGAAGGCAGCGAAACTGTAAAAATCACGAATCGAGAATGGATCGAATTTGTGATCATGGCATTCTGCGCACCCCAGAGTTGCTCCTAACCAAGTAGTCGCCGTGGTCCTGACTCGGTCAGCAGAATACTTGGTCAGGTACTCTTTGTCCTGAATTCCAAATTCTGTACTCTTCATGTTGAGCCGGTTATATCCGGCAGCAACTTTTTGCTCTGTAGATGCATTTGGTATCAGATCCCCTGCAATTTGTTCTAAAGTAAATTGATCGAAGGGCATATTGTCATTGAATGCATTGATGACATAGTCTCTATAAGGCGAAACACTCCATTCGTTGTCGGCATGATAACCGTTGGTATCAGCATAACGGGCCAGGTCCAACCAATGAACGGCCATCCGTTCTCCAAACGAAGGAGAGGAAAGGAATGATTTTGCAGTTTTCTTTACGGATTCTTCTATGTCGTTTTTTTGAAATTCTTTAACTTCTTCTATTGTTGGTGGTAGGCCCCGCAAATCAAAACTTAGTCGACGAATGATAGTGTGAGCAGGCGCTGCTTCTGAGAATGTAAGATTTCTCTTTTTCAGTTCCCTTAAAAGAAACCAGTCAATGGCCTTCTCTGCAGGGATGTCGTTCTTCCGAACAGGTCTTATCCATGCCCAGTGATCTTGCCACCTTGCACCCTGATTGATCCAGTCCACCAAGATTTTTTTTTCAGGTTCGGTTAATTTTTTTCGATGATCTGTTGGTGGCATTATTTCATCATCATCTTCTGACAGGATCCGTTGAGCGAGTGGGCTCTGACTCGCCTTGCCAGGTACAATGACCTCTTTGATTGCGCTTTCTCTCATATCGAGACGTAACTTTGCCTTGCGATTACCCGCATCTGGTCCATGGCAGGACCAACAATTATCTGCGAGGATGGGCCTCACATCGCGATTAAACTCAATTTTTTCAGCGGCCTGTGATTCGGTCACCAAAATTATTCCTGTAGCTAAGAGTAAGCAGCAAAAATGATTTTGCGTGAGGCACCTAATTGAATTGGGAATTAGCATATAACGCTTCTTGATCAATACTGGATTATTGTTTCCATTTTATTGTTAGCCAAGCCTTGATTGCTTTAAAATTATCGCCGCCACTGAGGCTTATATTATCTCACTTTAATATGCCTATGGATTCAGTCGGAAATTGTGAGAATGAACATCATATTAACAGCGAGAACTCTAAAATTGTTTAATAATCAGAAGAGTGAATAAAAGGTGATTTTTTAAGTTTGCCCAATGCTTAGACTTCTAGCACCCTATAGTGTAATAAATATGAATTTTGAGTAGTTATTAAGAGATTCAGTTATTTGTTTTAATTTTATTTTTATGATCAGAACCATGATTAGCGTTTTCCGGTTTTTTCCATTTAGTTTCATTTTTTATCTTTCTTTGATCGTTCCATTTGCCGTTGCGCAAGAACCAAAGGGGTTGCCGGTTCCCAAAAAAGAATCCACGCCCAAGAAAGATCCTGCCCTTGACCAATACTATGTGGCAAATGCTGCTTTTAATAGAAAACTTTATCCAGTGGCTGTAAGTCAATTTGAGGCTTTCCTTGAGAAAAATCCTGACCACTCCAAGGCTGACCTTGCTGGGCAGGGACTTGCCCTTAGCCTTTATGCTCTTAAGCAGTATGAAAAGGCAATGCCTCGTCTCGATGCACTTCTAAAGAAAGAGAAACTTGATCCTAAAGTGAGCCGAGAGCGGCTCGTCATGCTTTATGGTCAGTGTCTGATGATTTCAGGAAAGCGAGTCGATGCAAAGGCATTGTTTCTTGACGAAATTAAAGGGCTAACGGATAAATCTTATCGTGGAGCTGCATTGGCTGCAATCTGTGATGTTAGCTTCAGCGAGAAGAAATGGCTTGATGTGGAAAAGTGGGCTGTCGGTCTTATTACTTCGAAGCCAGGACCTGAAGGTCTTGCTCGGGTCCTCTATCAGCAGGGCTATGCTAAATATCAACTCAAAAAACCTCAGGAGGCCGTTCAGTCATTGGTTGGAATTGCCGCATTGGAGGCAAATAAACTATGGTCAACGAGGGCAAATTATATTCTTGGAGAGTGCTATAATTTACTCAAGGAGTATGGCAAAGCAGAGCAGTCTTTCTTAGCTGCACTGCCAAGTCTAGGGCCTCCCGAATCTACAGAATGCCATTACAGGTTGGGTATCACTCGGTTCACTTTAAAGAAGTATTCGGATAGCATTGAGGATCTTGGAAAATACATCAAAGATGCGCCTGAAGGTAAGCACATAGGAGAAGCGACCTTTTATATTGCAAGAGCGCACCTCGAAGAAAAAAACTTTGAAGAGGCAGGAACTGCCTTCTCTTCTTTGAGTGCAGGAGAAGGATCAATAGCAGCTAGAGCAAGTCTATGGCATGCACGAGTCTTTGCCCGTAACGGTAAGGATTATGATAAGGCGTCAGAGATTCTGGAGGATGCGGCTGATCGTTTTGCAGAATCAGAAATCATCACCGATCTTCGTTTCGATTATGCGAATGCGTTGATGGGTAGAAAAGAACCTGACTGGAAGTCAGCGCTTGCTCTGCTTGGCGAAGTTCAAAAAGATGAAAAATTCCCGCAACTGGCAGAACTATTGGTCCAGAAATCCGTGTGCCAACAGAATCTTGCCGATTATGAAAATAGTCTCAGCTCTATTGATGAATTTATTTCCTCATTTCCTGAACATCCCCTGAAAGGAATTGCTCTTTTTTCAAAAGCGGAAAATTTATTTTTACTAAAGAAAATCGAGGAAGCAGGGTCTGTATATGCAGATTTCCTTAGTGATTTTCCTCAGCATCCGAACAAATTAATTGCTCAGTTCCGAATCGTACAGATTAATCATGGTGAGGGCCAGTGGGAAGAGTGCCTAAAAGATTCAGCATCTCTTCAGAAACAATTTAAAGACAACCCCCTTCAAGAGCTAAAAGGACCACTTTTTGCTCAGTTAGATTTTATCATGGGAGACTGTTCTTTCCGTTTAGAGCAATGGGAAGAAGCCATCGCTCATTTGGAAAAATTTTCAGCTTCGAATATTTCAGAAGGCAAGGTAACTGCGATTGAAAATCTGGACACTGCCCTGATGCAGTTAGCAGTGGCTCATTCTCGTCAGGGAGATGACGCGCAGTCTTTGTCGAAACTTAAGGTTCTCGTCGATACTTATCCTGGCTCCACACCTCACCTTCCATTAGCCTTAGCGGAACAGGGTCGCATTGCTTTTGAGTCAGGCGATTATAAAGCTGCTCGTACTGCGTTAGAAGGGTTCCTTGAGGAGGACAAGAAAATGTTGAAGCCGTTTTCAGATGGAGCTGAAGATCAGCGGCCCAGAGTTATGTATTATCTTGGTTGGGTCGATTCCTCTGAAGCTAAACATGAGTCTGCAGCCGCAAATTTTGCAAAGGTTTTGGACCTTGATTCACAGCATCCGCTGGCTTCTGATGCTGCATTGCAACAAGGTGTGTCTTTGGTTAATGTCGGAGATTTCAAGTCTTCGAGTAAGCATTTATTGGATGTAATCGAAAATTATCCAAAACATGCCAAGCTTGCCAGAGTCATTTATTATGCTGGAATTTCTCTTGCTAGGCAGAGTCAGTGGGATTCAGCTGCAGTGCAGTTCAGCTCATTGATTGAAAATTATCCTAGTTCTGATTTTACTGACCGGGCCCTTTATGAATTGGCTTGGTGTAATCGAAGTTCCGAAAAGATTGAGGAGGCGGTTGAACTTTATCAGACACTCTTAAAGGAACACCCTAAAAGTTCACTCGTAGCTAAAGTCCAGAGTGAATTGGCAGAGATGAATTTAAAAGGAGGTAATATTGAGGAGGTCATCGCTCAGTTAACCGAGGCCCTTGACGGTGTGAAGGATGAGAAGCTACGTGCTGATATCCGTTACCAATTAGCAAGTGCTCATCTCAAGGCAGCTGATTATAAAATTGCTGCAGTCCAATTCGAAGAGATGCTCAAGGATTATCCTGAATCAAAGTTATTGGATCGTATCTTGTTTAATGCTGGTGAGTGTCGGCTAAAGCTTGGTGAGATGGAACCTGCGAGTATACATTTTACTGCTGCCGCTGGAGTCGAAGGGAGTCCGGATGCGCTTTCGGAATCAGTCATGATGCGGCTTGGCGAAACTCAATCTGCTACAGGAAAACATAGCGAAGCAAAAATCACATATGCGGGTTTCCTTGAGCGTTTTAAGGAGAGTCGCTGGAGAAGAAATGCTTCTTTCGGACTAGCATATGCAACTGACCTTAGCGGGAACTCTGCTGATGCAATTCCTCTTTACAAGGCATTAGTTTCTTCTGATAACGTGGATTTGTGGACTGTCCGCTCCCGTTATCAGGTTGGGATTTGTTATTTGAATTTAAAGCAATATGAGGAAGCCCTCGTCGAATTTGTGAACCTTGAGATCAATTATCCACAGTACCCTAATTGGCAGGCGAAGTCAGTACTGGGCGTGGGTCGCATTCTTTTGGAACAGAAGAAAACTGATCAGGCGATCGAACGGTTCAAGGAAGTATTGAACCGATACAAGGACGAGGAGGCCATTAGCCTTGCTCAAAATTATCTAGAAAAAATTGAGTCAGAATAGACTCTGAGAAAGCTCAAAATGAGCTATTATAAAAGGCTTGCTAAACTCATCTCGGCAATGCGGATACCGCGTTGTTCTTGGCGCTCTATCTTACGGGCTGTTAAGGGTTTGAAGTGGTCAGATGTCAAGCGATGGTCGGGCCCGGCAATAGCATTGTTGGTTGCGTTGATTATTCTGTGGAACCTTGGTGGTAAGGCGCGCAGAGAAGTCTGGGCCTACTACACTGATGGGGAGGATATCCGCATAGGTGCTCAGGAAAACAAAGCCCGTTCTGTTTTGTGGGAACCTCCTTCTCCGACCATTTTGCCAAAAGGAGAAGAAAAGGAAAAATTGAAGGAGGGTCCGTCCGGAAATTTTGAAGCTGCATTTTCTGCGGATGGTAGGCAAATGGCCCTGGTCCTCGAACGAGAGAAAGGCTCTGATATTTTTATTTCATCTTGGGACGGTAGGGTCTGGTCGGTGCCTGAACCTATTACAAATATTAATACAGATTCGAATGAGAGAGGCCCTGCATTCTCGGCCTCTGGTAATTATTTATATTTTAGCTCTGACCGGAAAGGTGGACAGGGAGGTTATGACATTTATGCGGCTCTCTGGAATGGGACCCAATGGGCTACCGTAAAGGGTCTTGGCTCAAGCGTTAATGGACCAAGTAATGAAACGGGACCTGCTCCATCATCCGATGATTCGGTATTATATTTTTCATCGGATCGGAACGGAACCGAAGACCAAGACATTTATGCTGCCGTACGTGAACAAGGTTCCGCAAAGGCGCCAGAACCGGCTATGCTCCAGTTCACTGATTCTGTTCCGGTCAATGATCTCAATTCTCGATCCAATGATGTGCAGGCAGCACTAACTAAAAAAGGGTCTCATGTATTTCTTTCTTCGGACCGTGAAGATGATTCAGTTTTTGGTGTTTATATGAGTCGCGTAATTGGCGATGAAGTTCAATCTCCTGAACGTGTGGACCTTTATATTAAAGAAGATAATGTTACGGATCCGGCAGTCCGAATGGATGGATTTGATCTGCTCTTTAGTACAGATTATGGTTCTTCTGAGGCTGATGAAGAAAGTGATTATCGCTTATATAAGTCAACTACGCGTGAAGTATTTGGCTATCGAGATTCTAGCCGATGGGAAGAATATAAAAATGCTTTAGGAAAATTAAAGTGGTGGTTAATCGCGGCACTGTTAGCGCTCCTTGCTCTTATCTATCTATTAGAAACGTGGCAGGACATTACGAGTCTATTACATAAGTGCATAGCTGCATCGATGGCCTTGCATTTGCTGCTTTTATTGCTAGCCACTGCCTGGTTTATTACTCAGGAATTTGAACAGCAGAACGAAAATCTCTCGAGTGAGATTGCTATTAGTTTAGATGCTCTTTCGCAGGAGGAATTAGCTATGGAAAGTGCTCCTGAAGAGGCAGAGATATCTGATCCTAGTACTCAAATATCAATCGAGAAAGCCGAGAGTGATTTCAATATCCCGGAACTAAAGCCACAGGAATTAGTTGAGAATGTACCTGAGGCAGAATCACAATTTCAGGAGTCTCTGGACATTGAAATTCAGACTTCACAGGCCGAGGTACAAGAAGATTCGATGGCTCAGAAAGTGAATGAATCGAGTCTCATCGCTGAGCTCTCTGAACCTGTTTTGCCTGAGATTGAGGAAGCTTTACTGGAGGAGGATCCGAACCGGACGACTCAGGACAAGGAAGCGGCTGAATCTAATAATGTTTTTGAGCCTGAGATTGAAAGTACTGAATTATCCAAGGCAGAAATGGATGCGGTTTCCGACAGTGCGGTTGAGAGTGAGACCGGAAGTGAGTCTGTAGCGTCCGGGAGTTTGGTGGCGGAGGCGACGCAGGCCGAGAGTCAATTAACTGAATCTGGAGGAGCTTCTCAGGAAGCGGCCCAGACACCAGAGCTTGC
>JASLJT010000249.1:0-12717 GCA_030747955.1 Verrucomicrobiales bacterium | reverse complement strand
CGCTCCACTCATTCCTAACATTACTCAAATGGGGCAAGGCTTTTTCATAAAGCCCCTCAGAAACAAGCACTCTAGAAAGATAATATGAACCCTCAGCTGCAAGGAAAGGATCCTTATTCTTCGAAATTAATTCTAATGACTCAATGCCTTTTTCTGGATCATCTCCAGCCACTCTTAAAGCTTCAGCAAAGTCAGGATATAGTTCTCTCAAAAATGAAGTGAGAGTGCCAGATTCAATTTTTTCTCGATCTCTAAAATCAGCAATCTGATTTTGTATTTCTACAGAAAACTCTTTATTTGAAGAATGGTACTCACTAAACAAGTTTAAAACTTTTACGGAAGATTCCTTTTGCGATGCAAAGAGTCCTGCAGTCAGTGATAGCGTAACGCATAGTTGATATATAATAGAAAATCTCATCATTATTATGATCTTTTAATTCATATACGGTTCAATCGATTTCTGCCTCGACTGGCGGCTGCCCCCTAGCAGCAAGTTCTCTTGCAGACTCAGTAATTTTTTTCTGTAGCAGAGTCGCATCGCTCACCTGCCTCTTTAAAACATCATTCAATTCATCAGAACCTTTTATTTCACCATCAAAATCAATTGTCCTTCGATTAATTCTTAACTGAGTGAGCCGTAAAAGCTTCAATTCCGCACTCGGTGGCAATAACTGTTGTTGTTGTTGTTGTTGTTGTTGTTGCTGTTGTTGTTGTTGCTGTTGTTGTTGTTGTTGTTCCTGCATTTGTTGAGCTATCTTCACAGCATCAATCAATTCGTTTAATGTCATTTCAACCTCCTTCTGAGAACGTTGAACAAAAGGCCCTGTCTCATTAGCATCCACCCGGTCAGCCAAAGCAATAAGATCATTCTTCATGCCTTCAACGACATTACGCACAACAACACTCGCTCCATCATCAACAAGAAGCCCCTCAGCCTCTTTAGATTTTTCTGAAAGCTCTCTTTCTAGTAACTCAACTGATCGCAATTCTATTCTATCGGCTCTCCTCAATTTACCATCTTGGTTGTTTCTTTTTTCATCCAAAACAAGAACCTTAGCAGTCGCCTCTTCTTGTCTTTCAAGCATCTCCTTAAACATCTGCTCTAGCTGAACAAGCGCCTCCATTTTCTGATCTTCTTTCAGTTCTTCTAGTTGCTTCTCTACCTCTTCTTTAGCCTTTTCAAGATCTTCTAAGGCTTGCTCTTGACTTTCTGATGCACCTCCAGGACTTCCCTGAGCCAAACTTTCTGATGCCTTTCCCATTTTAGATTGAGCGCTCTCCACTGCTTCCTGTGCACGCTTTTGCCCATCTTCTAAAGGATCCTGTTGCTCACTTGGATCTCCCTCAGAGTCACCTGAACTCTTCATTTTTTCTGATAACTTACCCGCATCATTAGCGGTCGATGCCTGATCCTTTGCTAATTTCTCTAAATCATCAGTACCAAGCCCTTCAATACGATCTTTCTCTTTTTCAAGTTGCTCCAATGCTTTATTTAAATTATCAAGAGCCTCCTTCTCTGCCTCAGCCGCCAATTTTCCTTTGCCTTCCTCAAGTTTCTTCTCAGCCCATTTCTGATCCTCTTCCGCATCACGTAACGGCTCTGATCCTGGAGAGTTATCTTGATCCAAATTCTGTTTATCACCTTTTGATTCCTTGGCCGCATCCGCATCCTCTTTATCCCCTTTAAGATCATTACGTAGACTCTCAGTCAACCCACGAAGCTCTTGTTGTTTCTCTGCAATTTTATCAAGACCGTCTATACCTTTAGTCGATTCTCTTTCAGTCTCAGATCTTAGTTCATCTTGCCGCTCGATTAATTCTTTAAGCTGACCGATTTGCTTATTTAAATCCTCAAGTGCCTTGTCCTTATCTGTATGAATTTCACTTTCCTCCTTAAGTTTATTTTCATCCTTAATTAAACCGTCAATGGCTTCCTTCCATTCCTGAAGCTTTTTTATTTCCTCTTTTATTCTGTCCGCCTCATCGTCTTCTTTTAATAAGAATTCTATTAAACTCTTAACATCCTCAATCGTCTTCTTCTGCTCCTCCCCAGCACTGTCTAATTTAGATAAATCCAGAAGATTCGTAATCTCATCCATCCGTTTCTCAAGCAGCATTTCTTTCGATGATTTAAATGCATCGACTAATTTCTCTGCCTGCTCAGGATTCTCTTTCTGCAAAGTTCTAGCAAGTTCAGAAAATTGCATCTCCAACTCAACTATCATCCTCTTTATTCTTTGTTGCCTTACTCCTAACGGACTCTTCTTGATTTTCTCTGTTTCCTGAACACTCGAGGATGCATCAATCTGAGGCGATTCCTGCCCCTGAATTATATGCACACCGGAAGCGAGTAATAAAGTTACACAACAAAATAAGGTTAGCTCTTTCATTTAATTCTATTTTAACCCTTTTGGTTCAATTATCACCTTTCTTCGTACCATTTTCTTTTGCATCTTCAACACTCCCTTTACCTTCTTTGTTAAGATTGCTTTGCGCTTCCTTCTCTCGAACTACTTTGCCAAGAGATTCTTCTTTTGCCTTGGCCGTCATTTTATTCATCCGTTCTTGCTCTCGCTGTATCTCATATAACAAATTTACAGCTTGTTGATAACCCTCATTCCTTACCATATGCACCAAAACTTCCTTCATAACTTCCAGCGTCCTGACTTGAAACTGGCTCGCAATTCTCATGGATTCATTCCTAGAATCTTTTTCCAATATTCTACGAGAAGAATCAAGCTCCAATGCCGCAACAGGAATAACTTCCTCAACTAAGGCAGCAAGAGGCACAATCACCTTTTGCCGCAACCTTTGTTTCAAAATACCGTCATCTTCTTCGAGACGGTTATTTGCTATTTCGCTAACCATACCGTCGAGTCTTTTAACTATATTACTTACATTTACACTTAATAATTTCTGTCGCTTCTGCAGCCCTGCCAACCTTTCTTTTTCAGACCTCCCTAAAACATCTACGTCCAACAACTCTGCCGCCAAGGCTCCAGTGTCTGTCAGCAGAATATCTTGTTTTTTCACTAACTCTAATAAAATTTGCCGCTGCTCCTTTTCTCTTCTTAACAGGTCAGTCCGCAATTCCGCCTCTCCAACTACTCTTAGAAGAATTTTGGTCGATTCTCCAACGTTTGGGCCGGAAACTTCATTGTTATCCTTAGCCGCAAACAACATACTGAATCTTGAATTTAATGGAATATCAAGCCCACTGAGATCAAGACGTCCGTCTAATAAGATCTGTTTCTTTCCTAAAAGATTAATCACTTCATCAGGAACAATAGCACCTTCCACCTCTTCCCTTTCGCCCTGATCTTGCTTCCACGAATATCTAATTTTAACTTCATTAACTGCATAATCATCATTAATCGAGCCAACATAAGGAATCATCGCACCAGGAACAATCAAACCGCTGACTCCCTCAACAGAAGCCACAACTTTTGGTTTTCGATCATTCTGTATTCTGATCTTGAATGTTGCCTTCTCCCTTAACCCCAACCCTATAACCTCTCCATCTCCCGAAAACTCCATTTCTTCTAAATCCTCAACGTCAACCTCATACACACCACTAATCACCTGCTCCTTCGGAAGGACACCTGCAAATTTTCCTTCTTCAACTTCTAATGGATACTCAACTCCTCCCACTGTAATTGATGCTTTGCGAAGAAACTTATTCACTGTGCCTTTTATTGTAACACTTGTTCCATTCAACAAACTATATGGACCCTCATCGCTTGAAAGAACCTCTTCCCCCAATCCTGTATATCTTGGATAATCAGCTAAAATTGAGAAACTTTCAATTTTAGGCCTATCAACCAACTCCATAGGAATCCACTCAGTTCCGTACTCCTTACTGCGAACCCTCAATTTTAGCGGCTCTGAAACATCAAGTACAGTTGATCTAAACTCATCGCCGGATGAATTTGGGATCATTGATTCAGAGCTCTTTCTCTTCCCTTTTTCGTACCTGTATTCAAGAACAACACTGTTAGGCAACTCCTCGTAACCTTCTTTTACTGATACTTTAAGAGACCAATCTTCGCCACGAGGAACACGAATCTTACCATCCTTGTATCCTGACAACTCCAAAACATAATTGCTGGGCCAAGGAATATCTGAAAGTAAGATATTACGTTTAAACCAAATATCCAAAACCTGATCTCTGGATGCAGAAAAACCTCCAATTGCAAAACACAAAAGAATCAACATCAGAACTAATATGTTCACTCGCATTTTTTTACGCCTAAATGCCGATTCGATCCTTACATTTGAAGCCGCTTCAGCTCCTTCATTAATGGTATTCTCAACCATTTTAATGGAAACGTTCTCATCGCATCTCATGTCCATTCTTGACAGCTCTAACGCACTGATCAGCACCTCATCCATACCACCTTCGGCCTCTTCTAATTCAATCATCAAAGCGTCATCACTTAATCTGGAAAGAAGCGGACACAATAACTTTCTGTAAAATACATATCCAATAATTGAAACAGAAAGGATCAGCATAATTAAACGCTGAGGCCCATCCATTCGAAAAGTTCTGTCCAACGCAAAATCGACAATGATCAAAACTAACAGAGCCAACAAAAAGTTCTTGAGCCCATCAATCAAAAAGTGCCTCTGAACAGCGCGGCGCATTCTGCCAATCGCTACACGAATCTGCTTAGGAACAGAGCTAGAGTTTTTGAGCGCCATTTATATAATTTTCTCCTTCCTATAGCAATTTATACTTTTTCCGTAATGACCATTCCAAGGTTAAAAGAGCCACAAGAATAATAAACAAAATACGGTTATCCCATAATGGAAAAGGAGGGCTCTCAAAGGCAAGCTTCCTAGTCATATCAGGTATCATTGATGGGAGACCCTGTAAATTATCTGGATTCAAATAAGCAGTTCCAGACAACTTAGCTAAACCCATTAATTTATTCCGGTCCAACCAAGTATCTTTTATTTCTTTAAGTGGCAGAGTAACTGTGAAACTTGAATCAATTTTCACTTTGCCGCTTCCATCTTCGGGAAGCTCTACAAAAACACTGTATGAACCCTCCTTAGCTGCTACTATTGTCGCCTCATAAACTCCAGGTTGACCATTTAAAGGAGCAAACGAAATTTCTGAAGGCTCTTCTCCAGGTAAGACTAGCTGCCCTTTGACCTCTTCGGCAATTAACCATTCAAAATTCTGCTCTTTGAGACGAGCATTAATTTTAATTCTATCTCCTATCTGATATCGAAACCTCTCGGTCTCTATCATTCCCCTACGCTTACCAGCTAATGAACGGCCCTCGACCAAATAACGAGTCGTTTGAATCCAAAATCTTTTAAAAAATTCAGCATCCAATCCTTTCGTGCGCCATCGCCAAGTGCCGTCAAATCCTAGATACGTTGTTCTACCTGACCCATACTGACCTGTAACCAACAAAGGACGAGCCACCTCTTTCCTTCGAAGAGTGGGATCGGAATGTTCAATCAAAACACGAGTCGCAGGCTTTGGTTCTAGCGCAGGAAAACTCCAATAAGTTCCCGGAAGCTTCTTCCACTGTGTCAACGTCTGTTGAGGATCATTATAAAATCGCATTATCGGTTGATCTGTATTTGCTGCAACAATAGCCAAAGGCCATTCACGATCATTAGAAGAAAGCAGCCCGTCGACCTCCATGCTTCCAACATCTCCTAATTTAACAGGTAAAAGATCTGAAATTTCTGACGTTTGCGCGCCAGTTAAAAATCTACCACCAAAAACAGGCCCTGGCATGTAAAGCAATCCTCCGGAATGCTCGCGAACAAATTTCTTGTAAAGGGCAATAAGATCAACATCAAACTCCCTCGGATCTGGGTCTAGCATTACAATGACATCATATTTAAAGAGTTCCTCCCGAGTCGACGGCATCCGATCAATTGGGGTATTACCCTGCTGAAGTCGCCCATCATCTAAACTCTGAAGCCAACAAGAAAGATTAATCATTTTTTCTCGATTAAGCAGGCGCGCTAATGCTCTATACTCCCAACTAGGCCCTCCAGAAATCATTAGCACTCTTGCATTATCATCAAGAACCTGCACTCTCACTGGCGAAGGAGGCTGATTGTCGTCCTTATTAGATTCATCATCAAGAACAGTTGATCGGACTGTGAACCGCTTAGCTCCAGGACTCTTCGGAGTGTGTAAAAAGTCTATCTTGACCTGATCATCCTCAGACGCCAATTCGATATCTTTGGATTCTATTAGCTTGTCTACAACTTCCCCATCATCCGACTCAATCAATTCAACAAGATCGACCCTAATAGACTCTTCTCCGACCCCCTCAGCTCTCAGAACTGCCTGTATTTGAAATGGGTCGTTATTCCATACTTGAGGATCTGCATAAAGATTTGTAACGCTTATGTTCTGGGGCCTGTCTGAATCGCCCAAACCAATAAAAAAAACAGGGACATTGCGTTTCTTTGAAAAAAGAACCACTTCATCAACTCGACTAGAAGCATTATGTTGACCGTCAGTGAAAACTAAAACGGCAGAAGTCAATTTTTCAGTTAACGCTTCACGGATCGCTCCTGAAAGGTCAGTGCCTGGTCCATTGGCCTCAAGATGAGGGAAAACTATTCGCTCTTTATTAAGTTCAATCGCGGATTCATCACTTTCATTTTCACTCTGGCTCTTGTTTTCCTGCACATCGACTTCAGTGACTCTGTCGGAGAAGTCAAGCACCTGCAGCCTTCCTTTTTCACTTAGTTGATTAATGAACTCTGAATCACCTTCGTTTAGTATTTTATTTACAATATCAACCCTTGACGGCTTACCCGACCTGATCCCTTCGAGCGTAACCCCCATTACTGAAGCCGCTGCCTTTGCTGACACACCATCCACATATCTATCCTTTATATTCATCGACTCTGAAGAATCACGCAATAAGGAAATAACAGGTCGCAAGGATCTAGATTTTGTATAACTCAAAGAAGGCTCCAAAAAAACAACTAAAAGAAAAAGGCATACGGTCATTCTAATTAAAGCCAAGACCCTCTTGGCCAAGGGTGGGCAAGCATCATTCTCTTTGCGGTAAAGCTTAAAAACAAACCATCCAATCAATAACAAAACTGCCGAAAAAACAAAGACACCCCAAGACTCTGGTAAGTTGGCAAAATGAAAAGACACTTCAGCCCCCTCAGGAATACTGTCTCGATCAAACCCAATCCACTGTAAAAATATTTCCAACTTATTGTTCCTTAAAAATAATTATTAGCGAGCAAAGATAGGCAACATGTCGTTGGGCATCTGAAGGATAATACATGCCATTGCTGTTGCAAATTCTTGCCCATAAGAAGAATTACCCCAAGCACCGTTAGCACCTTGGGATGTTATTAATTTATCTCTAATGCCAGGGTACCAATCATTCCACCATTCACCCCCAGCATGCCACATCGCTTGGACAGCATAATAGTGTCCATAGTAAAAATAATGCCTTTCTACATTATCTTTACGCCTCTTGAGATACTTCAATCCCTTTTCGATCTGTTCACCATCATAAATTCCAGCACTAAAAAGAGAGACGCATCCCGCTGCAGTAAGGGCAAAAGTTGTATGTCCACCGCGCATCGTATACCTAAAGCTACCATCTGCTGTTTGACTCTTTTTAACATAATCAATGCACTTTTCCCGAGCGCTATCCGGAACATTAATGCCGGAATCCCTCGCTGCTCGTAGAGCCATGATTTGGCACACAGTAACCGAAAGGTCAGCATCACTTTTTACCGGTCGGTACCTCCACCCACCCTGGTCATTTTGAGCTGCAAGAGTACACTTAATTGCAGACCTAAGCTTCTGACCAAGTTCTCTTTTTCGTGACATGCCATAAGCCTGAGACATACAAAGCATTGCAAACCCGTGAGCATACATATTCCCAATCGCACCCGAGCCTCTTGCTATGTAACCGGTTGGCCCAGTATGCCTCATTAAAAATTCTGTACAAAGGTCAACCTGTTTCCCAAAACGGCCAACGCCTGGAGTGCTACCCTCGCTCATGAAAGCAAGGCCTCCGAGACCACAAATACCTACACTTCCTGCATATCCAGATGCTCCAAAAGCACCCTTATCTGCTCCCCTTTGAATTTGTCTACCTGAAAGAAAGCTAAGGCCTTTATCAATCGCTTTTCTAGCAGATTCATTAATGAGTTCATCGGCAGTCTTCTCTTTCGCCGCAGACACATGACTCAATGGTATCACAGCCGAAGCTGCTGCAGTTTTTAGAAACGCACGACGCCCTCTCAATTTACTGTGCAACTCTGTTTTTCTTATCATTATGCTGTTAGTCAAAAATTTGCAGTTGTTTTCTTTAAGTCTAAAAATAATTAGTTCTCTTTGCTTTCATCTAATTCCTTTTCCACACTAGACTCCAATTCAGCGTTCGCCTCACCTAGAGAACACACTTGGCGCAAGCCAAGGGAATAAAGCCTCTTCCCGTTTGAAAACAAATTCCCAACAGGTTGATTATCCGTAAGAACGACACCTACTGCATATTCTTGTTCCCCATCACTTAATCGAAACTTTATAACCTTATCGAAACCTGAAGGAACATATATACCATCAGTAGTCAGCGCCCCTCGCCCATAGCCTCTCGGAAACACTTTTTCCCACAACATCTTTCCTCCCTTTACTTTATAACACCTTAAGACATCAGTCCCGGCAACATAAAGTCTATCATCTAACACTCCTAAAATATAGCCGCCCTCTTGCCCAGCATTTCCGGGCGAACGTGCTGACTCCCATAAAAGTTTGCCGGTGCGCCTATCAAATGCCATCAACTGGTTGAAATCGCTTGGAGCCACAATTAACGCATTAGATGCTGGAATAATTGTATCTACGCTCCAGCCATCAAACTCATTATAAGTGTTCATTCCTCTTGCAAATCCTCCGAACCTTTGTAGTTGCTGCATCCTCGCTGCATTATTCTTCGCTGTTCTAGGATAACGAACCACCCAGTTCAACGATCCCGAAATTGCATCCAATGAAAATACTAATCCAGATCCAGTCACCATGTACACTTCGCCTCCATCCACGGCAACCATTACAAGGGAATGCGAAGCTACTCCAGGCTCCGGTTCATCTCCAAGGAATGTTCTCCACTGAGTCGCACCACCGTCAGGGTTAATAGCAGTAAGATAAATTCCAGACTCTTCCAGCACTGGGACTAATAGTAAATTCGCATAGGGAACTGGTGCGCCAATGAAGCAACCTCCCTTAATCATATCTCCACCACCTTCAACGGCTGATCGCATCCATTGCAATTTACCATTTCTCGAATTGTAAGCCACTAACCTATTTTTCCGCATCCTGGGCGGCCCCGTAGTCGCTCGATTAACAATCGCAGCTCTGCCAGCTACTGGATCAGGAACTTCAGCATTAGCTATCCCCTCCTCAACAAAATCAACAGGAATTCCCTGAATCGTAATAATCTTATTTCCAACAATGCACATGGATTGGTTAACATGATCAGAGAAATACTGAACCTCTTTTACTTCACGTGGAATTCTCTTAGCATTATTAGCATTAGCCGGCCGCCTAAACCTATAATTCTTTGTGAAATTAGGCTGAGGATACTCATTCCTAAAACCAAGCCATCTCAATTCACCTGATTCAGAATCCGCACAAACTAATCGATTATCATTCTTAAAATATACATATCCAGCATCAAAAAGAAGCTGACCTGAAGGCATCCAACCATGTTTTTTCCACGAAGATAAAATCTGATCATTTGTAAGCTTTCCATTTCCATTTATGGATGAACCAAAAAGATTCCTTCTAGCAAAAGGATCACTCATGTCACTTAAAGCTGCCTTAGGGGTATCAGTAGGAAGTTCAGGCCACCCATCAGGTACAGTTAATTCATAATTCTGAATCCATACAGCTCCGCCCTTTTCGGCAGGCACACTCTCTGGATCACGCATTACTCCTGACCTTGAAGGCACTCCCATTATCATTGGCCAAACTTTTTCTGAAACATTTCTGCTAACTTTTGATCGATCAACTTTGGCAATATCCTCCTCTACTATACGAATTAAATCCTTAGGAAGCAGAGAATCGTCATCATTCTTCAGCTCGGCCAACAATTTTAGTGACCTCTGAACATCTCCAACACGAGCATTTAAAGCTGCTATTCTTAAAACAACTTCAGATCTCTTAACGTCAGAATCAGGATAATCATCAATGATCTTCTCCAGCAAACGAATCGCAGGAAGAAATTCATACCGATCCAATTTAAAGCATGCCAATTCAAAAGCCGCATCATCTCCGAAAGAACTTAAAAAATATCTTTGGACTACTTCAGCTAAAGCCTTTTCCCGGTCTTCATCCACATACGACGATAGAATCTCTTTTGCTTCGGCATCAGCGTTAAGCCTATAACCTTTAAGCCCCTCTACAGGCAATGCCGAAAGGGCATTTTCAATCTCACCTGAAACTGAGCGATACAATTCATATTGATGCGATAGAGTTCTCTCAACCCACTCTTCATTACTAAATACTAAATCATTGCTCGAATCGATTACAGTCTGCCAAAGACTACTCGCAAGATCGTATCTTCCCTGCTTCGAAAACTGTTCTGCTCTAGCCATTAACTCATCAACTGTAGAGTCAGTCTTCAGGGTCGCTCCTTCCAGCCATTGAGAATTAGTCAGTTCTTCATTCGACTTTTCAAGAGGCTCTATGCGTATCTGCCCATGAGAAATACCTGAAATCGCAAAAAAGTTCAAAACACAGAAAAAGTAAATGCGCATAACTTTATCCACCTTCATCACTTTAATATTTTTACTTTTATTATTCATCATCTACGAGCACCTATCCACCAACCATAAAACAACTCTACCATCAACAATGCACCCAATATTATAAGAATAACTTTCCACATTTCACTCCGAACAACATCTGCTTTCTCTGCAAGAACAGAACTACCAAATGGCAAAAACTCAACATTTGCTGTACCTAGATCACTGCGAATATTCGCTGCACTTATTCGACTAAGATTACTTTCTCCGGTATCAATATTTGCAGCGAATACCAATGAGTTCATACCACTTCCATCCGCCCTATCAAATTGAATCTCATAAATGCCTTTTTGGTCGGTATTTTCATATTCTAATGTCCACTCAAGATCATTCAAATTGTTCTTATTTTGAGGCAAAGCTTCGACTTTTACGGGAGCTTTTCCGTTAGGCCTTAACAACTTAGCTTCTTGCCGATATTCCCTAACATCGACTGGATAAAGAATTGGCTCCGCTACAGATATCATACCCTCTGAAGCTATGTTTCTGGACATGTATCGAACTAACTCCTGTGAAGTAATGAGAAATGAAGCTCCGTTTTCAGGGAAATTGTTCCAATCATTATCTAATGGAGTGGTAATCGCTAAGACTCGCCCATCCCCCATTTGCCTCTCAACGATAACAGGCGAATTGTCATCTGAAGTTAACGACGCAACAACATTCGGAAGGTTTTGAGAATCTTCATTTCCGTCAATTTCAGAATTCCACCATCGAAACACTTTAACTTGGTCAAGCAATCGCTTGTTATCACCTTCAAAGAAGCGAAAGAGCGGATGATTCTGTTTTTCAGGCTTTATATAAACCCATTCCTCTTCATTTTCATCGCCGCCTACAGTCGACAATTTAAATGGTAATAGACCTGAGCCGTTCTTGTATAACACATCATTGTATACATCTTCGTCAACCTGATCCCCCAAAAGCAACACGAGGCCTCCTCCATTCTTAACCCATGAGTCAAGCCCCGCAGCTCGATCTTCAGTTATTCGGTACAAGTTAGCAATAAATATAACTTCGTACTGCGAGAGATTAGAGGAATCAAAATCCGCATCATCCAAAACCGTCACATCGACTCCCGAAATCGCTGGCCCACCAGGTGACAAAGCATTGGAAAGATAAAAGGATTCACTCCGACCAAAAATACCAGAAGGATCTCCATCAACTATCAAAACACGTATGCCCTCTGCAACTCTGGCAGGAAAGTACCGCATATTATCTTCTCTTAGAGCATCCTTGCCTTTGGAAAATTCATTACCTAAAGAGATTTCAACCGGCACGGAAAACGCCCCGTCACCAGTATCTGTAAAAGTATAGCTAAAAGCAGCCACTCCAATAGCACCAGCCTCTATCCGAGGTATCTTGGATTTTAATGGCAATGAACCTCTAACCGAAAAACTTACACTCACATCTTCAATATCCGATTTGCCGAGATTCCTGACGAGAACCTCAAAGTCCGCAGGAACACCATTAACCAATACTTTCCCGAGTGGCTTAACCTTCTCAATAAATAAATTATTTTCAACCTCAGACCCTAAGTCCACAACATAACAACCAGCTGCTTTCTCTGCAATACTTTGAAGCGTTTGCACCACTCCTTTATCTGATCCTGATTTTGTAGAACTTTCCCAATCATTCCGACGAAGGTCAGTGAACAAATAAACCACTTTAGTAAAGTTCGTCTTATCGGAATCAAAACTTTTATCAACTGTAGACAGAGCAGAATGCAAATCTCCTCGTAAATCAGTCGCTTTAATATTTTTAAATTCATCAAGTAATTCTCCTATGGAGCTTTCGGTTAACGGTAAGCCGTTTGGCGCAAACTTGTCAGGATTCGTTGTTCGCACCACAGTAAAAATGTCCTGTGAATTACTGTTTGAAAGGCTCTTGATTCCCTTTTGAAGAATTTCA
>JASLJT010000248.1:0-2818 GCA_030747955.1 Verrucomicrobiales bacterium | reverse complement strand
GGGTTACTTCAAAGCCAAGGAAGAATTCCATACACTGAGGGGAGCGGTCGAATTGAAATGGCTCAGTCAATTGCCAGTGACACGAACCCCTTAACTGCAAGAGTTTGGGTCAATCGCGTTTGGGGTCATCTCATGGGAAGTCACTTAGTCTCTACTCCAAGTGATTTTGGGCTAAGAAGCGATCCCCCCTCCCATCCTGAACTGTTAGATTATTTAGCCTTCAATTTCATCAAGACGGGATGGTCCACTAAAAGCCTTATTCGCTCTATTTTACTAAGCTCGACCTACAAACAATCATCCTTAGACTCAAAGAAAACAGGGTCTCGCCAGATAGATCCTGAGAACCGGCTTTTCACTAGAGCAAATAGGAAACGCCTGAATTTCGAATCCTTCAGAGACTCAATTCTTTATGTGTCTGGAAAGATTGATACGACAATGTATGGACGCCCCGTCGATATAACTTCGCCCAACTACTCAACTCGACGCTCAATATATGCTCGTATAGAACGGCAAAATCTGCCCCCAGTTTTCAGAACATTTGATTTTGCCAGCCCTGACGTTCACTCCCCAAAGCGCCCAGAAACTACGGTCCCTCAACAAGCGCTTTTTATTTTAAATAATAAATTAATTCAGGACCAATCTAGTGCCATTGCCAATTCTCAACGATTCAATCAATTAACAGAACATAGCGATAAAATTACATTGCTTTATCAAGAAATCTTGTCCCGAAATCCCAGCAATGAAGAACTTCAAGACTCGGTCGACTTTATAGTAGCCACTCAAAATCAAACCAAGGGAACGAATACTAATTATCCAGTATGGGATCAACTCGCACAGGCCTTACTGTCCACTAATGAGTTCATTTTCATTGATTAAAAAATGCAAAATTCACTGAACAATAAAAATCATTTCTTCACTAGAAGAGATTTTATTAATCGCTTAGGAAACGGATTCGGTGCATTGTCCTTGAGCGCTTTATTGCAGCAAGAAGCACAATCAGCTATTAATCCGCTCTCACCGAAAAAACCTCATTTCCCAGCAAAAGCAAAATCCGTCATTCATTTATTCATGAATGGCGGGCCTTCTCAAGTCGATACATTTGACCCGAAACCCGCTTTAACAAAGTATGACGGGAAAAAAATCCCCATTGATTATTTGAAAACAGAGCGGCCAACGGGGGCCGCTCTAAAATCCCCCTTCAGCTTTGAAAAGTATGGCCATAGTGGGCTGGAAATAAGTGAGCTCTTCCCCAATGTTGCGCGCTCCGCTGACGACCTGTGCATCATACGCTCAATGCACGCTGATGTGCCTAACCACGAACCTTCTCTCCTGCTAATGAATTGCGGTGAGCCGAGACTAATAAGGCCCAGCGTAGGTTCATGGGTAAGTTATGGGCTGGGATCGGAGAATCAAAATCTGCCTGGCTTTATTTCTATGTGCCCAGGAGGATATCCGATTCAAGAATCTCAGAACTGGCAAGCCGGATTCCTCCCGGGAGTTTATCAGGGAACTTATATAGACTCAAAACACACAACAATTAATAAGCTGATCAATGATATAAAAAACTCTAAATTAACCATGCGACAACAGCGCTCGCAATTAGACCTCATTGCCAAATTAAATAGAAGACATCAAGAAAGAAGATCAAATGATGCTGATCTTGAATCTAGGCTTCAATCATTTGAATTGGCCTATCGAATGCAAATAGATGCAACTGACGCATTTGACATCTCAAAGGAACCTAAATCGATCCGCGAACTTTATGGCAAGGGAATACACGGCAGGCAAACTCTAATTGCACGCAGATTAGTCGAACGAGGAGTGAGATACGTACAACTTTGGCATGGCGCTGGTCAACCCTGGGACAGCCACGACGATCTTGAAGTCAATCACCGCAAACTGGCAAAACAATGCGACCAATCCATAGGAGCTCTTCTAACTGATCTAAAGCAAAGGGGCATGCTCGACGAAACATTGGTCATTTGGGGAGGTGAGTTTGGGCGCACTCCGGTAGTCGAAATGCCTAAGCCGGGCTCAAATCAGGGGAAGATAAATGGTAGAGATCATAATCATTGGGGATTTACTGTTTGGATGGCCGGAGGAGGCACCAAAGGTGGGTATGCACATGGCGCCACTGATGAATTTGGATTTAAGGCTGTTGAAAATCCTGTTCACGTTCATGACTTGCACGCCACAATTCTTCGATTGCTAGGCTTCGATCACGAAAAACTCACATACCGATATGCAGGGAGAGATTTCCGACTCACTGACGTTCATGGCAAGGTAATTGACGCTATTATTTCATAATCTGTTAATATTTACTCTCAGCGATTGAAACCCCGCTGATTAGATTTAATATCCAGCAATGCTGGCTGTTGAAAAAATTTCAGTCCAATTCCTAGGAAGAGTTCTTTATAAGGATCTCTCGTTCACTGTAGGTTCAAAGGACAGAATTTGCTTCGCCGGACCTAACGGGGCAGGTAAATCAACTCTAATGAAAATCATTGCTGGCTCAATGACACCTGACTCTGGGAACGTTAACCGCGCCAAATACATTGAAGTTGGTTACCTCCCTCAGGACGGAATAAAACATTCAGGGAGCACTCTTTTCGATGAAGCCGAATCCGCATTCGAAAATGCTCTTGAACTTAAAGAACGATTAGAGGAAGCAAGCGATCAGCTCGGCTCATTAGACACCTCCTCATCTGAATATTCCGACACGCTAGAGATATTTGGATCTCTACAACTTGATCTAGAAAATTATGATATAGGAAAAATGAAGCCTACGATTGAAAAAGTCCTCAGTGGACTGGGTTTC
>JASLJT010000247.1:0-4890 GCA_030747955.1 Verrucomicrobiales bacterium | reverse complement strand
AGCAGGAAAATCAAATAGCCGCAAAAAAGCATCAGACTGGAACCGGTCACCGGTTCTGCTAATTGTCGCATAGAGTGTTCTTCTTTTGCTGTTAAGTATTTCTCCGTCTGGTGACCCTCCTACCTTTTTGTCAAGTTCTCCAGTGACTGACAGCAAAGTGTCCCTCCAGGATTCTACCTCTAATTTTCTTGGGCTGTACCTCCATAACATTTTGTTGTCACCATCCCTATCAAATTTTTCCTTATTGTAATCGCTGCTCATCTGCCACGTTGAAGATGATAGTATAATTTTATGTAATTTTTTAATAGACCAGCCCTCCTTAATGAAGTTTGAAGCTAGCCAATCAAGGAGTAATGGATGGGAAGGTTTTTCACCTATCGTTCCGAAGTTGCTAGGTGTCCGTACGAGTCCCTGTCCAAAATGCCAACCCCAAATTCGATTAACTATTACCCTAGATGTTAAAGGGTTACTCGGATCGATAACTGAATTGGAGAGTTCAATTCGACCGCTACCTTCTGAGTACTTCTTTCTTTCTTTGCCTCCAATGATTTCAATGAATTGTCTAGGAGCTATTTCACCCTTCTTGCGCAAGTCACCACGAAGCGCAATGTGCATATCTGCACTTCCACTTTCGGCAAGCACATGTGCTTTTGCAGGTTGGGTTGGTTCACTCTTTTTTAGCTGTTCGATTTCAGATCGAATTTCATTAAGTTTGGCTTTTGATTCCTCTGGCAGTTTTTTTTCTACCTCTTTGCGATTTATGGATAGCTTCTTTGCCTCAGTATCTAGAAATTGATTAACTTTTTTATTTAATTCATCGATTGCACGCTTCCAAGAATTATGAGTTTCTATTTCGTTTTGATTCCCTACCGGCGCATCAATGTTTCTAGTGTTTTTAAAGATTCCGGCCAGTGAGTAATAGTCATGCGTTGTGATCGGGTCGAACTTGTGATTGTGGCATCGAGCACAAGCGGCCGTGAGACCTAGGAACGCTCTGGAAAAAGTGTCCACTCGATCAGACAAGGTTTCAGCTAAGGCCTGGGCCTTCGCTTCTGGATCGCCACCGTCAGAATTGTAAGTAGGACCGACAACGAAAAATCCTGTAGGAATTGGGTCCTTATCATCTAACAGATCTCCTGCGATTTGTTTTTTAACAAAGACGTCATATGGCATATCGGAGTTCAGCGCATCGACTACCCAGTCACGGAAACGCCATGCCTGAGGCAGTGCCTTATTGTCGCCAAAACCGCCATGACCATCACTGTACCTCGCCACATCGAGCCAATGACGGGCCCATCTTTCTCCGTAATGTTCAGATTCTAACAAACCATCAATGACCATTGAAAAAGCATCTGGAGAATTATCATTTAAGAAAGCATTTACCTGTTCCGGAGTAGGGGGAATTCCAATCAGATCAAGGTATGCGCGCCGAATAAGATTGCGCATTGTCGCAGGTTCATTTGGAGTCAATCGATGTTCCTTGAGTCGTGAAAATACAAAGTTATCTATTGGATTCTTAGACCAAGTATCATTTTGTATCTGAGGCGGGCTTGGATTTTGAATCTTCTTAAAGGCCCAATGCTCATTTCTAAACTTATCCCAATCATAAGGTTCATTATTAACGGAAGACTCTGCTACGGCTGCATCGTCAGAACCTGGCCAAGGAGCGCCCATTTCAACCCATTGCCTAATCAATGCAATCTGATCCTCAGGTAACTTGCCTTTGGGTGGCATGGCCATGTCTTCATTTCTGTACAGAACAGCTTCGACGATGCGGCTCTGGTCTGGCTTCCCTGGTGACACTGCGGGTCCTGAGTCTCCTCCGCTCATTAATCCTTTATGAGAATCAAGGAAAAGGCCGGCTTTAAGTTTGCCCTTAGAATTTGCTTTCTGTGAATGACATGCGAAGCAGTTATTTGCAAGTAAGGGTCTTATTTTTGTTTCGAAGAAATCGATTTGATCTGAGCTCGGAGAATTTGCAAATGCTCCTTCATGAAGGGTCGCCAAGAGCAATAATGTTAGTGCCATGGCTTTAATCATAATTTCAGTTGTTTTGTTGCGGAAATTCAGACATTACAATGAACAAATGAATACCAATTCATGCAAGCGAATCTGATTCAATTTTGAAAATTTCTTTTTAAAAGATTATATTCTTTTAATAACAAATATCGTGAATATCACTAGTTAATGGGTAATACTGTTGTGGTCTAACAGACAGACTTACATATTTTAAATCTTGCCGCTTATTTTAAGCTCCCCCCAACCAAACGCTTTCATGAATGATCAATCCAAAAATAAGCTTTTATACCTCATCGGATTTTGTGTCTCATTGCTTGTTCCCTTTGAATTGAAGGCAACGCCAGTCATCAATGAAGTGATGGCAAATAATGAATCTACTGCGCCTGACGTTGACGGTGATTTTTCTGATTGGATTGAAATATACAATCCAGGAAATGAAGATTTCAATCTGGAAGGATTGTACTTAACTGATAATACTAACAATCTTACTAAGTGGAAGTTCCCTGCATCTACTATTGGATCTGGTAAGTACCTAGTTATTTTTGCTTCAGGCAAAGGAGAAGATATACATGAAGGTGGAGGTCAACTTCATACCAATTTTGAGCTTTCCAGCGGAGGAGAGTATTTGGGATTGATCGATTCAGATGGGAAGACAATTCTTTCTGAAATAGCTCCTAAGTTTCCAAAGCAAGACAAGGACCGATCATACGGTCTCGGTATTTGGGGGGAGCCAACATCGACTTCATTAGTGGCTCCTAATGATATGGTGAACTATTTCATTCCTACTGATGAATCGATCGGTAATGAGTGGCTTAATCCTGGTGACATTTTCGACGACTCAGCATGGAATCGAGTCAAACATCCAGTAGGCTTTGAAACGACTGCTGGCACTCTTGAGCGACTCGTCGAGACAAGCATTGCTGATGACATGAAGGGCACAAATGCTAGTGGATACTTCAGGTTTCCTTTTCAATTTGATAGTAGTAATAAAAAAATCGTCGGTGGAGAGGTCCGAGTCACAATTGATGATGGGTTCATTGCGTACATTAACGGTACCGAGATCGGTTCCTTTAATGCCCCTGATGAAATGGCCTACAATTCCCGAGCTACGGGTTCACGGTCTGATTCGATCGTCGCGTCTACTCCAATCACCATAGATCTTGCATCCAACATAAGTGCCATCAAGAATGGTGATAACGTACTTTCTGTTCAGGCCATGAACACTTCTCCTGGAAGTTCAGATTTCCTGCTCGGTGTTCACTTAACTGCAGACGTTCAGGACGTTGGAGGAGGATCCAGCTATGGTTTTTGCAAAACGCCGTCACCTGGTTTCGCTAATTCAGAGCTTTCAAGTCAGGGAAAAGTCGCGGATACAAAGTTCACTCCTGACAGGGGCTTTTATGATGAATCCTTTAGATTGGAGATTACTTCCAAAACGGAAGGGGCTACTATAAGGTACACGACTGATGGTTCCGAGCCTTCGGCTACGAAGGGCAATATTTACAGTTCGCCAATAAACATAACAAAAAGCTCAGTCATTAGAGCCGCTGCATTCAAGAATGGGTACGATTCAACTAATATTGACACACATTCTTATCTCTTTGTTAATGACATTATTAGGCAATCAACTTCAGCTCCTCCCGGTTGGCCTAGTGGGAGCGTCAATGGTCAACGTTACCAATATGGCATGAATCAATCCGTTGTTAATAGCACTAACTCTCAAATCGGAGGCGTTGAAAAAGTCAAAGACGCACTCAAAAGCTTACCGGCAATTTCTATAGTCACAGAACAGGCTAACCTCACCAGTGCTCAAACCGGTATCTATTCAAATCCCCAAAGGGATGGTGTCGCATGGGAAAGGGAATCATCGGTAGAAATGATATTTCCTCCGAACTGGATTGATCCTTACGGTAACGAAAAAGGCTTTCAGTCACCTTGTGGTTTGCGTATTAGAGGTGGTTATTCGAGACGCACTCAAAATCCAAAGCACTCCTTTAGACTCTTTTTCAGATCTGAGTATGGTAACGGAAGGCTTAACTACCCAATCTTCGGTGATGAAGGGGCCGATGTTTTTAATAAGTTTGATCTTAGGGGGCCACAAAACTATTCTTGGGCTCAAGGAGATACTAGCCGAAACAGTTTCATTCGGGACACCTGGTCAAGGGACCTTCAAGGCGAGATGGGTCAACCCTATAAAAGAGGCCGATGGATCCAATTGTTTCTTAATGGGATCTATTGGGGAATGTTCCAAATCGATGAAAGGGCCGAGGCAAGCTACGGTGAAATATACTTTGGTGGAGATAGGGACGATTATGATGTAGTTAAATCATACGGCGGAGTCACTGATGGAAACAGAAACTCCTACCAACGTCTCTGGCAGAAGTGGCAGCAAGGCTTCAGAACGAACGCAGCATATTATGACGTTCAAGGAATGGACCCTGACGGGACAATAAACCCTGACAAAGAGAGGCTCGTTGATATCGAGAACCTCATCGACTATATGATAATCACTTATTATACGGGTGACAGAGACGGGCCTGGTTCAAGATACACTCAGCCTAGACCGAACAATTACTTCGGTATCTATAACCGAGAAAATCCACAAGGTTATCATTTTTTTGAGCATGACAGTGAACATTCCTTGGGAACTGGCGAGAACAATATGGTTTCACCATTCACTAGGAGCAGTTCCTTAAGTGATTTCAATCCTCACACGCTGCACGAACGCTTTGCGCGAGACAGTGAAGAATACAGAATGCTATTTTCTGATCGGTTAGCTATGTATTGTTATAATGGGGGGCTATTGACTGCCGAAGCCGGAATTGAACGTGTTGACAGGAGAGCTGAACAACTTGATCCTGGTATCATTGC
>JASLJT010000246.1:0-3529 GCA_030747955.1 Verrucomicrobiales bacterium | reverse complement strand
TTTTCATTAAAGATTCTGAAAATAACGAGAAAGAGGATCAAAGCTTGGGCAAAGCTTGGTCTTACGGATTCGGTGAATATGATAAGGGTTCGGAAAAAATTATAAATTATAAAGCATTACCTTCTTTTGATGGTTCTGCTTGGGGAGGTGGACCAAAGTGGCCTGATCCTGCGTTGGGATGGGTCAGGCTAACTGCTGAGGGTGGTCATGTGGGTAACAGTATTAAACATGCTGCTGTTAGGCGTTGGAAGTCACCATCATCCTTACGGATTGAAATAACAGGATCCATATCGAAGGTCGAGTCGTGCGGAGACGGTATCAGAGCTTGGGTTTCAAGTAGCCGGAAAGGATTAATTGCGAATTGGGAAGTTGAATTTGATAAAGAGCAACCCACTATTATAAAGGACTTAGAAGTGGAAGAAGGGGAAATAATCGACTTCATTGTGGATTGTGGAGAGATGAGCGATTTTTACTGCGATGGATTCCTTTGGGCTCCTCTTATAAAATCCAAGGAGGAGGAAATTTCTTGGTCAGCCCTGACTCATTTTTCAGGTAAAGGAAATGATAATGTTCGGCTGAATGCTTGGCAGAGATTTGCTCAAGCATTATTAATCTCTAATGAAGCGATGTTTTTAGATTAATTTCATTTTCCATCGATATGAATTCTTTTTCTTTTGATCCTAGTAGACGAAATTTCCTGCATCGATGTGGTATGGGGATAGGGGCCCTTGGGCTTGAGGGAATTCTTCAAGCTGACTCAGCAATGAATCCTGTCAGGAATCAATTCCCCATCAGGGCAAAGAGGGTAATTCATTTTTTCCTGAATGGTGGGCCTTCGCATGTTGATACTTTTGACCCGAAGCCTTCCTTAAAAAAATTTGAAGGAAAGGAATTGCCGTTTGGTAAACGAAGGACAGAACGCAAGACTGGTGCAGCGTTCCCTTCACCTTTTGAATTTAAAAAACATGGCTCTAGTGGAACGGAATTTAGTAGTATTTTTCCTAAAATTGCCGGGTTTGCTGATGACATTGCAGTTATCCGATCCATGAAGGCTGAATTGCCTAATCATGAGCCTTCACTGATGCTAATGAATTGCGGAGACTCGATCCTGAGTCGCCCGAGTGTTGGGTCGTGGGTCACTTATGGACTAGGATCAGAAAATAAAAATTTACCATCATTCGTTGCTATGAGTCCAGGTGGCTATCCAATTAAAGGAGCGCAGAATTGGCAGGCAGGTTTTTTGCCGGGAATTTTTCAAGCGACTTTCATTGATAGCAATCATAATAAAGTCGACAAGCTAATCGAAAATATAAGGCCCTTAGGTCAAGACCCTAAGTCCCAAAGGAAGCAGCTGAATTTTCTTAATTATTTAAATTCGAACCATCTCAAGGAAAGAGATGAAGATAAATTGTTAAATGCAAGAATCCAAAGTTTCGAATTAGCTTATCGTATGCAAATGGATGCGACTGACGCTTTTGATTTAGAGCGTGAGCCAAAATACATACGGGATCTGTATGGGGGGCACGTACATGGGAGGCAGACACTGATTGCTCGTCGTCTTCTTGAACGTGGAGTCCGTTACGTTCAATTATGGCATGGGGCCGGCCAGCCTTGGGATAATCATGATAAGATTAAAGAAAACCATTCAAAGCTGGCCTCTCAGTTAGATTCTCCAGTAGCGGCACTTCTACAGGACCTTAAGCAAAGAGGAATGCTGGATGATACATTGGTGATTTTTGGAGGGGAATTTGGCAGGACTCCTACGGTAGAGCTTACAGGTAGCGGTAAATCTAAGTTTGGAAGAGACCAGAATCCATACGGTTTTAGCATTGGGTTAGCGGGTGGGGGCATTAAAGGAGGCACAGTGTACGGGGCAACGGATGAGTTTGGCTTTGAGGCCGTTGAGAACCCAGTCACTGCTCATGATCTTCATGCTACAATCTTGAGTTTGCTAGGCTTTGATCACGAGAGTTTCACTTATCGATATTCAGGAAGAGACTTTAGGCTCACGGACGTTTCCGGAAAAATCATCAAAGATGTTATTTCTTAGTGTTCATCGCTTGATTAAGGGTTCTGAATCCTTCAGAATTTAATTCATGATTAGAGGATTTGTGAACTTATCATTTTTGGCGTGTTTTATTAATTTTCTTTTGATCGGCATCAGTACTACGAACCTTAACGCAGAAACTTTGAATCTTACTTTAAGAAATAGTGTCCGTTCTGTTCATAGTTGGCAAAAGGTCGAATGGAAGCCTAGTGAAGTGGCTATTGTTATTTGTGATATGTGGGACTCTCACCATTCGATCACTGCCGTGCGCAGAGTTAATGAGTTTGCTCCTCGATTGAATGAGGTTATAAAATCTCTCAGGAAATCTGGAGTCACGATCATTCATTCTCCGAGTGACTGCATGCCTAACTATAAGGATCATGACGCGAGGAAACGAGCATTAGCAGTCCCAGTGGCTTCCGACTTGCCAAAGGGAATTTCTTCATGGTGTCATCGTATACCTAGAGAGGAAAAAGCTTCTTATCCGATAGATCAGTCAGATGGGGGAGAAGACGAGGGCGAGTTTGAGAATCAGCAATGGGCCGAGCGTTTAGAAGCTGAAGGACGTAATCCGGGGACTCCATGGCTTAGCCAGAACCAGGCCCTTGAAATATTGGCAAAAGACTTTGTAGCTTCTGAAGGGGATGTGGTTTGGAATATTTTAAGGGATAATAAGATTAAGCATGTCATTCTCGCCGGTGTGCATACTAACATGTGTGTCCTTGGTAGGCCATTTGGTTTGCGCCAAATGGTAAGATGTGGAATGAACACGGTTCTCTTGCGGGATGGAACTGATGTGATGTATAATCCTGGAAAATGGCCTTATGTTAGCCATTTCACAGGTCTTGATCTGGTAATTAGACACATTGAAGAGAATGTTTGTTCTACTATAACAAGCAATCAAATAATTGGAGGTCAGCCTTTCAGTTTCACGCATGATAAGCGGCCCCATCTAGTTATTGTTTCCTCATCCGAAAGGGTCCTTGAATGGAATAGTTTTGCTAGGCGTTTCTTTGATGCTGATTTTCGTGTCGATTATGTGGAGTCAGATACAGGACAAGGAATGAATGATATAAGTAATGCAGATTGTCTTTTGTTAGCTGATGATATTAAGGATGAGAAGGTAAATGAATTAATTCAAGATCATGTGGCCGCGGCAAAACCTGTGATAGGAACAGGGAAATCTTGCATTGCAACTAAGCGTGGTTTGTTTGGTATCGATGAAGGGCCTGACAAAAAGGGAATCCAGAAAATTGAATGGACCCAAGGTAAAGCAAGGCATCCCTTGACTTCAGGATATAAGAGTAATGAATGGTCAGTAGAAAGTGGTTCAGATATTCTCGCAATAGATGAGGGGGTCGTTCCTCTTTTTTATGGAAAAACAGATAGTAAAGAATCTACCGAGTTACTTGCCTGGTCCTTTGCCAGAACCGATAGCGGTAGATCATGTGCCACTTTGTTGAGCCTTTCTGAAAATAAAAA
>JASLJT010000245.1:0-2170 GCA_030747955.1 Verrucomicrobiales bacterium | reverse complement strand
CTGGACCCGGACCCGGACCCCCTGCGTTGCCGTTAAGATCTTCTAAATTGTCAACGAGCCTCTCCTCATAGGAATCTGGCAAGCCATCCTCATCATCATCTTCTTGAGACGCACCACTCGGGCTTGCCCCACCAGCTAATGCCTGAATGTCATCATCACTTAAGACCTCATCCCACATTGCTATATCATCAGCCAATCCAACGTAACCATTACCACCGCCATTACGTCCACCAATGATAAGATTTCCACTTCCATTAGGAGCCCTCTTACTTCCTTCCCAGTCAATATTTCCATCTAGGTATATCTTCCCAGTATCAGATGCCCCATCATAGGTCCAAGCCGCATGTATCCAACCATCATCATCATTATTTAAATAATTATTGAGATTAGTTGCACCGTTCGTATCAGCTCCCCAGTGCGCCTGATGCAAAAAGCCACCGTTGCGAATTCCGTTATGAATACCCTGACTTGTCTGACCAAAGAAAAACTTATCCCCATTCAAATCGGTAGGCTTGAGCCATGCAGAAAGAGTATAATTTCCATCTTGGGAAACTATTGATGAAACATCAATAGCGGTCACTTCGATTAAACCATCAGAAAAACTTGCTCCAGTCGCAGGAGTCGATCCACCGGGGGCACCTTCATCACCTAGCGTTGTCTGGCCTGGCCTCGTAACTATTCCATCATTACCATTAATTCCTTTATCTACAACGGTATCTCCGGAGTCCCCTTCAAAATCAAAATAAACGACAGGATCCGGGATCTGGGCCCTAAGCGTAAACGACAAGGAACCGAGAGTAATAATAAGAAGAGCTAATTTTAATGAGATTGATTTCATAGTTTAGATTAGTTATTTGAGGCGCTATCTTGATCTAGGAGTTAAGATAAAACGCAACAGTGTGGGGTTAATTACAAAAGCTTACTAATGATGTATCTTTAGCAGTAAAAAGTAAACTATTATCCCAACATTAAACCTCTAGTAAGTTTGGAATATTTTAATTCTTATGGCCCTCAGTTATAAATAACTCTTAATAAATAAAAGAAAAAATCCCTTACCAATTAGATGAAGATAAATCGAATGAAAACACTTCGAATGCTCCAATGTCTATTCGCCGCACTATTGTTTTTTACCGACTCAGCCACCGCCAACGTGAGGACACGAGGCGCAGCAATCGCAACTGTCGACCCAATTGCAACTGACGCAGCAGTTCAAGCATTGAAGGATGGAGGGAACGCCTTTGACGCATCAGTTGCCGCAGCATTAACTCTCGGCGTTGTAAATGGATACAATTCCGGCATCGGCGGCGGTTGCTTTATCGTTGCAAGAAAAGCTGACGGGAAGCTCTTTACTATTAATGGCCGCGAAACGGCACCAGAAAAAGCCCACAGAGACATGTTCATACGAGATGGTCGAGCTCAAACCAAACTCAGCCAAACCGGCGCCCTGGCCATTGCTGTCCCAGGCGCACTGATGGCTTATTCAGAGCTATGCAAAAAACACGGAAAACTAAGCTTCAAGAAACACTTAAGAAACGCCTCCATCATTGCCCGCAATGGATTTAAGGTCCCTGATTCTTTTGCCCAAAGAGTTAAAGGTAACTTCAAGCAAATTCAAAACTACCCAGCCATGGCAAAAATCTTCTCAGATAATAATGAAGAACCCATCAAAGCCGGCTCAACTCTCATTCAGGAAGATTTGGCAGAAACTTATAATGAAATAGCACAGCACGGTACCGACTGGTTTTACAATGGACCCTTTGCGAAAAAGACAGAAGAATGGATGAAGAAAAACGGAGGAATAATGACGGTCCGTGACTTTGAAAAATATCAGATAACTTATCCAAATCCGGTACAAACAACATACAGAGAATTTACAGTAGTTGGAATGCCACCCCCGAGTTCAGGAGGAACTCATGTAGCTCAGATCTTAAATATTCTGGAACACTTCGAAATCAAGAATATAGATTCAAACACACCCGAGTTTTATCATTTAATTACCGAAGCAATGAAGCTCGCTTTCGCTGACCGGGCTCACTGGCTCGGTGACCCCTCCTTCACTAAGGTTCCACTAGGTTTAGTTTCCAAGAAATATGCGAAGAGGTTAGCAAAGAGAATCAATCCTACGAAAGCTGGAAAAGTAAAAACTCATGGAATTCCACAAGGATCCACT
>JASLJT010000244.1:0-11772 GCA_030747955.1 Verrucomicrobiales bacterium | reverse complement strand
TTTATGCATCTCAATCATGAGAAATCGATGATTTATAAGGTCTTGGTATACACGTGCTTCTTTGCGCTGGGATTGTTGTTCCTTACTCTTTTGCACCTTTTTGATCCACTCGTTGCCCGCTAGCAAACTAAACTTAAAGTGTCATTAAAGAAATTTCATATCCTGTTCATTAGCCTATCAACACTATGTTTGGTCGGGTTCGGTGTCTTTTGTTTTATGGCGGATTTTCAAATAGCAGAGGGCAGCTTGGAGGGTATGAAGAATATTTGTGGTGTCAGTAGCATAATTCTTGGTGCTATCACATCGATTTATGGGGTCTGGTTTTATCGTAATAAAATTAAACATTTGGACGTTGCTTAGTCATACTTATTAGAACCATGAATCCTATCATTTTCTCAATATTAGCTTGTGTGACTTGCATGAGCGGTCGGGGAGAATCTGTGACTAATGCAGCCGGAATGGCTATTCTTTTTATGCTGGTTCTATTGGCGGGTGTTTTTGCCGGGATATTTAAATTCATGAGGCACTTGTCTCGGGGCGAGCGTGAGTCTGTGGGGAGGAGATAAAAATTAAAATTTTGAAATATGAGCATGCAAATTTTAGGATTAATTAACGAACTCATTGGTCTTCCGGAGTTGGCTTCCGAGCACGGGAGCATGGTCGATCATATGCTTGAGATGGTCCATTGGCTGATGGGAGTTCTTTTGGTAGGATGGTCACTGTTTTTTGTATATTGCCTTGTTCGTTTCCGTCGTAAGAAAAATCCGAAAGCCAGTTATGTCGGAGTCAAGGGCCATGCGTCAACTCATATTGAGATTGCTGTAGTGGCTATTGAAGCGATCCTTTTACTTGGTTTTGCATTCCCTCTATGGGCAGTGCGTAGTACAGAGTATCCAACAGGGAGTGATGTTGTCAGGGTTCGAGCCGTCGGAGAGCAGTTCAAGTGGACTATGCATTATCCTGGACCTGATGGTACATTTGGAATGTCTAAGCCTGAGCTTATAAGTGGCGATAATCCACTAGGGCGTGATCCAGAGGATCCTAACGGCAAGGATGATTTTGTCTATACTGAACTGGTACTTGCAAAGGATAGAGAATGCATAGTCACGGTCACATCAAAGGACGTGATTCATAGCTTATCAATGCACCCAATGAGAATGGCTCAGGATGCAATTCCGGGGACTGTTGCTGACATGTGGTTTAAGCCTATTAAGACAGGCAGATGGGAAACAGTTTGTGCACAGCTGTGCGGGGCTGGTCATTCTGGTATGGTTGGATACATGGAAGTAAAAACTCAGGAAGATTTCGATGCTTGGTACAAGGAGAGCACCCCTTCAACTGCCCAAGAACCGGCAGAGGGTTCGGCTGAAGAATCCAAATAAAGAATCTGACTGCATATTAAGTGCGGTTAATTTAGGTAATTGTTGCTTGGGATTTTTTCATTCCTTAATGTTGAGAGGAGAGTTGGACTAAGTGATTTGAAAGCTTATTCTAATAGGAAAAACAATCGTGGAAGTAAGCAAAATGACAGAATCATCAATTGATGATGACCTCAGTTTTACGAGGCAGGATTTTTTATTGCTCACTAAAGCACGGCTCAGCGCACTTGTTATTGTTACTACTATTTTCGGTTATTTACTTGCAGTGAAGTCAGCAGGCGTTGCCATCGGATGGTGGGATCTTACTCATACAGTGATAGGTAGCGCTTTGGCTGCGGCTGCGGCTTCAGTTTTTAATCAACTAATGGAAATTGATATTGACGCAAGAATGGCTAGAACTGCAGATAGGCCACTCCCAGCAAAAAAAATTCAACCAGCCGTCGCTTTTATTATTGGCTGGATACTGGCTGCATGCGGAATCGTTCACCTCGGGGTAAAAGTAGATCCACGAGCTTCTGCTTTTGCTGCGGCTACTTTATTTGTTTATATGTTTATCTACACTCCGATGAAACGTAGGAGTGGATTTAATACATTAGTAGGAGCCGTTTCGGGAGCCTTGCCCCCATTAATAGGTTGGACAGCTGCTGGAGGTGCAATTTTAGAGGTGGAACCTTGGTTTCTTTTTGGGCTTTTGTTTTTGTGGCAGTTGCCACATTTTGTAGCGATTAACTGGATGTATCGTAAAGAGTATGAGGATGCTGGCTTTATGATGTGGTCTAATGGGGATGAGAGTGGCGCAAGGACATCTTTCTTGGGACTTTTCTTTAGTGTTTTATTAATCTTGCTGGTAATGGCTCCTCTGTTTTTTAGTTTTGTAGCGACTTGGGCAGTTGTCGGGTTGGTTTTGGCCGCTGGAGTGATGCTAAAATATGCGATTCATTTTAGTAGGACGAGGTTGAGGCAGGATGCTAGGAAGTTATTTCTGTACACCCTTATTTTTTTACCGGTGGCTCTAGTTTTGTCATTTCTTGGCTGGAATTCGTAGAATTAATAAAACTCGAGAGAATAGAATCTTGTAGTCTATGGAATATGTATTAATTGATCAGATCAAAGTAATAGCTAATATCCAGATAATTAAAGAATGAATAATAGATCTAAGACAGTCTGGGCATTGGTAATAATCATGCTTTCGGGGATTGTGGTATATTATAGCTGGTTAAAAACAGTTCACCGCCAGCTTAAAGATGGTAAACCTCCAATGCTTCGGCCAGTGGACCGTTTTCGTTCTGATGGGCACAAGGGTCAGCAAGTCGAGCTGTTTGATTCTGACAATGTCATGTGCTTGGTGGGTTACTTTTACGCAGGAGATGAAGCTGAAGCTTTGGCAGTTTGTCGGCGAATTCAAGCGATGAGGGGAAATTTCCCACAAGAGAAAAAGTTTCGATTAATTGGTTTTTCGATGGACCCCAAGCTGGACAGTCCCGAGGTCTTGGCAGAGTTCGCCGCTAAGCATGGGTTCACTTCGGAAGAATGGGTTTTTGTGAGCGGTGATCGGGACCGGGTCCGCAATTTTATGAATAAGTTTTTCCGATATCCGGGTCATAAGAAACCGGACAAGTTTCGTGAATCCCTTACCGACCTTTATGCTAGAGAATTAAGGGTTTCTTTAGTTCATAAAGGACCCAATGATGAGAAGGCTTTTATTAGAGGAGTTTACTGGGAAGGTATCCGCAAAGGAGAAGTTCGGAACGACAAGACTGCAGAGACAGACATAAAATTTATTATTGAAAATGAAATGGAACAGAATCAGATAGGAAAAAGTGAATAGAGAAACGAAAATTATATATTCTTTTGTTCTACTCGCTCTATTGTTGGTAGGAGCGTTTATTTTTTTGTGGACCCTCAGAATAAATCAGATGGACCAAGTAAAATTACGTTCAAATGACAATTCAGAGCGTTTTGTTACACGTGACATAAGTACCACGGACGCTGATGGGGTTTCTCGAAATTTCTTTGAACTTAAGGGTAAGGTTTGGTTGATTAGCCATGTCTTTACTCGGTGCCCAGGTCAATGTGCTGGAGTTTGTGCGGTGCTCAATGAATTGCGTGATGAGGTGAATGATGAGGACCTGTTGCACCTCGTTTCAGTGACACTAGACCCGAGCCATGATGAGCCTACTCATTTGAAAGCGTTTTCTGAGAAACATGGTTTAGTGTCCAAGGATTGGTGGTTTTTGACTGGAGATCCAGATCAACTGAACAACTACATGATGGAGGTTTTTTCTCTTTCGGCGCAGGAGAAGAATGAGGATCAACGGAGTGGGCCTGATGATTTATTTGCTCATCGTCCAATGGTTGCCCTCATTGATCATAATCTTAAGATTCGCGGATGGTATGATCCGTTCGATGAAAGGAGTAATAAGTCTTTGCGGAAAAATTTATTTTCGGCTATTAATGATATGAAGTCTTCTAGAGGATCCTAATATTTTCCGCCATGACCGTTCAGGACCTTCCATCCGTTAATGCTACACTAAATGCCATCGCTACCTGCTTCATAGTGGGTGGTATTATTTTCATTAAAAGTGGAAACAAAAGAGCGCACGCGGCTTGTATGATTACAGCGCTAATCGTTTCTGCTGCTTTTCTGACCTGTTATCTGATTTACCACTATTCGTACCCAACTACCAAATTCACTCACGAAGGGTGGCTTAAAATTATATATTTCATTATTCTATTCACCCATATTCCACTTGCGATGCTGTCCTTGCCTCTGATCATTCTTACAGTGATTCCCGCCATTCGCAGGAAGTTTGAAAAGCATAAAAGGTTTGCAAGGTGGACCTATCCGATATGGCTCTATGTTTCGGTCACGGGTGTCCTTGTTTATCTCATGCTCTATGTGTGGTTTCCAGGCACAGGAACCTAGTGATCTGAATCTTGTAAACCAGAAGGAGATCAATTATAATTAATATTGATATGCGCCACTATTGTATTCTGATTCTGTCATTGCTTTTTATGCCCATAATGGCTTTTGCTGGGCTTGAATTTAGTAATAAAGAAATTGAGATTACGGCAAAACCATCTGACGAGGTGGTCTCATTTGTGTTTCCATTTAAGAATGCAGGTAAAGGATCAGTATCTATCATAGATGTCAATCTTACCTGCTCTTGTTTGAGTGCTAAGACTGACAAAAAATCCTATGGTCCTGGAGAAGATGGTTATCTTGAGGCTATTTTTTCAATAGGTAGCTTCACAGGAATTCAACGTAAATCGATGACTATCATTAGTCAGGACGAAGGTAAGGAGAGGGTCAGAGATTCCCTTCTGGCTATTCTGACTATACCTGATGTAGTTACAATTGAGCCTGAACTCATTAAATGGAAAGTAGGAGAAGATCCTGTTGCAAAGACTTTTACATTTAAAGTTCCCTATGTGGATCCTATAAAAATAACAAACGTTAGCTGCACTAGAGAAGGTTTTGATGTTTCTGTTGTAGCGAAGAAAGAGGGGAGAGAATACGAGATTAAAATCAAACCTCAGAAAACATCGAAGCCGATGCTTGGAATGATTAAGATTGAGACTGATGCAAAGCTGAAAAAACACTCACGTAAACTTGCATTTTTTAGTATTGCTAGAAAAAGAAGATAGTGACAACTATTAAGCAGTTGGGAATTATTGTACTCCTTTCTATCGGATCTGCCTTTTTGATTTATAATGTGCATCCGAAGAGGCCGGCCCTTTATCTTGTGGCTGGACAGTTGCGACCCGATGAGGTGACCTTGAGTGAAGTTCTTGAATGGACTAAAGGAAAGGGAGTTGTCTGGATCGATGCACGGAAAGGAGAAGATTATCGGAAGGGTCACGTCGAAGGTGCATTTTTGCTAAATGAGCAGGAAGACTTCTTCGCGTTACTAGAACCGATATGGTCTAAAATTCAGAATTTATCTGATCGTCCGTTTGTTGTTTACTGCGGATCAGAGGCTTGCGCTGCCAGCAGAAAAGTAGCTGATAGGCTTCGTGATTCTGTTGGTATAGCTGAAGTTTATATACTCAGCGGAGGTGATGGGGCGCTTCGTGACGCGGGCCTTATCAATTGAGATTTTATCAGGTGGAGGTTACGGTTGATGGTTGGCTTTGACCTGACCTCCATGTTTTTTGCTCAATTTCAGTTATTTCAATGAATTGATGCCCGTCTTCAGTTTTAATCCATTTGAGTCTTACGATTGGGAAATACTCTTCGCCCCATTCGAATTCTTTATCAGAAAATTTGGCTATCTTGGAATCTCTTGCAGCAAATACAAACTCTTCATCACCTTGGATAGGAGGTTGAATTTTAAAGCAAATTTTTGAGCCTATCTGAGGGACTCCAGAGCCAAAGAAGTGTGCTCTTTCTAGTTTTGTGTAGAAGGCCCTTTCTTCAGATTGGTAATTCTTAAGAAACTTGCCTAGCGCATTTTCATTAAATTGGATGAAGGAGGACCAACTGACCTTCCAGCCTGATTCTGTGTTTTCTAAATAGACCGGGAAAGGTTCCTTTTGTTGTTTAGTGGTTACCTGAAAGATTCTGAAATACGAATCACCACTCGATAAGGCGGCGTTGGATGTGTTTGATAGAATTTCTGCTTCTTCGATAGGTATTGGATTCTCTTTATAATATTCAATTATTTGAGGCAATAGTTTATCTGAATTTAGAATGTGGCGAGTCCTGTCATTTAGGTTAGATGCTTTGAGAAACTTTTCTAGAGTGAGGTGAGCAGCATCAAGTTGGATAACAGGAGTAACGGCGCTTTCTGTATTAACGGGATCAGTGCCCGTATTTTCAGCTTTGGCATCCTGAGGAGAGGTAACGTCTGAAATTATTTCGGGTTCTATAGGGGCAGCGATGTTCGAAGAAATTTCCTTTTGATTAATTTCTTGCTCACTCCCTGTCCAGACCTTGTAGGCAAAGATGGATGAGAGGATGATTATAGAAATGGATGCTGCAAATATAATCTTGTTTGCTGTTTTTTTGTTATTTTGTCGGTACGGTTTCGGGATAGGATTCAGATCAACTTCTGTACTTCTATTTTCACTAAAAATATCCTCAAGGCTTTCGTTTGTTGATGCGGTTGTGTGTTTCTTTTGGGGTGAAACTTTTTTCCGTATGATTTCGTTTGGACGATCATTGTCCAAAGAAGAGTCGTCTTGATCTGGTGAAGAATTCTGATCTGAAAGAGGAGCTTTAATTTTAGTTTTGCAGCTCGGGCAGGGACCTTCGATTCCAGTGAGTTTTGTCGGGATTCTCAGTTTCGCATTGCACTTTGGGCAATGGAAAGTGATTACGCTATCACTAGTTAGTTGCATGACAGAAAGCTACCTTTTTAATAATACTAAATATTTAAATATTATGAAAGATTAAGCAATACAAAACATTGCATTAAATCCCTGTAATTATAGGGGTTTAGTATTATGCCAGAATAGAAACCTCTGAGATATACTGAATAATTAAGACTTTATCCCTAATCCCCAGTGCAAGAGCTTCTCCGAATCATTCCAAATACTGCTCGAAGTGCTCCCAAGGATAACCACAATAATTTCTTTTTGGCCGTTCTTTCCTGAGCTTATCAGGCACCGTCCACTGGCGTTCGTGTAACCAGTCTTGAGTCCATTGCAATATTTAGATCGGTGAAGAAGCTTATTGGTATTATTGAATGTGGTCCTTTTGCCATTAGCAAATCGGAAAGGGAGTCTTTTTAACCGAGTTATTGATCTTATGGTGCGGTGGTAATAAGCGGCCCTAGCTAAGATTCCCATGTCTCTGGCAGTGGAGTATTGCCCCTTCGCGGTGAGCCCATGAGGATTTTTGAAATTTGAATTATTCATCCCTAATCTCCTAGCCTTAGTGGTCATTGCCAGTGCAAATGCTTCCTGTGAACCGGAATGGTTTCTGGCAAGGCAGCGGGCCACATCATTTCCGCTACGGACCAAGAGCGCTGCTATGAGATCGGATTTTCTATATGTTTGCCCAGATTGAATATAGATTTTTGAAGGTTCGACCCACGTATCACTTTTTGAAACAGTGACACTTTCATTCATGTGACCTTTCTCCAAAGATAAAAGTGCAGTCATTAGTTTTTGAGTGCTAGCGACTGGCCGTTTTTCGTCGGCCCGTTTTGCGTATAAAGATTTACCTGTTCTGGCATCAATTACAATTGCAGCTTTACCAACGATCTTGGGAGCAGGAGTGCTCGGGCGCATGACTCTAAGCGCATTAGCGGCACTACGGTTAGCAGCGAAGATTGATTTGCCTGGCGATTTATTTGATTGGGCTTTGGATATTGGAGCCAGGAAGAGCGTTAAGATTATTGCTAATCGGGGCAAATTTCTGTAAATGCACACTGCCAGTATGAAGTCTTTTTGGTTTAAATTTTTAGTCATTCCTTGTTACCAACTCCTAAGTTTGGATCATGGTTGAAGCGCTATGGCGTTGAATATATTGAAGCTGATGGATTAAATTAGTAAATAAAAGTTAAATATCTTAATTTCCTTATTATTAATAGTTAAAACAAAAAAATGCTTGCAGAAAGTAGTAATTTCAAATACTGTTCTTAAGAACACTGTTCTTATGCTTACTGAAAGACAACAGCAATTACTTGAGTTTCTAAGACAATATCACACTGAGCATGGATTAATGCCATCGACGCGGGAAATTCAAACCTATTTTGGTTTTGCTAGCCAAACTGCGGCCGTTAGTCATTTGCGTGCACTTGAAAAGAAGGGAGTCATTCAGAGGGTAGCTGGTAAGGCTAGGGCACTAGTGTTTCCTGAACAATTAGAAAGAGATGAGATTGTAGATGTCCCTATCTATGGACACATCGCTGCGGGAATGGCTTCGGAAACGGAACAAGAACAAGAGGGTTGCGTGTCCATTGACGTTACTTCTCTGGGAGTTCCACGGAATGCCAAAACTTTTGCGCTTAAGGTTCGAGGAGACTCAATGATTGATGCTCATATTGTGTCCGGTGATTGTGTGATATTAGAGCTGCGTGAGCCGAGGAGAGGAGATGTGGTCGCGGCACTAATTGACGGAGAAACAACTTTGAAGCGATATGTTATCGAAGATGGTTTACCATATTTGCAGGCAGAAAATGAAATGTATCCGGATTTGGTTCCAGTGAGGGAACTTGTCATCCAGGGAGTAATGGTAGCGCTATTGCGTCAGGGCGAAGGTAAAGTTGCTTAGTTGTTCCTTGCGTTGACTGATCAGACTTTGATAATTGCTTTTCGCTTTTTCTTTGCAGGAGTCGGTGTGACAAGAATGGCCGAGATGATTCCAGTAATGAAACCAAAGAAGTGGCCGTGCCATGAGATGCCATTTTTCTGGTAGAGCAGAGTCAGTATAAGCGCTCCATAGAAAATGCTGGCAACTAATGCCACTAGGCACCACTTAATGCTTCTAGTGTACCATGCTTGCATCAGTAGGAAGCCAAGGTAGCTAAAAATGAGGATGCTTGAACCAACGTGAACAGTTCCTTCTTTAGCAAATATCCATATTCCTAATCCCGAAATGATTGTAGATAAAATACTGGTAAAAATAAATCGGCCACGGCCACTCAATAATACAAGGCCCCCGAGGGCTAAAAAGGGTAGAGTGTTTCCTATCAGATGTTGATAATTGACGTGCAGGAAAGGTGCTATAAATATTCCCAAGATACCATCCAGATCTCTTGCTTTAATGCCGTAATTTAGTGTGAAGTTCCACTCAGGGACATTCTGATCAATGGTTGTGATGATCCAGAATATAATTACAATACTGAATAGTAGAAGCGAGTTATCAAAGAATGGGCTACGTTTTATTTTTCCCATGAGCTCACAATGATACGGAAACTAGTGTTCTTAAACATAAAAAATGGTCATAACTAGATTTGCTCCTAGTCCAACGGGTCGTTTGCATTTGGGGCATGCCTATTCTGCATTGTTTGCAGAATCTTTGGCCATTAGGGATGGGGGTAAATTTTTGCTTAGAATTGAGGATATTGATAAGAACCGTTGTAAGGATGAACATATTGAAGGTATCTATGAGGATCTTCAGTGGTTGGGGATTCGTTGGAGCCCTGAGGTTTTGCTCCAATCTTCTCGTTTTGATGAATATAAGAATTCCATTAACAAGCTGCGAGAAATGGAGGTTCTGTATCCGTGCTTTTGCAGTCGTAAAAAAATTGAGGCAGAGCAATCTAATGTGGGTCTTGCTCCTCATGGATCAGATTCACCAAAATATTCTAGAAGTTGCCGTGAGATTGGATCTGAAGAAAGAGAGGGTCGAATGGCTAATGGAGATCCTCATTCTTGGAGGCTCGATTGTTCTAAGGCCTATTCGATTACTGGGCAATTGCAGTGGTTCGACCAATTGGCAGGGAACATTAACGTGGAACCTTCAATTTTGGGTGACGTTATTATTTCGAGGAAGGACATAGCAACGAGTTATCATTTGGCGGTGACGTTAGATGACGCGGATCAGGGAATTACGTTAATTTCCCGTGGGGAGGATTTAATGGAATCGACTCATGTTCACCGATTGTTACAGTGTCTCTTAGGACTTCCTGTTCCTCAATGGTGTCATCATAAGCTCATTACAAATTCAGATGGCGAACGGTTTTCCAAGCGCGAAGGCAGCCTGACTTTAAAGGAAATGAGAGATTCTGGCATCAAGGCTAAGGATTTGAGGCATGAACTGGGCTTTTAATTCATCGATTAATTCACCTTTTCTTTGCCAACTTTTGAATAGAAGCTAAAATCACTTTCCGGAAATACTATGTCAGAAAATATTAAAATCACCATGAAGACGGACAAGGGTAACTTGTCCATTACAATCTATGCGGCGGACACCCCAATGACTGCCGCCAACTTTTTAAATCTCGCTTCTCGCGGATATTATGATGGCCTTACTTTTCACCGAGTGATACCGAATTTCATGATTCAAGGAGGTGATCCTACTGGGACCGGTGCCGGTGGTCCGGGCTATCAGTTTGATGATGAATGTTTGAGTTCTCTTAAGCATGATAAGCCAGGAATTCTTTCCATGGCTAATGCTGGTCCCGGAACTAATGGTAGCCAATTTTTTATTACTCATGGGCCGCAACCACACTTAGATGGTAAGCATACTGTTTTCGGGCATGTTACCGAGGGTCAGGAAGTTGTTGATTCTATAGAACAAGGAGATTCTATCGTAGGCATTGATGTGCATGATTCGACTGAGGAATTATTTGCTCAGGAATCATCCAAAATCGAAGAATGGAATAAGGTTCTCAATTAAATTTGCGATGGCTTTAGAGCGTCACATTATCTGTAAACCAGATGAAGTGCCTGAGGGTGAAGGTAAGGCTTTTACAGTGAGCGGCCTGAAAATTGCTTTGTTTAAGGTGGATGGTGAGTTCTATGCTTTAGAAGACCGTTGTAGCCACGTGAATGTTCCTATTTCTAATGGATACGTTCACAAGAGGGAGCTTTGCGTCGCTTGTTCATGGCATGGAGCAGAGTTTGATTTAAGGACAGGTCATGTGATGACTCCTCCGGCATGTGAAAACATTAATGCCTATCCTGTCTATATTGAGGAAGGGAATGTTGTGCTTGAGATCGGGGTCGAATAGTCTCTTGGTCTTTCTTACTAAGAGTTTTCGGATTTTGGTAAGACAAATTTTAATGTCATGCCTTGCACTGCAATACTAAATATAACAACAACATAAGTCGCGGTCAGGAGCAAATCACGTTCGTCACCTTTTGGTATCGAAAGGGCCAGAGCCAAGGAAATTCCTCCACGAAGGCCTCCCCAAGTGAGGGCGCGAATGACTCCTTTAGTAAAGGTCCTTCGTTTCTTAAGTAAAAGGACAGGCAATGAAACCGCAAACATTCTAGTGGCTAGGATAAGAGGTATAGCGATGATTCCAAAAACAATGAAAAGGGAATTGAATTCAAGGGCCAGAATTTCCAGTCCGATTATTAGAAAGAGTAGGGCATTAAGGATTTCGTCGATCAGTTCCCAGAACGAATCCACATGCTCTTCTGTCTTGGGTGACATTGCTAGTAATCTGCCTTGATTTCCAATCATGAGGCCAGCGACTACCATTGCTAAGGGTCCTGAAGTGTGTAGATGTTGAGCCAGTGAGTAGCCGCCAGTCACGAGTGCTAAGGTGATGAGAATTTCTACTTGGTACTGATCAATATTTCTCAGCATCCAGAAAGCGATCAGACCCAAACCAAAACCTAATCCGAGGCCTCCGAGCACTTCGAAGAGGAAAAGTTTGGCTATTTCTGATCCGTTAGGGTCCATGTCGCCATTGATGATTCCAAGTATGCTAATGAAAACAACGACCCCTACTCCATCATTGAATAGGGACTCACCTGTTATTTTTGTTTC
>JASLJT010000243.1:0-4442 GCA_030747955.1 Verrucomicrobiales bacterium | reverse complement strand
AAACTGACTGCAGAAACGGCTGACCTAGAAACTAAAAAATCAACTCTCAAGGAAATCACTAGTGAACTGGAAGATAAAGAGGATCAGCTGCAATCCACTACAAAGCTCATTGAAGAAAATAATTCTAACCTAACTAATCTTAGCGAGAAACTTGAAGAAACAAATTCAACTCTTATAAAGACAAAAGAGAGTGTTGCAAATTACCGTGAGGAAGAAAACCAACTCGATTCGCAAGTAAAAGACCTCAGAGAGAGAAAAATCGAACGTGATGAAATTGCCTCAGAGGTAATCGATCTAAATAAAGAAAAAGAGCGCATTGAAAAACACAATGCAGAATTTGAAAATGCGGAATCAAAACTCGATCAGGTACTTGAAGAATACAGTGAAATAAAACTCAAAGAACGCAAAGAACGAGTTTCGTTGGAAGAAACCAAACGTGAGTTTCAAAGACTTCAAAATGACATCCGCAACCTTGCGACAGAATCGCGGCGCTTGAATGACGTTCGTAACCAACATGAAATAATCAGCTCCGAACTAAAAGAGCGGCAAGAAAAAGCTTCTGCTCTAGAGACTGAAATTGAAAAATTAGAAAAACTCTCTAGCCGTCTCAAAGAAGAAACCAATGACTATGAGGTTAAGGCACAAAAATATCACACAGTGCGTAGTGAAATAGAAAAACTGGATGCCCGGACAGGTGAGCTCGGTTCATTGCAAACCAAATTAAAAAAGGTTCAGGGTCAACTTCAGCAGTCGCAAAAAGATAAAGATCTTGTAGAGGATGAGGTTGAGAGTCTCAAAGATAAAAAGAAAACACTCTCAAAGGCAGTGACGCCTGAATGGGGAACCGTTCATCTTTTCGGAGTATCCGTCATTGAACAAATTGATCACTTAGAAAAGATAATTTCATCTACAAATAAAAAGGGGGAGCCGCATCTCATCAGTTCATTAGAAGAAATCCATAATTCTCTCTTGGCCGTTCTTTCCAGTCACAATGTGGAATTATTTTCTCCTCAGGAAAAAGATCAGATCAACACCGAAGACAAAGATAAGATTGAAATAATTGATGGACCCAAGGGCACCAAAAAGAACCCCGCTCGGATCCTTTCAACGGTTCGCCCGGGCTATATCTGTCTTAATGATGGGAATGGCAAATCCACAGTGCTGAGAAAAGCAGAGGTCAAAACATCAAAAGCCAAATAGAAATTGGAAAGGCCTCTATTTTAGCTCGCTCTCCGCTTTTTTACTTTCTGGCTTCAATTTTCTGACTCGGTTCCTACAATAAAAAGGTCCTTTTTATTGGGCCTCCTGTCATATGACTCCAATGCTAAAACAGTATACCTCGATCAGGAAAAGTCTTCCTGATGATGCTCTATTGTTTTTTCGACTCGGTGACTTTTATGAATTGTTTATGGATGATGCAAAGGAAGCCGCAGGACTCCTAGGAGTGGCGCTCACTAAACGTAACGGTATGTCTATGTGTGGAGTTCCGCACCATGCCGCAGAATCATACATCGGAAAATTAGTTAAAGCAGGTAAGCGAGTTGCTATTGCTGAACAGGTAGGTGAGGTCAAGCCTGGTAAAATAGTTAAACGCGAAGTTACACAAATCATTAGTGCAGGAACGGTCAATGACCTGAACCTCTTGGACCAAAACCGCAACAATTTTCTCGCGGGCATCTACTTTAGCAATCGCCGTTACGGACTCGCTGCCTTGGACCTCACGACAGGACATTTCAGAATAGCAGAATTTACCGTCATCGAAGAACTCGAAGATGAACTGAGTAGGCTCTCCCCATCAGAAATTATTTATTCTGACGAGCAGAATGAACAATTCGGACATATCGATGAAAATGCTATTCCCTACGAAAGTTATTCATTTTTGATAGATGAAGCTGAAGAAGGATTGCTTGAGCATTTTGGCACCCATTCCTTGGATGGTTTTGGTTGTGCAGGGATGGTACCTGGAATCTCAGCTGCTGGTGGAGTATATCATTATGTAACAACGACTCTGCGCCGTAATGTCAACCACATCAGGAACTTATCGGTTTACCAACCAAATGCTCATGTTCTGATTGATGCTTCAAGCGCCCGCAACCTTGATCTGGTAGAACATCGGATCGGCCGTCAGCACACTCTCTTAGGGTCGCTGGACAGGACCAAAACACCTATGGGTGCTAGAAAATTAAGGGCCTGGATTCTGAACCCACTCCGCGACGAGAATACCATAACTTCCAGGCATGACCTGATTGAATCGCTCGTTTCTTCCCCTTTTCAACTTTCCAAAATTCGCGATTCCCTATCTGAAGTCAGGGACATTGAGCGAACAGTAGGTAGATTGAGTGGAGGATCAGGCAATGCAAGAGATCTGCAGGCACTAGCAAAATCAATTCTCGCTATTCCCGAAGCAAAAGATCATTTAACAGCTTTGGATGGCGGTTCACTTGCCTCCGAGCTCATAATCAGAATGCGAGAATTTAAAGAATTAATTGAATTACTTGAAAGCGCAATCGCAGATGAACCGCCGGCAACCCTCAAAGATGGTGGCATGTTTCGTGACGGTTACAATGAACAACTCGATGAACTAAGGGGAGCATCCACTGAGGGTAAACAATGGATAGCTCAACTTCAAAATGAAGAAGCGGAAAGGACCGGCATCAAGTCTCTCAAAGTTAAATACAATAATGTTTTTGGGTACTTCATTGAAATAACCAAAGCTAATCTTTCAAATGTTCCCGAGGATTACACTCGTAAACAAACTACTGCAAATGCAGAACGTTTTATCACTCCTGCACTGAAAGAAGTTGAAAACAAAATTTTAGGAGCGGACGAAAGAGCCAAGCAACTTGAATATGATGAATTTATTACAGTGCGCGACAAGACTCTTGAGAGCCTTGATGAGTTGCAGGACACGGCTGACGCTCTTGCTGAAATTGATGTGTTGGTAAGCCTGTCCGAAACAGCACGCCTATTTGCCTATTGCCGCCCAATAATAAGCAATGGAAAAAAATTAAAGATCGTAGAAGGAAGACATCCAGTCCTAGATCAAAGCACAGTCGATGAAAAATTTGTCCCTAATGACGCGGAACTTAATGCAGATGGAACTCGCCTGATCATTCTTACCGGCCCCAACATGGCAGGAAAATCGACTTATATTCGACAAGTTGCTTTATTAACCTTAATGGCCCAAATCGGAAGCTTCGTTCCGGCAAAGAGTGCCGAAATTGGTCTAGTTGATCGAATATTTACCAGAGTAGGTGCAAGCGATGATCTGGCACGAGGTCAATCCACTTTCATGGTCGAAATGAATGAAACGGCCCTCATTCTAAATAATGCTACAGAAAGCTCACTGGTAATACTTGATGAAATTGGACGTGGAACTGCAACGTTTGATGGTCTGAGTATTGCATGGGCAGTAGCTGAACATCTACATGACAAAATTGGCTGTAGAACACTATTTGCTACTCATTATCACGAACTCACCGCGCTATCTGAAAGCCGAAAAGGTGTCGGCAACGCTAATGTTGCTGTCCGAGAACATAATGACAAAATCATTTTCCTGAGAAAAATTGTCGAAGGTAGTGCCGATCGTAGTTATGGAATACAGGTAGCTAGGCTAGCGGGTCTTCCCGCGGATATTATTGAAAGGTCCAAAAGTATTTTAGCTCACCTGGAAGAAACAAGTGCCAGACCCGAAGAAGAAAAAAGCAAAAAAAGACCTGCCAAAAAAGCTGCCAAAAAAAAGGCTCCAAAAAAACTTCCGGAATCTCAGGCTCCTCAGCTTAACTTATTTAACTGAGCGGCTTTTGCTTAGTTAACCCTTAATATAATTTGAATTCATTTAAATAATGCTAGCACGATACATTCTCATTTTAAGTTGTCTCTTAATTCAAATTCTAGGATCCCAAGCAGAACCAGGGGCCCGCAAAATAAAATTCCTTAATTACTCTGACTGCATAGAACTGCGTAATTCGGTAGGAACTGTTGCAATATTGGGTCATCATGTCGGCGGACGAGTACTAAGTTATAGTCAGGATGGTAAAGAATCATTATTCATTGGCCCTGATGAATCTGAATGGACTCCGAAAGGTAATAAAAAACCATCCTCTGCCGGCCGATTTGATATAGGTCCCGAATATCTGATCCCTAAAAGATCAGAGCTATGGTCAGGGGTATGGGAAGCTAAAATTACTGGACCCCGGAAGGCCAGACTCATTAGCAAGGAAGCTTCAGACGCTGGCATACGATTAATTAGGGATTTTGTTCTTGCTGATGATTCTTCCCATCTTGTATGCACCCAGACCATGGAAAATATTTCTCAAAAGACCCAACGATGGTGTCACTGGGGCCGAATGTTCGCAATTCATGGTGGGATCGGAGTAGTGCCTCTTTCGCCTGAACACCAAAGATTTCCAAAAGGTTATATCATGATGCGAGGCAGGGAT
>JASLJT010000242.1:0-13895 GCA_030747955.1 Verrucomicrobiales bacterium | reverse complement strand
TAAAAAGTAATGATGATGTTGCTGCTGAAAACGAAGACAAAGACCAGTCAAAGGGCGCTGAGGAGTCAGTAGGATCCGAGGTCGAAAAAGAATCAGAGGGTGAACCGGAATCTGTTTAAAGTTACGGAGTCAGCACCCATGAAAGTTAAAAAACAAATTAATGCCATCAAATTCCATACCGGAAGAATCCGATCAAAAAGATGATAAGGAGCAATCCGATGATGCAAAATCTGTAGATAAGTCTCTGAGCGTTTCAGACGACAATGGTAAGGAAGCGTTGTCTCTTTTCGAAGAGCAGGAAAAACGAGAAGCGAGAAAAGGTAGAAAGAAAGAGCTGGAGGCTCAGCCATCAAAAGTCGGGGGAATTTTACCTCCAATATCAAAATTGATTGATGGTGAGGTGCAAGAAGATGCGCCTAAAGGTGATGGGGAAGATGATGATATTGATGATGCAAAAGTGATTCACATTAAACCTCCTATTATCCTCAAGGATCTAGCAGATAAGATGGGGATTAAGCCATTTAATATTATTAAGGATTTAATGGCGTTGGATGTGTTTGCTAGTTTAGATAGTTCGATTGAGCCAGAAGTGGCAGCTACAATTTGCGATAATCATGGGTTTTTATTTGAGAAAGAAAAAAGGGAGAAGGGCGGAGGCGTTCATAAAGTGGAAGAGGTTTTTGAAGAGCCACCTCCTCCAGAGCCGGAGGCTCAAGGTGAGGATGAATTGCCTTTTAGGCCGCCAGTCGTGACTGTAATGGGGCACGTTGATCATGGTAAGACTTCTATCTTAGATGCAATTAGGTCCAGCCGTGTTGCGGCCGGAGAAGCTGGAGGAATCACTCAGCACATTAATGCCTATAGCGTTGAGCATGATGGGGCAAATATTACATTCATTGATACTCCTGGTCATGCTGCGTTTACGGAAATGCGTGCTAGAGGAGCAGATATTACAGATATAGTTGTTCTTGTTGTGGCGGCGGATGATGGCATTATGCCAACTACTCACGAAGCTATAAGTCATGCACGTGCTGCGGGTGTTACCATAATAGTGGCTATCAATAAAATTGATCTTCCTGGTGCAGATGTGAATAAAGTTATTTCTCAACTTCAAGAGAATGACCTTACTCCTGAGGACTGGGGCGGTGAAACAATATGCGTTCAAACTTCAGCTACGGAAGGTCTTGGGGTTGATGATTTGCTTGGAATGATAGCGTTGCAGTCTGAGGTGATGGAGCTTAGAGCAAATCCTGAAGGCGCCGCGAGGGGGATTGTGATAGAAGCAAGTAGCAAGGCGGGTAAAGGCTCAACAGCAAGTGTTATAGTTAGAACGGGTAACTTAAAAATTGGGGATTCCTTTATTTGTGGTCCTTATTTTGGTAAGGTGAAATTAATACTTGATGATTTTGGAAATCAGTTAAAAGAAGCGGGCCCGTCAATGCCTGTAGAAGTTTTGGGTTTTAGTGGAGTGCCTAAGGTCGGCGATGAGCTGGTTGTAATGGATAGCGAAAGGGCTGTGAAAAAATTAAGTGAGGAGCGGCTGGAGGAGTTGAGGCAAGAAAAGCTTATGAAGCCGCACAAGGCTCGGTTGCAGGATATCTGGGCGGATGTCGGGTCCACAAAGAAAACATTAAAAATTGTTTTGAAGGGAGATGTACAAGGATCAATTCAAGCGATTGAGGGTTCACTCATGGATATCAAAAGTGAAAAAATTGATATTGAAATTTTGCACAAAGCAGCAGGTCCGATATCAGAATCTGATGTGTTGTTGTGTAGTGCTTCTGATGGAATTATTATTGGATTTGGTGTTAAGGTTGAAAATAAGGCTTTGAGGCTGGGCAAGCAAGAGGGGGTCGAAATACGTTTGTATAGTATCATATATGAGCTCATTGATCAGATTAAGGAAGCGATGCTTGGTATGTTGGATACACAGACCCGTGAAAAGTTACTTGGCAGGGCTGAAGTGAAAGAAATATTCAAGATCAAACGTGGAAGAGTCGGAGGTTGCATTGTTAATGAAGGCCAGATTAGCCGTAAGGCCCGTGCCCGTGTCATTAGGCAGGGACAATCAGTATATGATGGAGGTTTTCAGACATTAAGAAGATTTCAAGATGATGCAGATATAGTTAAGACTGGTCTTGAGTGTGGGATTCGTCTTGGGAATTATCTAGAGTATGAAGTGGGTGACATAATTGAATGTTACGAATTAGAGAAAGTCGAACAGACACTCTGAAGTGTGAGTTCTGGGTAATTGTATAATTAACACGAAATCTCTTATAGTTTATAACAGCTAGTTTTCAGAAATAAGGTTATGAGTCAGCGTATATTACGCGTTCGTGAATTGTTAAAGCGGGAAATTGGATCTATAATCTCTCAGGATTATGGCTTTAACGCTTTAGTTACAGTGAATGATGTTGATGTAACTCCAGACTTACGTAATGGGCATGTATTCATTGGGGTAATTGGATCTGATCAAGAAAAGGTCAAAGTTGTTAATACCTTAAATAAGGAGCGTGGTATGATTCAGAAGAAAATATCAAAAAGGGTGGTTATGAAGTTCACCCCAAAGCTGCATTTCAAATCGGATGAATCTATAGAAAGAGGTGTGAGAACCTTAAATATAATAGACAGCTTGGATCCAATAAATTACGAGGAGTCTGATGAATCTTTAAATGCCAATTCTGACGATTGATTAGGAATATTTCTCCCAATGTTTGATCATAATAATTCTTCACTTGCAGAGATAGGGGCGATGATTCGTGATGCAAAAAAAATCGTTATTATTTCTCATGTGAGGCCGGATGGAGATGCTATTGGTTCTCAGATTGCTCTTGGTGCAAGTCTTGAGGAGTTAGGGAAGGAGGTAAATTTGATTAATGAGGATGGGTGCCCTTCGAATTTAAACTTTTTGGGAGGGTCCGATAAAATTTCATTGCCTCCGCGGAATCATATAGATGCCGATTTGTGTATTGCTCTTGATACAGCAAATCATGAAAGACTTGGAAGGGGATGTATTGAAGCTGTAAAACTTGTGAAGCCAGTTATTAATTTAGATCATCATATAACTAATGAGGGGTATGGAGACTTTATTTACGTAGATCCAGAATCACCGGCAACAGCGCAAATAATATATGAATTGATTTCAAATGAAGGTTTTCCTTTCCCTGCTGCTTCTCGCGATAGCTTATTTGTAGGAATTTCCACCGATACTGGGTCCTTTAGATATCCTGCCACAACTGCTCGAACCTATGAAGTGGCTGCCGATTTATTGCGAATGGGAGCTGATTGCGGAGTTTTATCATCGGCTGTTTATGAGCGTTATCCATATAGAAGGATTGAACTGCTTAAGAAGCTTCTTGGAAATTTAAGAATGACGGTTGATGATCAAGTCGCTTCTTGGTGTCTTGATTTGAAGACTAAAGAAGAGCTCTCAATAAAGCCCGAAGATAGTGAAAATTTGTCAGATTTGATTAGAGGAATTGATAGTGTTCGGGTTGCTGTTTTTTTTGAAGAACTCAAAGATTGCAGTGTGCGGGTCAGTATGCGCTCTAAAGATGTTAACTTAGCCAACGTTAGTAAGATTTGCTCTCATTTTGGTGGCGGTGGCCATCCTCTTGCGTCAGGTGCCAGAGTGAATGGTAAGTTGCATGAAGTTGAGAAGAGAGTTTTGGACGAAATTTGTAATACAATAACTTGATCAATGGACAACGTAGACGGAGTTCTTTTAGTCGATAAAGATCCAGACATGACATCACATGATGTTGTGTCTGTGGCGCGCCGCACACTCAAACAAAAGAAGATAGGCCATTGTGGTACTCTTGACCCAATGGCAACGGGCCTTCTTATTCTTACGCTTGGGCGTGGCACTAAAATACAGGACCTATTGATGGCAGAGGACAAAGAATATGTGGGGACCGTAAAGCTAGGCGAGGTAACGTCGACTCAGGACAAGGAAGGAGAAGGCTGAAGTGCAAAAATTTACGGAGGATGAAATTGATTCAGTTTTAAGTGAGTTCACTGGTGACTTTTACCAAACTCCACCAATGGTTAGCGCGATCAAAAAGGATGGGGTTCCTCTGTATAAATTAGCTAGAGAGGGGAAGGAGGTTAAAAGGGACCCAAGACTTGTTCATGTTTATGATTATGAATTGTGTGATATTAAATTACCTGAATTTGGTTTTAGAGTAGTGTGTAGTAAGGGGTTTTATGTTCGAACCTATGCCCATGAAATAGGGGCGAAGCTAGGCTGTGGCGCGCACTTGAGCTCATTACGGAGGACGAAGTCTGGAAAATTTTTAGCTGATGGGGCCATTACATTTGATGAGCTCAAGAATGGTACGCGGGAGAGCGTGGCTGAAAGAGCTCTGAGTCTGGCTGACGTGTCAAGGTTGCGCGGGGTTTAAATTTTTGATGTTAACATGCTCAGGTTAAATGCTTTTTCAGAACTCAATGAAATTGAAAATCCTGTTAATTTAGCGATTGGTTTTTTCGATGGGGTTCATGTTGGACATCAGGCAGTGATAAGAAATATTATTTGCTCCGATGAAAATCCGGCGGTTGTCCTTACGTTTGACCCTCACCCTTTAAGCGTTTTGTCTCCTAGCCAATCTCCGCCAATAATTACGCCTTCGGAACACAAGCAAAATCTCATTGAGAACCTAGGTGCCGATTATTTGTTGGTTATTAATTTTGATGAGAGCAGGGCAAATCAGAGAGCAGAAGAATTTGTGAGTGAGATAGTTGATTCATGCAGACTTAAATCTATTTCTGTTGGCAATGAGTTTAGATTTGGATATGAGCGTAAAGGTGATGTTGATCTATTAACTGAATTAGGAAAGAACTTGGGATTCAAAGTGAATGGGATTGATCGTGTGTGTGATGAAAGTGGAGATGTGATTAGTAGTACACGTGTCAGGGAATCCTTAAAGCGCGGGGATCTAAAGGATGCAAATAGTTTGCTTGGTAGAGAATTTTCCATTTCAGGGCAGGTAATAAAAGGGGATGGGATTGGTCGGCGGATGAGTTTTCCTACAGCAAACATTGATATTTTTGAACCTGTAGCTATTCCGAATGGAGTCTATGCAGTATTAGCTAACCTTGAAGGTGAGAGTTTTCAAGGAGTTGCTAACTTAGGAACAAGACCAACTGTCATGGGTTCTAATAATTCTGACCCGAAACTTGAAGTCTATTTATTTAATTTTGACCGTATGATTTATGGAGAAAATCTTGAGGTTTCTTTTGTGAATTATATCCGTGAAGAAAAGAAATTTAATAGCGTAGATGATTTGAAAGATCAAATTAGCAATGATGTTAAGGAGGCAAAGAAAATTTTTCATTAAAGTTTCAAATTGTAGCTTTGGCCGACAAGTTGATTATGTAAGCTCCATCATGACGGGGCAATGATCAGATCCCATTATCTGGCTGAGTATGGTTGATGATTTTAATCGGCTAATTAGTGGTGATGATATGCACCAATAGTCAATGCGCCATCCTACATTCCGTTCTCTTGCTTTTGCTCGATAGCTCCACCAAGAGTAATGGCCTGCGCCTTTTTCGAATTCACGGAAAGTGTCGATGAAGTTGGCTTCTATTAATTGATTGAATCCTTCACGCTCCTCATTTGTGAATCCTGGGCTTTTGGTGTTTGCATTGGGGCGAGCTAGATCGATTTCAGAGTGAGCCACGTTTAGATCTCCACAAAGTATTACCGGATTTTTTTCTGCTAGGCTCTTCAAATATTTAAGAAATGCCTGATCCCAGGACTGCCGATATTTTAATCGCCGTAATTCATTTTGAGAATTTGGTGTATAAACATTTACTAGGTAAAAGTCATCAAAGCTTAGTGTGATTACTCTTCCCTCTGTATCATGTTGTTTGATTCCGATACCATAAAAGACATCTCGTGGTTCTATTTTACTGAAAATTGCTGTTCCTGAATAACCCGCTTTTTCCGCCGAGTTCCAGTATGAATGGTGTTTCTTATTCCAATTTAAATCAACTTGCTCAGGTCTGGCTTTCGTCTCTTGAATACAAAAGAAATCAGCATCTATATCATTAAAAAAGTCGCAAAAACCCTTTTTTATAGAGGCGCGGATGCCATTGACGTTCCAGGATATAAATTTCATTTTAGTTATAGTAGGCGTTTTAGCAGATTATAACTTGAAATAAAACGACAATTGAGTAAACAAATCATCCCCCTTGATACGTTATATTATCCGTTAACTTTTCGGATAATTATGCAAGCCCTCCAATTTAATAGTTAAAATAAGTATGATATCAGTAAAAAATCTCTCAAAAAGCTTTGGGCAGAAATTGGCGGTGGATGATATTTCTTTTGAAGTAAAGAAAGGAGAAGTGCTGGGTTTTCTTGGGCCGAATGGCGCTGGTAAATCAACTACTATGCGGATGGTGACCGGCTATCTGCCTCCTACTTCAGGTGAAGTTATTATTGACGGTATTAATGTGTCGGAGGACTCAATAGCGGCCAAACAAAAGATTGGTTATTTGCCGGAATCTGCGCCGTTATATACTGATATGACGGTCTCTTCGTTCCTTGGTTTCATTGCTGAATTGAGAGGAAAAGGTAAGTCGGACGTCGAAGCTGCGATTGATACTTGTTTTCTTGGTCCGGTCAAACAGCAAAGTATTGATACTTTATCAAAGGGATACAGGCATCGCACATGCCTTGCACAATCAATACTTCATGACCCTGAGATTCTTGTGTTAGATGAGCCGACGGACGGACTTGATCCTAACCAGAAACAAGAAGTTAGAAATTTGATTAAGCGTATGGGTGAAGATAAGGCGATTATTTTTTCAACTCATATTCTTGAAGAGGTTGAAGCGGCTTGTACAAGGGCGATAATTATTGATCAAGGTAGAGTAGTTGCTGATGGGACGCCTGATGAGTTAAAAGCGAAAGCGGCAGGGGCCGGGGCTCATACAATTAAGATTAGTGGCATGGCAGGTTCAGGCATTAGATCTGAACTTTCTTCAATTAGCGGAGTGGAAACTGTTCGTGAATTTGCTTCGACCGAAAGTTCATTTTCAGGGCAAGTTATTCCGTCTAAGAAAGTGAATACAAATGCTGAAAGTATATTTAACCTTTGTAAGGAAAAGGGGTTATTATTAGAGGAACTTAGAGTTGATGAAGGTAGGCTTGATGATGTATTTCGTGAAATAACTAAAACTGATACCCAAATTTCAGAAAGTAAGGTCAAGGAAGAGGAGCCAGAGGGAGTAATTCAAAGCTAATTAACCGGCATCAAGAAAAAACAACTAAGTTCATAATTTATGAGTGCTCTTAAAAATATTTGGATCGTTTATAATAGGGAATTGAAAGCGCAGTTCAATTCAATGCTAGCATATGTCTTCATTGTGATTTTTGTTCTTTTGTCAATGTCGTTAACTTTTTTGTTGGATGACTTTTTTGCTCCTAATGCGCAGGATGCCTCGCTTGAATTTTCGTTTTTCCGCTGGCCCATGTGGTTACTTATGTTTCTAGCGCCAGCTGTGGGTATGCGCCTTTGGTCCGAAGAACAAAGGACTGGGACTATTGAACTTCTTCTAACAATGCCCTTAGCTGTTTGGCATGCGATTGTGGGGAAGTACTTAGCTGCTCTATCAGTCATTACCATTGCAATACTCTTTACTTTTCCGGTAGTTATCACTGTCGCTTATCTCGGGGATCCTGATAATGGTACTATTTGGGGTGGATATTTAGCGTGTATTTTTTATGGAGGTGGAGCATTGGCGATAACTTGTGCGGTCAGTGCTCTGACAAGAAGCTCAGTGGCTTGCTTAATAATTGCGCTTTCGCTTTGTTTTGGTCAATTGCTGATAGCTATTCCGCCAGTGTTGGAGTATGCGGCAGATAATTGGGGGGGAGCAGTCGCTGATGTTTTGGGATCCCTAGGGACTTGGGCCCATTACACTGAAATGAAACGAGGTGTTATTTCGTTTTCTAACGTTGTCTTTTATTTGTCAATGATAGGTTTTTGCCTATTCCTGACTAGCGTTGTAATTAAATCAAAACGCTCCTAACCACTTATTGAGTTTAGTATGTCATCTACAAAAGAAATTAGTAAGAATAAGAGCGCTCAGGTCTGGCTGTTTTCAGCGATCGGAGTGGCTCTTGTTTTCGGAATTGTTTTAGCACTTAATTTGATAGTGTCGACTAACGTCCCTTTCAAGATTGATTTGACTGAGGATAAAATTCATACCCTCTCACAAGGAACAAAAGATGTAATCGAAGAATTAGATACTCCTGTGACTATGTCATTTTTTGTTTCTAAGGATAAAGACAATATGCGACCTGAGCTCATACCTTTTGCTAAGAGGGTTGATTCTTTATTGAAAGAATATGAAAGAGGATCTAGCGGTGGCTTTATCGAAATAGAACGAGTCGATCCTTCTCCTGATTCAGAGGAGGAGGATAGGGCCAAGCTAAATAATCTGCAGGGCATTCCAGGTCGTTTAAATGAGCCGGCATATCTTGGCCTTACCATTACTTGTTTAGATAGGAAATCTTCGATTCCATTCATTGATCCAAACAGAGAGCAAATGTTGGAATATGATATTTCAAGAGCGATAGTGGAAGTGACGCGTGAAGGGGCTCCTAAAGTGGGATTAATGTCAGCGCTTCCAGTTCAAGGTGGACCAGCAACTCCATTTGCCCAGCCAGGCCAAGGCCAACAGAATAGGCCGTGGCAATTTTATACTCAACTTAAGAGAGATTACGATCCGGATCCGACTGACTTTGGAAGTAACTTAGTAGATTTGGGTTTGGATATTGAAGAGGTTCCTGGAGACGTCGATGTAGTTCTCCTTGTTCATCCAGCCGGAATTTCAGAGAATGCTCAATTTGCGCTTGATCAATTTTTGTTAAGAGGTGGCAATATTGTTGCGTTTCTCGATTCTTTTAGTGCTGTGGCTGCCCAGTCGCAACCACAGAGGCAGCAGTTTGGCGGTGCTCCGCAGGCGCCTGGTATACCAACATCCTCAAATATAGAGAAACTACTTAATGCATGGGGAGTCAACTTTGAGGCGAATCAGGTATTGGCTGATAGAAAATATGAAACGGCACAAACCCAAACCTCAAACAATCCAGCAGTTCTTACAATTACACGAGAGGCTATCAATAAAGATGACACATTAACGACTTCGATAAGGGATCTTTTGATGTATTTCTCAGGTGTCTTTTATGTAAGTGAGAAGGAAGGGGTTAAAGTTGAAACTTTAATTAAATCAAGTGCAAAGTCGCAATTAGTTGTTCCTCAGAGCGTTCAGTTTAATCCGGATCAAGTCACTCAGAACTTTAAAGCTTCAGGCAAAGAGTATCCTTTGGCATTGAGATTGAGTGGGAAGTTTACAACTGCATTTCCTGATGGTAAGCCGAGTTTGGAAGAAGAAGAAGAAGAAGAAGAAGAAGAAGAAGAGGAGAAAGAAGAGGATTCCTTAAAGGAATCAAAGGAAGTAGGTAAGGGTTCTGTTTTCTTGGCAGCTGATTCTGATATGCTTTTTGATGCATTAGCCGTGGGCAGGGATTTGTTTGGTCGAACTACATACCGTAATAATAATATCCCGCTTCTTGAGAATGCAGTTGAGCAGGCTTCTGGTGGAGGGAGTTTAATGTCTATCAGAACTCGCGGCAGCGGTCGCCGACCATTTAGTAAATTCAAGGAATTGGCTGAGGAAGCCTCAGAAAAATTAAATGAAGAAATAGCAAAGGTGACGAAGACTGAACAAGAGGTTGCTAGCGAAATATCAAAACTCATGCAGGAGCAGGACAATGATCAGATGGTCGTGCTTAGCCCGGAGGTCGCTGATAAAATAAAACAACTAAGGTTAGAGGAGGTTACAGCCTCTAAGAAGAAAAGAGAGCTGAGTAGAGATCTGCGTAAGGACATTCGTAAAATAGAAAATAAAATTAAGAATCTGAACATCGCAGGAGTTCCAATTTTTATTATTTTAATAGGGATTGCTCATCTGATAATTCGCCGCGTAAAAATTTCGGCGCGATAATTTAAAATTCAAAATATTAAGTCATATAATAGATATGAAACCAAAGCATGTGGCCATTCTTGGAGGATTGTTTGTAGTTCTAATTGCAATCTATTTTATCTCAAACAAGGATAAATCTGATAGCCAGAGTAAAGAGGGGCCAGGTGCTGGGGATAAGGTTCTTTCAATTGCAAATATTAACGACGTAACAGGTATAACAATTACGGACTCTGAAAATTCTGTTCAGTTGGGAAGAAAAGAAGGGAAGTGGGTAGTTGTTAATCGTGCCGATTACAATGCTGACTTTACTAAAATTAGTCGGACCTTAAAGAAACTGGATGGACTGGAGATTGCTGAGCAAATGAGGGTTGGCGAAAAAAATTATGGGCGCTTTGATCTTAAAGAACCTGAAAGCGGTGAAGGTTCAGGAATTAAAATTCAACTTATAAAGAAAGGAGGGGATTCTGCTGGAGAAATCGTTATAGGTAAGAGATACGGCGGGGCAACTATTGACTCGGGGCAACAAGGTGGTGGAAATGGCAAGTATGTGAGAGTCAGTTCGAATAAGAAACAAGTATTTATCGTTTCAGACTCCCTTTATGACATTGAATCATCACCTTCTGGATGGCTGGAGAAAAACCCTTTTGGTATCGATAAGTCGAAAAACATCACAGTCGAACATCCTGACGGTACTAAGTTTGAATTCGTCCGAGAAAAGGAAGGAGATGATGCTGTTCTGGCTGGCATTGCAGAGAATGAGGAATTGAATACTTCCAATACATCAACAATCACTTCTCCGTTTGCTTCATTTAATTTTAAAGATGTATCTACCGGAGAAGAAGCGATTCCTGAAAAGACAGGGCTAAAAAAACCTCTTCAGGTAACTGTTACAACTTTTGACGGATTTAAATATGATCTTAAGTTGGGCAAAGGTGAGGGAGATAATGTGGATAGCGGAGAGAAGGAGGCGACGATATCAGCCGCTAAGTATTATTTAACTTACAGTGTCAGTGCAGAATTTCCTGAGATTGTCCTTAAGGATAGAGAGCCTCAGGAGGATGAAAAATTATCTGATGATGCTAGTGATGAGGACCGTAAGAAAGTTGAAGAATTAAAGAAGGAGCGCGATGCTGCTGATAAAGAAAAACAGAAGAAAGAATTTGAAGATCTACAGAAAAAATTAGAAGAGAAGCTTGAAAAAGAGAAGGCATTTGCTGGCGTTGTTTATGAGATTGATAGCTGGAGTGCTGAGAAGTTTTTCAATAAGCGTGAGGATTTAGTCAAAGAGAAAGACAAAGAGCCGGATGCTGCAGAAAATCCAGATGAGGGTGCTGGTAAAGGGGGGCTTCCTGAGGGCATATCAATTCCTGGTATTCCAGGCGCATCAATACCTGGAGTTGAAGCGGTTGAACCTGAGTCAGAAGAGGCTTCTAAAGGCGCTGAAACTCCTGAGGAAAAAGGGGATTCCGAATAATTTAATATGAGGCAAGGTGAAATTTTTCTCATGTCTCATATTATTACCTTAAGAAGGAATAATTACACTCCGTATTGAGTTGGCGGGGGGTAATCTTTTGCGTATCATAGAAGGCAATACGAAGATTTATATTTAGCATCTATGTCCGAACAATTAACAAAAGAAGAGAGCGATTTTTCACAAGAAGATTTGGAGTCGCTTAAAATTTTTCAAGAATCGACTTTAAAGATACGTAATGAGCTTGCAAAAGTTATAGTTGGCCAGGAAAAGGTCATTGATCAGTTGCTCATTGCGATCTTTTCCAAAGGTCATTGCTTGCTTGAAGGAGTCCCTGGTCTAGCGAAGACCTTAATGGTGAGTACTCTTGCCAAATCATTAAGAATGGATTTTAACAGGATTCAGTTTACTCCAGACTTGATGCCATCAGATATTACTGGCACAGAAGTTATTCAAGAAGATAAAATGACAGGAGCTCGTGAGTTTAAATTTCTCAATGGGCCGGTGTTTGCTAATGTTGTTCTGGCTGATGAAATAAACAGGACTCCGCCCAAAACTCAGGCAGCGATGCTGGAGGCGATGCAGGAGAGGCAAGTTACGGTTGGAATGGTTAGGCATGAGCTTCCAGACCCATTTTTTGTTCTGGCCACTCAAAATCCTATAGAGCAGGAGGGAACCTACACACTTCCAGAGGCTCAACAGGACAGGTTCATGTTCAAAGTGTTCGTCGAATATCCTAACTATGAAGAGGAGTATAGAGTTGCTGATACTACGACGAGAGTTGAAAGCTCGGTAGTTAATGGGATCTTATCAGGAGATGAAATTAAAAGCATACAAGATCTTGTGCGTAGAGTTCCTATTCCTCCACACGTTATTCATTATGCCTTGAGGCTTGTGAGGGCTACTAGGATCGATGAAGAAGAAGGAGTTCCAGACTCGATGCGTGAATTTTTGAGTTGGGGGGCAGGGCCGAGAGCAGTTCAGTTTCTTCTTTTGGGAGCTAAAGCTAAGGCAGTGATGGATGGTCGTAGCAGTGCTACTGTCGCTGATGTTAAATCAATAGCTCACCCTGTTTTACGTCATAGAATAATTACTACATTTAATGCTGAATCCAGTGGTGTCACGACTGATGATGTCGTTGATAGTCTTTTGTCTGAGATCTCTGAAAGAGACGAAGGTGATAAGATACCTCCAACGCTGTCAGGTGCTTTTAATGCAGCATAAGTCAAAAATCTACGTGAGTAGATAGAGGCGTAATATATATGGCTACTACGGATGCTCCAAATTACTTAGATCCTAAAGTTCTGGAAAGGATCAAGAGACTGGACGTTCGTGCAAGGTTAGTTGTTGAAGGCTTCATAACGGGCCAACACAAGAGTCCATATAATGGGTTTGCAGTTGAATTTGCAGGTCATCGAGAATATTCGCCAGGCGATGAAATAAAGCATATTGATTGGAAGGTTTGGTCAAAAACAGACAAGTTTTACATAAAGGAGTATGAAGAAGAGACGAATTTGAAAACGACTCTCATTGTAGACGCTTCAAAATCCATGGGATATGGTAGAGAGGGATGGAATAAGTTTGATTATGCTGCCACTGCAGGGGCTACGCTAGGTCATTTGCTTCAGAGTCAAGGTGATGCAGTCGGGCTTATTACATTTAATACGAAAGTTAAGGATGTACTTCCTCCGAGCGCGCGACATAACCATTTAAAAGAAATTGTACATACTTTGGGCGAAACCGTGCCCGATAATAAGACGGATGTAGGTGAAGCATTTTTGGAGCTGGTCCCTCAGATACGGTCAAGAGGAATGGTGGTTATCATTTCTGATCTATTTGCTGATATTGAAGTTCTCAGAGATGCAATGCAGCAATTTAGACTTCGCAAACAAGAGGTCATTGTTTTTCATGTAATGGATCGAGATGAATTAGAATTTCCTTTCGAAGATCATACCAGATTCCTTGGTCTTGAAGGGCCAGAAGAAGTTCATGCTGACCCCAGAGCTTTAAGGAAGAGTTATTTGGAGATAGTTGGAGATTACCGCAAGGAAGTGGGGAAGATGTGTGATAAGCTTGGTGTTGATTATGCTTTACTAGACACTGGTGAACCTCTTGATGCAGTTTTATCTCGGTATTTGGCATTCCGCAAACGTCATACTAGGAAAGGGAGAGCAGGGTAAGGCGTGTTAGAATTTTTATTAAATCCAGGTTTTTTATTTGCCGGCTCCGCAGCGGTAGCGGCTCCTATTATTATTCATCTTCTCAATCGTCGCCGCTTTAAGAAGGTTGACTGGGCAGCAATGGATTTTCTTCTTGAAGCACAGCGACTCAATAGAAGGCGAGTAAAATTAGAGGAAATGATCCTGTTGTTGTTACGTTGTTTGGCAATGATTTTAATCGGTCTAATGATTGCTAGGCCGTC
>JASLJT010000241.1:0-36169 GCA_030747955.1 Verrucomicrobiales bacterium | reverse complement strand
AATTTTTTGGTGATTGTCTTTATAGCCTCTGTTACTTTTAAGCGGTCTTGTTGATCCTCATAAATTGGATCTGCAGAAAATTTTTCTAGTGATCTTAATTGTTTTTCATAGAGCCCTTCATCGACTTGGCATTTGGCTTTTATTCTTTGCTGATACCATTCACTTTTCAATAGATTCTCAGGCTCGAAGAGGGAACGTAACTCATTGCTGTTGATGTCATTTCCTTCATATTCTCCAAATGCCATAATGTGCAGGAGAGCCTTGAGTGGGGGGCAAGCATCATCAATGCTACTGTCTTCAAAATATAATTTTGCTATTTGTTTCTGAGTTTCAACGATATTATTCAAGCCTTCACTGAATGCTGCTTTGTCTTGTAGCTCTGGCCGGAGCATTTCTTCTGTAAAAATACTCCCTGGATCAGCAAAGATACGCCCAAAGTATCGGTGAACAAACTTTTCAGTGATTCGGTACCCTAATCGGGAGGAATCCTTAAGTCCTTCTAAATTTGCACATGACTCAAGTAACCCATCACGGATCATTATTTTTGGATCTCTTTCGGCAATGTGCATTCGTGACCAAACTTCTGGAACAATAAGACTAATGTCATGGTCCACACGAAATTTAGGTCCAACATAACCAGCGGCACTAATGAAGTGCGGTTGCCGAATTAGTAGGGCAGAAGTTAATGCGTTATTAAGATCGATTATTTGAGAGAGAGAATTAAAGGGCCCCTTCGTTAAGGCTCCTTCAGAGCCAGCGCCTGTCGTTGATGGCGATTTACCCGTGAGGCTGGCAATATAATCCATGAACAGTTCAGGTAGTTCTTGATAATGTAACGGGTTATATACTGCTAAGGCGCGAATCCCTAATTCTGGATTTGGTGGATTGTGGCGTCGCCCTGGAAGGATTGCATTGACTGGTGTGGCCAGTGGTTTGTCATAAGCAATTTCCCTATAAAGGTGCATGCCGACCTTTGCCAAATGCTCAGATCGACCATTATGCAGATCTTCTCTGTCCTGCAAGTATCGAGGATTTTGTGACGGTTTTCCGTCTACAATTCTTGGATGAGCAGTTGTAACGACAAATTCATTTTCCTTTTTTTTATGAGCTTTTTTTAATGTGGATTTCAAAGGCCTCGAATATTTCTCGAAGTGGATTGCGTCTTGCATTAGTTCATCAAGATCTTTCTGATCGATGGGCTCATAATTTGAGAAAAAGTTCCCTTTTTTTGCAAAGTCTTTTTCTGCCGCTTTATCATACCCTCTGTGAATTGCATCATCGGGCCTTTGGAAAAAACGATATTCACAATTTTCTATGAATTTATGAGATCCTTCTTTCAATTCAGGGTGAAGCCCATTTTTAAATTGAGTGTTGAGGGTAGCTGATACCGAAATATCATCTTCACGTTGCAACTTTTTAGCAGGAAGGAAATCTTTTCTGAGGCTGAAAATACGCCAGGATCCGTCCAATTCGTAGCCGACCCTTAGGTATCTCGTAATAACTTTTTCACCGTTGTATTTTAGTTCGTAACCGGACTTCCCATCAATGATGTCTTCAGTGAAACGCTTACTCCATTCATCCCATTCTCCCCAATCTGGCTTATATAGCCTCTTAATGAGGAGGGCCATGCTGATTGCTGGTTTTGAAATTGAATCAATAAAATTATTGTGTTCCTTAGTGAATTCCTCGGAAGGGGTAAGTAGTTTTAATACAGAACCCAATGAACGTTTTGTGCTGAGTATTGATCGGCTTGTTTTTTCTGTTTTCCTTGGATTAGGATAACGGTCCCAGTAGTTTCTTTCTAGGATCTTACGAACTTCATCCATGGTTTTGTTGAAGTCAGGAATTACGATTGACCCCGCAGTCATTGCATCAGACAAAGGTTTTGAGATTTCAGATTTTCCTCCTCCCGAGACGGTGCAAGGTTTGTGACAAAATGTGCCTTCGGCTTGAGTGCCGACTAGACGCCACCGTCGGCCAGCTGCGGGTCGATCCAATTCGATCTTATATCCTGATGGGTAAACGTAGGTTTTTTTCTGGTGGAGTTTAATAGTGGATTGTGACTCGTCTTTATTTTGCCAAGTAATTTCCTGATTTTCCTGATTTATTAGTGCGTTTTCAGGAAGATAGATAATGTCATCATAGAAGCTGTCGATGGCATATCCTTCGGGCTGTTCTACTGCAATTCCTGATAAGTTATCTAATGTTTTCTGATAAGTGTGTTCTTCCCCGGCCAATAATGGGTTCAAAGCGAAGTCTTCTCCATGATCAAATGATGGAAAAGCTATAGCGCCTCCAGCGTGTTCTTCTTCGCAGCCTCCAAGCAGATTGCAAGCATAGCTGATCTGTGATTTGACCTCTTTTTTGCAATAACCATAGTAATTGTCTGCTATCAGAGTGACTATGACTCCATTTTTATCTCTACAAGTAATTTTAAATGCTGAGCCGTCATTGTAATGCTCTGATTCATCTTCCCAGCACATGCGGTCCTTTTTTTGTCGCTCAGTTGCTTCAGATATGTGAGGTAGGCCTAATTCCTTTTTGGTGAGATGGATTAGGTGTGGCGCTAAAATGACGCAACCAGTGTGACCACTCCATCCATGAGAGTCTAGAGAGCTATCATTTTCTGGAAGGAACGGGTCCCCTGCATTACCAAAGATTGATTCAACAAAGTCTAAATTACTGACTAAGTTTCCAGGCGCAAAGAATCGAATTTCCATTGAACTTCCATTTGAAATTCCGGGAATGTCTGGAAATACTGAGGGCCTTAGAAGTAAAGATAGGAATGCCTTAGTCGGCGACTTTTGAGTTGATGTGTAAGGGATCGTTAATAATTCATCAGGGGGATTAAGGGCAGCAGACAGTAGTCTCGCGAAGGCTTTTTTGGGGACGGATTTTTTGTCTGCGGGAATAGGCAGTCCACCTTCTACTAGATGGAAAACACCTTGCGTTGTTCTTCTATCCTTGCTGGGATTGTGACAAACGCCTTGAGCGACTCTGTATGAGGAAACGATATTCGATTCGAAGGAATCTTTTTCTGGGGGAATACTTAATAATCTTGCAATTCCATGTCTCTCGAGGGTGAGGGATCCTTCTGGTATGAGGGAACCAAGATCTTTCAGATCCTCGGAGCAATCATTTAAATATTGAAGGAGGAAATTGTTAATGCGTTCGTCAGCGGGACATAAGTAATCAGAGAGTAATCGAACCCTTTCTCGGAAATTTGCTAGTAGTGATCGTCCCATTTCGAGAAACGGGTAATCTCTTTCATCTCCGACGATATCAAATCCACGGGCAGATAATTTTAAGTTGATGTAGTCTTTGAGTGATTTTGTGGATGGATCATTAGAGCCATAAGTATTACCGAGACCGAGTTTTTCTTTGGCTTTTTTGGAGTCTAGCATTGAAATTAAGCGCTTAGCATTGGAATTAAGCAGATTCCATGCAAAAGCCAATAACTGATACGATTTTTGGATGTGAAAAGGATTTGAACTGTTGGTTTTAAGGCATTCCTTACCACTGGAGATGAACCGTATAGCGAAAAATGATTTTCCAGTCTTTGGAACTTTTAATCTGACAAAACAATATATTTATTAAGTTTATCGAGTTCCGATACTATATTTAATTTTTATGCCAAATGTTCTTCTTTCAGGTCGTGTAGCAGGTGAAAAAGATCCTTCACGCGAGCCGAGGGCCAAGTTGCTGTATCTTCTCTTCTCTTCGGGTTGGGACATAAGCAACTCGAATGGAGATCAACCTGTAACGTTATCAAATATTCAGGATCAAATCATCCGTTCTGATGCTTTTGTGTTTACGCCAGGCGCGACGCTGGAAGAACTTTTTAAGGCCGTTTCCATATTTGTTGGATACCAGACGATGGATGAAAAACTTGAAGAAAAAGGAACAGTAGTCCTTAACGGAGATGATTCATGGGATCCTTTTTTTAATGTTTTGAATCATTTGAGATCATTGGGAACTATTACACAGGATTTCAGGGATTTCCTCCTCGCGGTGAATGAGCCGGAAAATGTCATAGAGGGTTTGAATAGGGTCCGTGAATTAGGTGTTCCCGATCCGGAAAGACATTCAGTTGCTGAAGATCAGACAGATGAAATATATTCTTATGAAGCTCCTCCCTTAAAAGGACAGTTAGGAAATGTTTGTGTGTTTTGTTCTGCTAGTATTAAGGACCAAAGTTATCTTGATGATGGTTATGAGCTCGGTCAGCAAATGGCAGAATCTGGTTATGGTTGTGTTTCAGGTGCGGGGAGGACCGGCGTGATGGGAGCAGTGGTTCGTGGAGCAGTGGATGCTAAGGGCTGGACCGGAGGATCAAATGTTCCGCACATTATTAGGCTCGAAGGTCTTCCTGATGGATTGTCGAGTTTTTGGCTTAGATCTGACATTTATACCCGCATGGAAGTGATGATTGAGAGATCAGATGCATTTGTTATTTTTCCGGGTGGTGCAGGGACAGTTCAGGAATTGTTGGCTTTGTTACTGTTAAAGGAATCTGATGACCCCTTGATGCAGGGGAAACCTATAATTTTATTTGATAGGATAGATGTTTCCGGAGTCCATTTTTGGGATCCGCTAATCAAATTATTAGCAAATACGCAATGCTCTTCATATTTTCGAACCGTTAATGAATTGAATGAGATAATGACTGCTGTTCATGAAGAATTAAATCCTTAATTAAAAAGGTCCATACGAATGGAAAAAGAAATTAAAGAACGACTTCAACGACTTGCATGTGCTCTGATAGATCAGGAAGCAGCAAATATTTTAGTGGAGCCACAAGTTGGGTCTGAAGGGTTTTGGTTTGGAGGCGGTAATGTAATTTGTGATTCTGATGGCACTTTCTGGTTGTGTGGTCGTTATCGGAATCACGGTGATTCAAGGACCGGGGTCGGTGCTGGTGAGCGTGGTCTTGAGTTGGCCATCTTTTCATCTGATTCAGTTCTGGGCCCATGGGAGAAAAAGAAATCATTTACCAAAAAAGAATTACAAAATGGAAATGATGAAATTGTTTCAATTGAGGGCGCTGCACTACTTATGGGGCTTACAGGCGTTGAACTTTTTTTATCAACGGAAAAAGATAGATCGTATCCTTCAAATTTTATTGATTATCAGAAGAGTGGGACCGGAATATGGGACATTGATATAGTTGAATCTGATTCCATTATGGGTCTCGATCCGAGCACAGTTTATAATGCCATTCGTAGCGATGAATTAGGGGCTCTCCATGTGAAGGATCCAGTGCCATTTCAGATCCCAGGAGACAATGATCAGACAGGTGTATTCTTTTGTAGTCATCCATATACCTGGGCTAGTTCAAATACTGGTCTTGCAGTGAGGGGGTCCGGACAGGATCAATATAAAATTGAAAGCTTTAATGTATTGTCACGTGGAAATTCATGGGACGTCGCATGTACCCGAATCACTGACCGTTTAGCAGTACCTCCCTTAGGTGCTTTTTCAGGGATGGCCCCAATTTCTATATACTTTTATGATGGGGCCGAATGTTTACGCTCTCTCGATGAGAGTGCCGTTGGTGTTTCTAGGTCACGTGGATTTTCTTGTGAGGAAATCGGAGGCATGGCAGCAGGATTTGATCAATCATTTCCGGAAATCCATCGAATTTCTTCTCATGAGCCTATGTTTGTATCGCCTCATGGGACCGGTTGCAGCCGTTACGTTTCGACACTGATTACTCCGGAAGGAATTTTGGCTACTTGGCAACAGTCGCAAGAGAACCTTTCTCAGCCATTAGTTGGAAATTTCCTTTCTAATCAGAAAATAGAGGAAATATTGTCTTAAGAAAATGGTTCTAACTCGGATTGACCTAGCGACGATCATCGCCATACTCAAGGGACCATGGAAAAAGTTATTATTATAGGAACTGGATGTGCCGGGTGGACGGCAGCAATTTATACAGGCAGAGCGAATTTATCTCCACTGGTTTTGGCAGGAGATCAGCTAGGAGGACAATTGACAACGACGACTGAAGTTGAAAATTATCCAGGTTTTCCGCAAGGGATCATGGGCCCAGAACTCATGATGCATATGCAGGAACAAGCTACAAAGTTCGGAGCCAGAGTAGAATATAAAAAAGTAACTTCCGTAGAAAAAAATGGTTCGACCTTTAATGTGGCTTGTGGTGAAGAGCAGTACGAAGCTGAAACTGTCATTATTGCGACTGGAGCCGATCCGAGGCATCTTGGGCTCGATGGTGAAGAAAAACTGATCGGGCATGGACTCACTTCATGCGCGACGTGTGATGGGGCTTTTTACAGAGACGTTCCGGTCGCGGTAATAGGGGGTGGAGATTCGGCCTGCGAAGAAGCAACATTTCTTACAAAATTTGCTTCAAAGGTTTATTTAATTCATCGTCGGGATGAGTTGAGAGCCTCAAAAATTATGGCTGATCGAGCTCTAAGTAATGAAAAGATTGAGCCCGTTTGGGATAGTCAGGTAACTGAATATTTAACTGACAATGATGGAGAAATGCGGGCAGTTAAGGTTTTGAATTTGAAAACCAATGATGAAGCAGAAATTGAATTAAAGTGTGTTTTTGTTGCCATTGGTCATGTTCCCAATGCTCAATTTCTTGAGGGGCTAGTTGAGACAGATGAGAACGGTTACATTGTCCAAGGGCCGAGCTGCACTAAGACAAATGTAGAAGGTCTTTTTGCGGCTGGAGACGTTGCCGATCATGTTTATAGGCAAGCGATAACTGCGGCTGGGGATGGTTGCAGAGCGGCTCTGGAAGCTGAACGATATTTAGCTGAACATGAATAATAGTTAAAAGGTTCCAATTAATTAGTAGGCATATTCCAAATATATAGGATTTTGTCTAAAATTAGGTCCTTTGATTAATAATTGATGCTTGACCATTGGATATAAATTTCTAGAGAATTATTGTCCCTCGTTGAGATACACTAATAACTAAGCATTTAACTAATAATGATAAAGAAATTCTCTGCTCTCCTTTCAATGATGATAATGATGTTAAGCTTTGTCTTTGCTGATCATCATGCCGGTTCTCCATTTAACGGTAAAGACCTCAAAGGTTGGTCCACTAAAAAGAAAGCAAAAGGTAAAGATGCTTGGGTAGTGGGTGTTCCCAGCAAGTCTAAGGAAAATCCAAAAACACTAGATGCTGGCAAGGGTAGCGGAGCTATGATTAATAAGGTTTCTGGTCATGGGCAGAGCTGGGATATTTATTCTGAGAAGAAGTGGGGAGGTAAGTTTCGTATTGAGTTGGAAGTGATGGTTCCTAAAGGAGCGAATTCAGGGATTTATGTAATGGGTGAATATGAGGTTCAGGTCTTGGACAGCTATGGAAAGGCGAAGCTTGGAGGAGGCGATATGGGAGCTATTTATGGTGCTCAACCGCCGAAGGTAAACGCTTGTAAAAAACCTGGAGAGTGGCAGAAATACGTGATCGATTTCCAGGCCCCTGGTTATGACGGAGGAGGCAAAAAAACAAGTAATGCTAAGTTTATAAAGGTTGAGCTTAATGGCAAAATATTGCACGAAAATGTTGAAATGAAGGGGCCTACTCCAAGCGGTGTAACTGGAAAAGAAGCCGCAAAGGGGCCAATCATGTTTCAAGGTGACCACGGACCAGTCGCCTATAGAAATATAAAAATTAAATCGATCTAATCTAAATTTGAACTTTAATAATAATATTAATGGGAGACGTTATATAAATTCATAACTGAACAAACTATTGATCATACCTAATAAAACCAAACCTATGTCTAAACAATTGACTCGTCGTAAATTTATCAAGTCAGCGGCCGTAACGGGAGCCGCCTCGACCCTCGGCATGCCCGCAATCGTACGGGGCCAAAATCAAAACAGTAAGCTCCAAGTTGGTTTCGTGGCCACTGGTGGCAGGGCCGGAGCACATGTCGGATTTGCCTGGAACAATCGCAAAAAATACGGCCTAGAGTGCGTTGCGTTTGCTGAGATTGACAAGAACAGCTGGAAAAATGTCCACAATAATAACGAATGGAAAGGTGCCAAGGGTTACACTGACTGGCGTGAAATGTTCCAGAACCATACGAAGGAGCTGGATGTCGTTTTTGTGGCTACTCCTGATCACACTCATTATGGCCCCTCAATGACCGCCATCAGTAACGGCATCCACTGTTACACTGAGAAGCCCTTGGCATGGTCAGTACGTGAGGCACAAAACCTCACTAAAGCATATGAGAAGAACAAGAGTGTTGTTACCCAGATGGGTAATCAGGGACACGCCGGCAACGGGTGGCGTCTGGCTTACGAATTTGTGAAGGCTGGCGCCGTTGGGGAAATTAAGGAGTTCCACACATGGACTAACCGCCCAGTCTGGCCACAGGGTGGAGATAATCCGAAGAAGATTGATGAAGTTCCTGCCAATATTGACTGGGAATCATGGATCGGGCCCGCTCCAATGCGTCACTACACTAGGGGTGCCTATCCGTTCAAGTGGCGCGGTTTTGTGGACTTTGGTTCTGGTGCACTTGGCGATATGGCCTGCCACACTACCGATGGTATTTATTCCATCATGCGACCCGGTTATGCAGCTTCTGCAGAGCCTCTCATGATGACGGGTCCCTGCAAGGGACAGTTTCCTGCAGGAATGACTCTAAAAGTCGATTACCGTGCTACTAAGGAAACTCCCGCATTCACTACTTACTGGTATGAGGGAAAGAAAAAGGACGGTAAGGACAATATGCCAGAAACCCCTGAAGAGTTGAAATCCGAGGGCCGAAAATTGCCACGCACAGGTAATCTTATCGTTGGCACCAAAGGAAAAATGTTGGTTACCGGTGACTACTGGAACAGTCCAAGGATTATTCCTGAAAGCCGTCAGAGAGAATTCGGTAAGCCTAAGCAACTCCTTGAACGCTCACCTGGACACCATGATGAGTTCATCATCGCTTGCCGAGGTGATAAGCCGAGAGAGTACAGCCAGTCGAACTTCAGCTACTCTGGGTTCATGACTGCAAATATACAGCTGGGTAATCTTTGTGCTCTTGCAGGTAAGAAAATCGAGCTCAATGAGGCTGGAGTAGTTACCAGCGATCCTGCAATCAACGAGTTGGCATGGCGTGTTCCGCGTAAGGGTTGGGACGCATTGAAAACAAATATATAGCCATTTTTCTTTATGAAAAAAACGGCGTGAGTTTAGGCTCGTGCCGGTTAAAACAAAATACCCGGGTCAATATTGATCCGGGTATTTTGTTTTGCGGCACCTCTTTTCTTGAGTGAGGATTACCGCCCAGATCGTCTTAGCCAAGCTTCGCGGGCTCTTTTTAAGGCTTCTATTTCCTTTTTATTGATTTTAGGTGGGGTCGTTCTGGCATTAACGAATGGATTATTTGCTCCGAATTTTCTCCATGGCCCATATGGAATCTCATGCAATTCAGCAAACCGCCAATCACATTTATTATCTGTTCCCGTTACTCCAAGAAAATCACGCACTGCAGGTGACAGATCAATCCCGGCTCCGTTATTATTACGATTTTTGGGTTGTGATCCTCCGAAAACATAGGCCCAGTCATCAGTTCCAAAAGGACCGACATCGGCCCATTGAGCACAACAGATTTTTCCTTTGTAATGGATAGCTATCCACCTTCCATTGCATACGCTCTGACCTTCTTTTTTAAATGTTCGACTGAACCAAGGGATTACACGTTTAGCGCTTTGTTTGGTTTTTTTGTAGTTAATCCGATCATTGTATGGCAGTGCAATATAAAATGGATTGAGTTTAGGAATGAATTTCTTAGGCCTATAATCTCTCGTCCGGTTAACTGGATTAGGGTCATCATAGCCACCATAGTTTTTCATCCACTCGGTGTCCCAGGAACTTGAAATATTGTGTGTTGGGTTATTGGCGGTCGCGCGTTCTCCTATCCAAAATATGGTAGAAGTGATATTTCTGTGCCATGGATATGGGGGAGATTTGGATCGAGATTGAGTGGGAGCGTAGGTGCGCGGTGTGTTTCCTTGACCTTTTGTTTTTTCTAAGATCAGGACTGATAGAAAAACTAGGGAAGCTATGAGAATTAACCGTCCTTGCATTTTCATGTGTGCTGAAATCTTTTTGCAGCTATGCGATTTGTGGAGCTAGTGGTTTTTCGGAACTTACTCCAGGTGCTTTAAGTTCAGGATCCGGTTCTTGAGGACTCATCCCTAGCTTTTGTAACAACTTCATGTCCTGAACAGTTTGGGGATTGGTTGCCGTTAATAATTTATCTCCGTAGAATATTGAATTAGCTCCTGCAAAAAAACAGAGCGTTTGAGCTTCTTCACTTAATGCTGAACGGCCAGCCGATAATCTTATTTTAGCTTTAGGTACTGCAATTCGCGCACATGCGATGGTACGAGCAACTGCAAACGTGTCCACAGGTTCGGCCCCTTCTAGAGGCGTTCCAGGCATTGGCATTAGCTTGTTTATGGGGATGCTTTCTGGGGAAGGGTTGAAGTTAGATAATATTTCTAGCATTCTGAGTCTATCATCAACGGTTTCTCCTAGACCTAAGATTCCACCGCAACAAACAGACATTCCAGCATCTTGTACGTTACGAATGGTTTTCAATCGATCTTCAAAAGAGTGAGTTGTCACAATGTTTGGGTAGTGTTCTGGTGAAGTGTCAATGTTGTGATTGTAAGCTGTTACTCCGGCTTCTTTTAGTTTTTTCGCTTCTTCTGGTCCCAATTCTCCAAGCGTTGTACAAACTTCCATTCCGAGCTCTGATACGTCCTTAATAATTTCAAGGACCTCATCAAAACGTTTGGTATTAGTTTTGACATTTTTCCAGGCAGCTCCCATACAGAATCTAGTCGATCCGTTTTCTTTGGCAGCTTTTGCGCGATCCAATATATCGCATTTAGGCATTAATCTTCCAGCATCCACTCCACTTTTATAACGTGCACTTTGTGCACAGTAAGAACAGTCTTCGCTACAGCCTCCGGTCTTTATGGATAACAAAGTACATAGTTGTATTTCATTTTTAGGCCAGTTTAATTCATGAACGCTTCTTGACTTGGTAAGAAGATCAAAAAAAGGCAATTCGTAAAGTAATTTTAATTCTTGAAATTTCACTTAATTAAAAGAAATCGATAATATCTATTGTTAGCAATTATTATAATTTGTGATCGTTTTTAGGCACGCAATATTTTCACTTTTTCCTTTTGAATATTGATTTCGAATCGTTCCAGTAACCTGGCGGAACTACAGTTGGTTTTAGAGGGTTGGTGTAATCAGTTTTTCCGATAGCGGCACGCATAGTAACCCCCGTGGCTTTACGCCATTTTTTTGACATACTTTCTCCAGTGTTGCACCCATAACTAATACACTTAGATTTTCGTAAAAATGAGGATCGATTAATTTCCGTTAATTCTTCTTCGTGTAACCATACGGTGCTTACGCCTATTATTCTATTACTATAGTCGATTAAGAAAGCGTGCTTGTTGGAATGCCCATAATATTCAAATCCAGCTATTTTTATTTGGGACCGGTCTTTTCCGTTGTTTATGTAGTTTATAATATCGTTGCCTTCGGTTATCCAAACTAAGCGTATCTTGTATTTATCCCTTACAGATTCGATCCAAGAAATCAGAGGTTTGCTGTCTTCATTGGAACGTGACTCATAACTCGGTTTATAGACTAACCATGTAATTTCACATTGATCACCATATTCATTTTGTAGTTTTTGGATCCGTGCGCGTGCGGGGCGAATGAAATTTCCCCACCAGCGGTCATGTTGATACTTTTCTTTTCTTAAGTTTTCCCATTTCCTCAGCGCGGTACCTCCACTCACAATAATGAATTCGCCCGGACTTTTACGTGTTGTTACTTTAGATTTTTTCAGGTTGCGGCCGAATATTGCTGAAGATTTTTCTGTGCTAGATAAAAGAGCAATCAGAATCAAAGCTAAGGCTAAGATTATCTTATTATGATAAAACCAACTCATTGATGAGATAATATTCTTCTTTATCCTGATAAATTACAGATCTTCACCATTAATCAGATCTTCGTAAGTCTGTCTCTTTTTTATCAGTTTGTGAGTCCTGGCAGAAACTAGTACCTCTGCAGGCAATGTTCTAGAATTATAATTTGATGCCATTACAAATCCGTAAGCTCCAGAACTTAGCATTCCGATCATTTCACCCTCTTCTAGCTTTGGTAGTTCTCGGTTCTGAGCAAAGAAGTCTCCGCTCTCACATATGGGTCCTACAATATCAACTGTTTCATTTTCATTTGATCTATTTTGAATTGGAACAATGTCGTGGTGTCCTTGGTACAGTGCCGGGCGTATCAGATCACCCATTCCCGCATCGGCTATGGCGAAAGTTTTCGCTGTGCCGACCTTTTTATATAGAATTTTACTTATGAGAATACCCGCGTTTCCGACAATTAATCGCCCTGGCTCGAGCATTATCTTTAGTCCCAAAGGAGCTAGAATAGGTACGATTTCGGAGGCATATTCTTCGATGGTAAGGGGCGTTTTGTTCTGATCCTTTTCCTGCCACCAGCTATCCTTTCCGCTAGCGAGTGCGTCTTCATATACGATTCCAATTCCTCCGCCAATGCTGAAGAATTTGATGTCATGTTTTTGTTTTAGTTTTTGTGCAAGGGGAGCCACTCTTTGCACGGCTTCAACGAAAGGTTTGACTTCGGATAATTGAGATCCGATGTGCATTTGGAGGCCACGCAATTCTAGATTATTCAATTCTTTAGAAGCTGTTTCATAAAGGCCCTCAATGAATTCAAAATCTATCCCGAACTTATTTTCACTTTTTCCTGTTGAAATATATTTGTGTGTTTTTGCGTCTACGTTTGGATTCACTCGGATTGCGACTGGGGCAATCACATTAAGCTCACTTGATACCTGGTTTATGAATCTTAGTTCCGCCTCACTTTCAACATTGAAACAATGGATGCCCTCTTTCAGTGAATATTCTATTTCCTCACGTGTTTTCCCTACCCCGGCAAAGGTGCATTTTTTTGCTGTGCCACCGGCCTTTATTACACGGAAAAGTTCACCTCCGGAAACAATATCGAAGTCGGCGCCTTCATCGTTAAGTAGCTTTAATATAGATAAATTGGAATTAGCTTTAACTGCAAATGCTATCTGGTGATCCAAATCACTTAGTGCAGAACTTAGTCGACGATAGTGTTCCAGAATGGTATTTGCTGAATATACATATAATGGAGTGCCGTGCTGAGTCGCTAGATCCGCTAGATTGACACCCTCACAATGAAGGGTTCCCTCGTGATAATGAAAGTCATGCATTTAGAAAATGCCTAATCTGTCAGGAATAGTAAATCAAGCTATACAGACATCAAAATACCCAATAATTCTTGACCAAAGGCTTATATCATCTAATATGAGCGCCCTCCAAGTAATAGACCGGAGTAGAATTATGGCTAAAGTTTGCGAAATAACAGGAGCGCGCGTTCGTCGCGGAGGAAAAATCCATCGTAGTGGTTTAGCTAAGAAAAAAGGTGGAATCGGCCGTCATGTGACCAAGGTCATCAAACGTGATGTTTCCCCGAACTTAAGGAAAAAGCGCATTTGGGTTCCAGAACTCAATAAATATGTAAAAGTGAAGCTTACTGCTAGGGCTTTGAAGACGGTTGCTAAGAATGGGGCATATGCCACACTCAAGAAGGCTGGAGTTATTAAGAATTAATGTCGGAGGGCAATTGATGTCCCATTTTCTGGCTGTTTTTTCGGCCTTACTTCTTACTTTTAGCAGTTTACAAACGGCTCTTGCAGCTGAGGAGCGTCCTAATATTATTTTCTTTTTCATTGATGATCTCGGATGGAGTGATTTGGGATGCTATGGGAGTAAGTATCATTTAACTCCTAATATAGATAAATTAGCGGCTAGGGGTGTTCGGTTTACCCAAGCATATTCCGCTTCTCCGGTCTGCTCTCCTACCAGGTCTGCAATAATGACCGGAAAGAATCCAGCCCGGTTGGGTATTACGGATTGGATTGGAGCGAGCCAGAAATTTAATGTTCTAGTGACTCCAAAAAACGTAGAGGCTTTGCCTCAAAATGAAGTAACCATCGCCGAATCTCTAAAGAGATCTGGTTACGCAACGGCATATTTTGGTAAATGGCATTTAGGTGCAGACGACCAAGACCATCCAAGCTTGCACGGTTTTGATTATCACCGGGGCGTTAATCGAGCAGGGTCACCAGGTTCATATTATTACCCATTCAAAAGAAACAAGGGAAAACCGAAGTCGGTCCTATCACCGAGCGATGTTCCTGACTTTGATTTAGTTAATAAGGATTCATACCTCACTGATTTATTGGCGGAGGAAGCATCTAAATTTATTGAGAAAAAGAAAGACGTCCCTTTTCTTTTAATGTTGGCGCATTATTCAGTTCACACACCGATACAGGCCCGTAAGAATGATGCCATTAGGTATAAAGATCGGATGAGGGATATTGGGCTGCCTTCAAAAGTTAGTATAAAAAAGGAGAGATATGGAAGTACACGCATGACTCAGAACAATCCCGATTATGCAGCGATGGTTGAGAGTGTGGATCGGAGCATAGGTAAGGTCCTTGGAAAACTGGAACAGCTCAAAATTAAAGATAATACTTTGATAATTTTCACTTCGGACAATGGAGGACTGTCAACTTTGCAGAATAATCGGCGCGTTGCCCCAACATCTTGCCTGCCCCTAAGAGCGGGCAAGGGATGGCTCTATGAGGGAGGCATTCGAGTACCAGCAATACTGGCTTGGCCTGGCATTATTAATGAAGGGATCACGACTGATGTGCCGATCATTAGTAGTGATTTTTATCCTACAATCTTGACTGCCGCAGGAATTAAATTAGACCCTTCACAGCATCAGGATGGGCTAGATTTAAACACCCTTTTCAGGAATGGGGAATTGCGGAAGAGGTCATTGTTTTGGCACTTTCCTCATTATCATGGTTCGGCAAACCGACCATCGTCTGCTATTAGAAAAGGAAATTATAAATTGATTCGATGGCATGAAGATGGATCAGAAGAGATGTTTAATATTGCCAAAGACATATCCGAGACGACTGATATCGGATCTGATGAATCTGTCAAGCGTGCGGAACTGTCTGAGGATTTGAGTGAATGGATAAAATCTTCAGGTGCAAGAATGCCAAAACTAAAAGAAGAACGTTAGGAATGATCAACAAATGCTCACATCATATTTAGATGTCAGATTGCACAAAACCTTTGGCATTGATAACAGGTGGGGAAGGAGCCCTTGCTAAAATAATTTCGGAACAATTAATTTCATCAGGCTTTAAGGTACTCAGCCCTTGCCGTTCTCAAATGGATGTTAGTGATGAAGGTTCTGTTAAGAATTATTTTAATGAGAATATAACGAGCGATCTCGATTTACTCATTAATAATGCAGGGACAAAGAAAGATTCATTATTCTTAAATATTTCTGAAGAGGAATGGGACGAAGTCATTAGAGTTAATTTACGAGGTGCCTTTCTCTGCTCAAAATTAGCATTAAAATTTTTATGTAAGAACCGCAGTGGCCATATAATTAATATAGGATCTTTTTCAGCTATTTCGGGACCAGTTGGGCAAACGAACTATGCAGCATCAAAGGCTGGACTCATTAGTTTGACGCAGAGTCTGGCTCAGGAAGGGGGCAAGAGAAACGTTAGATCCAATTGTATTTTACCAGGGTGGCTTGAAACTCAATTCACTGCTGATGTGCCAGAAAACGTAAAGGATCACGTATTGAGCGCTCATGCACTGAATAGTTTAAATACCCCGGAATCGGTTGCAGCGTTTGTTCTTTTTATACACACTCAGATGCCCTCAGTTTCAGGGCAAATCTTTCAGCTTGATAGTCGAATTCATCGGTGGGCTTAAAAACTATTTTAGCAAAGGTTCAAGTGTTCGAATGGCTTTGGAAGTGGCAGATACGTTATGTACTCTGAGAATAGAAGCTCCTCTCAAGATGCTTGTGACCGAGCATGCGACGGTACCGGCATCTCGGTCCTGAGGTTCTTTGATTTTCAATACATCACCGATCACCGTTTTTCTTGAAACGGGCACTAGGAGTGGCCTTTGGTGGATTTTTAATGAATTGAGGTGTTTTAGCAAAAGAAGATTATCTTGGCGGTCCTTCGCAAAATCGATTCCAGGATCCAATACTATCTGCTCTTTATGGAGCCCCACTGATTCTGAAACACGAATTTTTTCTTCAAAGAACCTGTTCACCTCTGCAACTATATCTTCGTATTTTTCTCCGAGATGAGGCTCTTTGGGGAGGCCGATACTATGCATTATTAAAAGGGCTGCCCCATGTTCTGCACATAACTTTGCATTATCATTGGAATGGAGTGCGCCGATATCGTTCAACAGATCAACTCCAAGAGGCAATATTTTTTCTACCACTTCTGGTCTCCACGTATTAATTGATAGTAATGGTTTTTCCGTTTTTCCGCTCCACTCTATAGAATGAAAAGACTCAATGAATGGGCAGAGCCTTTCGATTTCTTCTTCGATTGATATTGGTCCACGGTTAGTGCGAGCACTTTCTGCTCCGACGTCGATAATATCTGCACCATTAGCGACATGATCCTTTGCCATTTTAATGGCTTTTTGCTGATCCAATGTTCCGTCTCCTGAAAATGAATCATCATTGATATTGATAATCCCCATTACCATTATTTTCTGTGAAAAATCAATGATGCGGTCCCTGACTTTCAGTTTCATTTATTATTAAATACTGAATGGTATTTCGGTCCTTGTTCTATTATTAAAACGGACAGTATGAGTGAAACCAATGTCAGAGGCTAGTGATGCGGCTTCCTTAAAATTCATTCCTACTTCTTGGGGAGAGTGAGCGTCCGAACTAATTGATGTTGGAATGCCTGCGCTGACCATCATCTCCAGAAAATCGCGTTCGGGGTATTGCTCTGCACATTCTTTCCGCCATCCGGCAGTATTAATTTCTATTGCGGTATTAGTTTCAAGTGCAGCTTCGATCACGGGTTCATAGTAACGGCGAAGATCACCATTTGGTTTATGTCCAAACTTTTTTGGTAAGTCAGGATGAGCGAGGAGATCAAATAGACCACTACGCACGCAACTCGTATATATTTTCCAATAGCATGTCCAAATTTCCTCAACTTCGGCAATGCCGGACCATCTTCCTATCCATTTTGGATTATCAATATCAAATCCAGGAGCAATGTAATGTACACTACCTATGAGGTAATCGAAATCTGCCATGGAGGATAATTGTTCGATCCATGCGTGGCCTTTTTCAAAATAATCTATTTCAAGTCCGAGCTTCACTGAAATTTCAGGCACTCCATTCTTAGCAGTTTGGACCAATTTAAGATATTCAGGAAATTCTGATAGTCGCATGCGCCAATCATCAAAATCATCTTCTTTGGCGGGGCTATGATCTGAGAAGCCGATCTCACTCAGACCAGTTTCCAAAGCAATTTTCGCATAATCAATGGGTTCTCCATTTGCGTGGCGGCAAAGTGGAGTGTGCATGTGATAATCAGCAAATTGGCTGAAGTCCATGCACTATAATGGAATAAGAATCCTATCTATCCAGCGAATGTCTTGATAAATTCACCCTAGAAAATGCTAAAAACCTATAAAATAGAAGGATTCTTCTTGATAAAGTGTCTATTTTTTGTAAAAAGTGAAGCATATGAAGAAGATTTTAACCCTCATCGCTTCAGTTTTAGTTATTAGCGGCTCACCGGCATCCGCCTGGGTCGGTGGACCTTGGTCAAATAATAGCTACAACTTGTCAACTACTGGAACTTATCAAGCTGTCATGTACATGGTCAACGGAGTTGGCCTTGCTCGTTTCACTGATGATACTACTGCTGTCTTTTCCCAAATAAACGCTTCAGTTATTTTTCATGAAGGATCCGTTTACATTGGTCAATGTTTTGGAACCGCTGACACGACTTCAGAACAAGGTGTAGTGGGAATTATTCAGGCAGCAGGAACTGGTGGTTCAGTGACTGGCTCTTTCCAATGTAAGATCACTCAGAAAGCTCCCGTTATGCGTTTCTTTGGACAGAGTAGCGGTGATGTCAACCCGATCACTGGTGAGCCAGGAAACGGATCAGACCGTAAGTGCATTTTGGTATTTTCTGAAGCTGCTGCTGACCCAGTCGAGCCAGGGGAATCTCGTATCGTAGCTATTACTGTTTTTGGTGCTCAGATATCGCAGACGATTGTAGCTGTTGCTGCAGCAGAAGGGTAAAGGATTTAACCAATTAGAATTTATCCGGGCTGACATCTTTTCTTAGATGTCGGCCCGTTTGATTTTATGAGGAAAGATAAAAAAAGTTTCATCGAAGGGTTCACTATCATTGAGCTTTTAATATCTGTTTCAATCATTGCTGTACTTGCATCAATGATTCTGGCCCTTAACGGCACGATCCGGAACAAAGCTGAACAAGCTGCCTGTGTCGCTAATATGAGAAGCTTATTCACAGCTCTTAGTGCCTACAATAATGATAATGGTCATTTCCCTCAGGCTCCAAACAGTAAAGATGAGGAAAGCATTTGGGATTTCTGGTTCACTACCTTTGAAGATGAATATGATATTCCGAGGAAGACATGGATTTGTCCTACTTACCGTAGACTAAGTAGAACAAAAGATGAAGAGGAGCTCAAAGGAACTTATGTTCCTACACGATTCAGTTCTAGTAGTGCCTTAGCGGCTTATAGATGGAGCAATCAGCCCTGGTTAGTGGAAATTGGTGATCATCACGGAAAGGGGATGCTGGTCCTTTTTCCTGACGGTTCGGTGAGGCCCTTTTCTGTAGGGTTTTTTGAAAAAGAATAAAGCTTTTAAGGTTCTAAGGACTTTATAATTAAAGTTTCTGGTTCTCAGGCCTGATTTTTTGATCTGACTTTGATTATGTGTAGATCGAAGTAACTTACTATCCGATAAGGAGTCGATTAATCTAGATGAAATTCTTGGAGTGTTTTAACTTTTAAATCCAAAGATTTCAAAGATCGAATAGCCATACTGCTTGCTTTCGCAGCACTTAGATTTGTCATGACCGGTATTCCATTGGCAATAGCAGAACTACGAATAGTGACTTCATCTGCTCGGGGGTTGCGGTCTCCGCTTGTTGTATTGATTACGAAGTCAATTTCCCCATTCTTAATCATATCTAATACATTGGGGCGACGCTGTTCGGCCAGTTTGAACAATTTAGTGACGGGGATCCCCTCATCCGTAATAGCATTGGCCGTTCCCTCAGTTGAAAATAATTTGAATCCCAGTTCGTGATATTCCTTAATTATTTCTTTTGCCTTATCCTTGTCGCGGTCCTTGAGGCTGATAAACACATTGCCTCCAAGGGGCAATGGACAAGAAGCAGCCATTTGTGATTTTGCATAGGCCATTCCTAAGTCAGAATCTATGCCCATGACTTCCCCCGTAGCTTTCATTTCTGGGCCCAGAACAATGTCAGTTCCGGGAAATTTAACAAATGGGAAGACCGCTTCTTTTACAGCGTAGTGATCTGGAATAATTTCTTCTGTAAATCCTAGATCGATCAATTTTTCTCCTGCCATAACTTTGGCTGCAAGTTTAGCGAGTGGAACACCAATTGTCTTTGATACAAAAGGCACTGTTCTGGAAGCTCGTGGATTCACCTCTATGACATAAAGCTCTTCATTTTTGACGGCGAACTGTATGTTCATGAGTCCTTTCACTTGTAATTTTTCAGCAAGTGCCTTTGATGCTATGCTAATTTCTTCTTTGATCTTATCGCTGATAGAAAAAGGAGGAATGACACATGCACTGTCTCCGGAATGAATGCCTGCCTGTTCAATGTGCTCCATGATGGCTCCTACGACTGAGGTTTCTCCATCTGAAATAACATCCACGTCAATTTCCGTCGCATCTTCAAGGAACCTATCAACGAGTACAGGCCTCTCGGGGCTCGCTTCCACTGCTGAGCGCATATATGATCTCAATTCTTGATCATCATAAACGATGACCATTGCACGTCCTCCAAGAACAAAACTGGGTCGGACAAGGACTGGATAACTAATTCTTTGGGCTATTTCTATAGCTTCTTCTTCTGAAGTTGCAGTGCCTGCATCTGCTTGTTTGAGACCAAGCTCATCGAGGAGAGCTGAGAAGTATTTCCTATCTTCTGCTAGTTCTATGCTCTTTGGCGATGTTCCGATCACTGTAACCCCATTCGATTCTAGGCCAGCAGCCAGATTCAGCGGCGTTTGGCCTCCAAATTGTACGATTGTTCCCCAAGGCTTTTCTGCTTCAAAAATATTGAGAACATCTTCGAAAGTTAGGGGTTCAAAGTAAAGTTTATCACTTGTATCGTAATCGGTTGAAACTGTTTCAGGGTTTGAGTTTACCATGATTGTTTCGAATCCAAGTTCCTTCAGAGCAAATGCTGCGTGTACACAACAATAATCAAACTCTATGCCTTGACCGATCCGATTTGGGCCACCGCCAAGAATCATCACCTGTTTTTTTCCAGCATCACGGGTTTCATTTTCGTCTCCGTAAGTTGAATAGTAGTAAGGCGTGAATGCTTCGAACTCTGCAGCGCATGTGTCAACGAGTCGATAAGTTGGTATAATGCCTTCGCTTTTTCTTGTTTCGCGAATTTCCGCTTCTGTTTTACCTTTTAGGTGAGCAATTTGGCGATCTGAAAAACCTAATTTCTTTGCTCTCCTAATCGTGTCTTTATTTTCATTCGAGGCAATTTTTTCTTCTGCCTCGCAGATTTGTTGAAGTTGTCTCAGGAACCATGGGTCTATGCCTGTCATTCCAAACAATTCATCGACTGACATCCCATTCTTAAATGCTTCATGAAGATAAAAAATCCGTTCTGCATTTGGCACAGCAATTTTTGACAGTAATTCTTCTGCATTTGACTTGGGTAGGTCTTTACCATCAGCACCTAAACCGAATCGCCCAGTTTCTAGTGAGCGGAGGGCTTTTTGCATCGCTTCTTTGAAGGTCCTGCCAATCGACATTGCTTCGCCGACGCTTTTCATTTGGGTAGTTAACGTGGGGTCTGCACTTGGGAATTTTTCGAAGGTAAATCTGGGCGTTTTAACGACACAATAATCAATAGTGGGCTCGAAACAGGCTGGGGTTTCTCGAGTTATATCGTTTGGTAGTTCATCTAAGGTGTAACCAACAGCAAGTTTAGCTGCAATTTTGGCTATTGGAAATCCGGTTGCTTTAGAGGCCAAGGCTGAGGATCTTGATACTCTTGGATTCATCTCTATAACGATCATGCGTCCAGTTTCAGGACACATGGAGAACTGAATATTAGAACCTCCCGTTTCTACACCTATTTCACGGATCACAGCAAATGATGCATCGCGCATAATTTGATATTCTTTGTCTGTGAGTGTTTGAGCAGGGGCTACAGTAATTGAGTCGCCAGTATGAACTCCCATCGGGTCAAGGTTTTCGATCGAGCAAATAACTACGCAGTTATCTTTTCGGTCTCGCATGACTTCCATTTCGAATTCTTTCCAACCAAGAAGAGATTCTTCAATCAATACTTCTGTGACTGGAGACATATCTAGGCCTCGATTTACAATTGTTTCAAATTCTTCGCTATTATAAGCAATGCCTCCTCCGCTTCCCCCGAGCGTATAGGCTGGACGAATAATCAAAGGAAAACGCTTTCCTGTTTTATCTGCAATTTCTTCTGCGATTATTAATGCATCGCTCATAGTATGAGCGACTCCTGATTGAGGAAGATCCAGACCAATTTCGATCATGGCTTCCTTGAAAGCTAAACGATCTTCACCCTTTTCTATTGCTTCGGCATTTGCCCCTATGAGTTTGACATTATATTTATCAAGGACTCCCTCTCTGACTAGGTCCATTGCTGTGTTCAGTCCGGTCTGACCTCCTAGAGTTGGAAGTAATGCGTCAGGATTTTCTCGCTCTATGATTTTTTCTACAATTTCAGGAGTGACTGGTTCCACATAAGTTCGGTCCGCAAATTCCGGATCAGTCATGATTGTGGCCGGGTTTGAATTAACCAGAACCACTTTATAACCTTCTTCCTTTAGGGCCTTACATGCTTGGACCCCAGAATAATCAAACTCACATCCTTGACCTATTACAATTGGGCCTGATCCGATCAGTAATATTTTTTCTATGCTGGTGTCTTTGGGCATTTTACTGCGTCTTTTATTGCTATTGTCGGGCTCTCTTGTAAAGGCAGGAATATATTAGATTAAAAAAGTTAATGAATTATGCAGAAATTGAGCCGATTTACATCCTATTAAAAGAGTTTTTTGAGACGTTCATCATTGAAACTTTCTGCGACCATGATCGCTCCAGAGAAATTCCCTCCAGCTGTTATAGGATTAGTAATGATAGCGCAAGGAATTCCGGCCGCAGTGGCTGCTTTTAACCCATTTTCAGAATCTTCTAAAATTAAAGCTTCACTGGGAGAAATTCCCAACAAATCAGCTGCTTTCAGGAACAATTCAGGGTCTGGCTTAATTTTTTGAACATCATCACGATTTGCAAATGCGCTGAAATGTTCCCTTAATCCGAGCTTTGTAATCCATCCCAATACCCAGTTCCGTGATGAACTAGAAGCTATCGCAAGTTCGAGGCCTTGTTCTTTAGCTCCTTCTATAAAAAAGCGTATACCGGTACGTTCTTTTTTTTGTTCTAACCGTTGTCTGATTAACTCTTCGCGCTCTGCATCAATGACTGCCCAGTTAAATGTTTCACCTGTTCTTTTCTCTAATTCCAGCCCCGGATGGAATTGTCCAAAGTCACTCCCAACACAGTTCTTATAAGTATTGAGTTCGAGAGTTTGATTATTCTGTTCATAAATTTCTGCCCAGCTTTCATAAATTACGGTTTCTGTATCAACTATTAGGCCATCGAAATCGAAGATAAGAGCTTTTGGCATATATATGAGGTATTAGATTATTTTTTTATTTTTTTAGCATAAGCAACTGCAGCTAATGCAAATTTTTCAGCAATGGGCTTTAACTTTCCCTGAAATAGCATTCCTATCTTTAAGGGAGGGAATCCTCTAAGGTTTATTTTCCGCAGACCTTTAGGGATGCTCATTCCAGGAGCGTCTAGAGTTAGGCCTATTCCATATCCTCGGCTTACATAATTTGATATTAGGTCCAGAGAGGTAACTTCGACGATAGGGTTCCAGATCAGTTCTCTTGTATCTAATTCTTTTTGAAAAATTGTGTTAATTGAATGTTCGGATGAAAGTGAAATCATAGGCTCTAATATTTTACCATCCGACACCTTACTGATGGTTGAAAAACTATTGATTTTGCTTTTATCTGGAACAATTAGAATGAGAGGAATTCTTAGTAATTCAAGAGTCTTGACGGAACTTGGTCTTGGGGAGTGAAGAGAAGTGATAGCGATATCAATATCTTGATTTGCTAATAAGGTCTCTGCAGTAGAAGAAGCGCCCAATTCAGTCATAGTTAACCTTAGATTGGGACAATCTTTTTTTATTTGATCTAGGAGTGTAGGTAAATGATTTGCAAGAACTGTTCTTTCAGCAGCGAGCCTGAGATGGGAACTTTCTTCTCCGCGTAATTGCTCTGCGATGAGGGGTAATTTAGAAAAGAAAGGTGCAAGGAAATTATATAATTCATTGCCTGCAGGCGTAAGGGCAAATGGGCGACGATTGAAAAGTTTCACACCTAGTTCGCGCTCTAATTGTAACATTTGTCCAGAGACAGCAGGTTGCTGGATGCCGTAGGGCATTTTTCTAACTGCCGGAGTGATGCCTCCATACTTCGCAACGTAGTAAAAAAGTTCTATGTGATGGAGATTAGGTGGAAGCATGATTGGTTAGATAAACATTGATGTGATTGATCTTAACAGTCTTTTAATTGATTCAAGTTTAATATAAAGAGTTAAATTAAAGGCCCGAATTCGATTTTATTTAAGACTACTAAATAAAATCTAATGCCGCGAATTTGATAATTAGCCGAAATTTCATCAAAACCCCGGTTAATTCGTATCAGAGTATCTTTTTGAGTTCTCTCAATTATCTAAAGAAATAACTTAAAAGGGCTTGATTCATTGGCGCTTATGTGGAATTTTCTCGCCCCTCATTTTGAGTAGGTGACACCCGTTACTTCCTCTTAAAGCATGTAGAAAATCATGGCATACGCAATTATTAAGACTGGTGGTAAACAGTATAAGGTTTCTCAAGGAGACAATATAGATGTTGAGAAACTTGATTTGGAAGTAGGAGATTCTGCTACTTTCGAAAATGTATTGCTGTATTCAGATGGAGAAGATGTGAAAGTCGGTAGTCCACTCCTAGATGGTGCCAGTGTAACGGCAGAAGTAGTTGATCAGTTTCGAGCTAAGAAGGTCACTGCTTTTAAGTTTAAGCGTCGTAAAGGTTATCATAAAACAAAGGGTCATAGGCAGCATCTTACACGTTTGGCAATTAAAAGTATAAGTGCTTAACATTCCAATCCGATAGAACGATCAATTACAATTTCATCTAATTTAAAATCATGGCACATAAGAAAGGTCAAGGAAGTGTTAAGAACGGTCGCGATAGCAATTCTAAGCGTCGTGGCGTCAAAAAGTTTGGAGGAGAGCATGTCATTCCTGGTAACATTATTCTTCGACAGTGCGGCACTAAATGGAGACCTGGTAACAATGTGGGATTGGGGAAAGATTATACCATCTTTTCTTTAGTTGAAGGCAATGTGAGATTTGATCAGGGCGGAAGAAGAGTCAACGTTGATCCCGTAGCTGTAGAGGCATGATTTTCTATCTTCGCAGCTAAGCGTTCTCTAGATGTGCAATTAGATTCTTCTTCAGAACCATTGTTAAATGTGGTTCTAGTAGAACCTGAAATACCTCCCAATACTGGTAACGTTGGTCGTTTATGTATGGCAACTTCTGCCCGTTTGCATTTGATAGAACCTCTCGGATTTAATTTAGATGACAAGCAATTGCGTCGTGCAGGAATGGATTACTGGCATCAATTAGATGTTAAAGTTTGGCCATCATTTGAAGTTTTGAGAGCAGATGTGGGAGACGAGTCTCAGTTTTGGTTTTTTACCACTAAGGCAGATAGTTCTTTTTGGGATGTTAAATTTAGTCCTAAAGATTATCTTGTTTTTGGGCGTGAGACGAAAGGGTTGCCCGAGACTTTGCTGAAGAAATACGAAGAAAATTGCTTAAGAATACCAATGGCCAAGGGAGCAAGGAGTTTAAATCTGGCGACTTCGGTTGGAATTGGGGTGTATGGCGCTCTTCGTTCTTTTGTGTGATTTTTATTGCTGCAAGACGTTAATGAATAACCTTTCATTTTCCTCCTAAATGCTTGTAGTTCAAAGAAAAGGGAGGAATAATGCTCTCGCTTTGAAATTCACATATTTTTAGAGCAGTGAAGCCGGCCCTTAATGCCGTTAACCCCACAGCAAGTTTTCTTTAAGTAAATACAAAAAGAGAGCTTAGCCCCACTCGAAACTATATACCCCACACTGGCAAGATGCCGGAAATTAAACCTAACTACGGAATAAGTCGTATCGACCAGCCTGAAAAAAAGAATCACGGATTCTATGTCAGGATCACAAATAAGGGAAAGACTTCTCAGAAATTTTTTCCTGATAAATCATGTGGAGGTAAGGCAAAGGCTCAGAAAATGGCCAAATCTTACCGAGACAAGATCTTTAATAAACTCCCAAAGGCTCGGCAAGTAGCAGCTGCCTCTCGCCGAAAGAGAATCAAACAAAGTGGCGTTACTGGAGTGACTCATGTAGTTTCTACTAGTGCTGCTGGAAAGGTATACGCTTATTGGCAAGCGGCTTGGACCGAAGGCGCTACGCGTAAGACTGCCAAATTCTCAGTTGCCAAAAATGGAGACAAAAAGGCTCTTGATCTGGCAATTAAGGCAAAGCGTAAGGCAGGCAGGAAGTAACAGACCTTTCTTGACCATTCACCTTGCACGAGTTTCAGTGCGAGTGTGGAATTATTAGATTCAGGGCATTCGGGTAAGGAGCCTAGTGCTGTGTTGCGTGCCGTTTCGCTGGTTCGTAGTTTCCGCATGGGTTCTTCAGACATTGATGTGTTAAAGGGAATGAGTTTGGAGATTAGCCGCTCGGAACGATTGTTTCTTTGTGGGGCTTCAGGCGCGGGAAAGAGTACATTACTTTATACTTTGGCTGGCCTAGAGAGGCCTGATTCAGGATCAGTGGAGATTAACGGGCGATCACTATATTCTCTTTCTCCTACACAACAGACAAAATTTCGCAATGAACAGATAGGTTACGTTTTTCAGAATTATTTTTTGCTGCCAGATTTAACTGCTCTTGAGAATGTGTGTTTACCAGCGTTGATAAGGGGCTCTGGGGAGGAAAACCTAAGAGCGGTAGAACTTTTGGAGCAGGTCGGGCTTAGGGATCGTTTGAATCATCGTCCGGCCGAACTTTCAGGTGGTGAACAGCAAAGAGTTGCCATTGCTCGTTCTCTTATTAATGACCCGCAAATATTGTTTGCAGATGAGCCTACCGGTAACTTGGATTCTTCTACCGGGGGCGAATTAATGGAAACGCTTATGCAATTAGTAACCGAAAAGCAGAAAACTTTGATTGTTGTCACCCATGATTCTAAATTAGCCTCTCTCGGTGACCGACAATTGACGCTCGCCGATGGCCGAATAATAGCTTAGGGTGTAAAATACCTGAGAAGATTATATGCAAATTTATATCGACGGAGAATACTTTGATAAGGAAGATGCCAAGATTTCGGTGTTCGACCATGGTCTTCTCTATGGTGATGGAATCTTTGAAGGGATCCGTTTTTATAATGGTAGAGTCTTCAGGCTTTCAGAGCATATAGATAGATTGTTCGTTTCGGCCAAGGCTATCCTCCTTGATATAGGAATGACTCATGACGGCTTGAAAGAGGCTGTGCTTGAAGCAATACGCAAGAATGAGTTACAGGATGGCTATGTTCGATTGTTGGTCACAAGAGGTATAGGAACTCTCGGACTGAGTCCGTTCGGTTGCGAAAAAGCGACAGTCATTATCATTGCTGATACAATTTCTTTATATCCCGAAGAAAAGTATAAGGAGGGCTTAAAGTTAATCACTTGTTCTACACGACGCACGGCCCCTGCTGCTCTTAGCCCTTGTGTGAAATCGTTGAATTATTTGAATAATGTAATGGCTAAGGTTGAAGCGATTTTTGGAGACGCGGAGGAAGGCTTAATGCTCAATGAGCAAGGGTTCATTGCTGAATGCACTGGTGATAATATTTTTGTTATTAAGGATGGAAAGATGAAGACCCCGCCAGCATCTTCCGGAGCATTGCCAGGAATTACCCGAGAGGTCATTTTTGAGATAGCTGATGAGTTTGGAATTGAACTGAAAGAGGCTCAGATGACTCGTTATGATATTTATGCAGCGGATGAATGTTTTCTTACTGGCACTGCTGCAGAAGTCATTGCCGCAGTGAACCTAGACAGACGCCCTATTGGGGACGGTAACCCTGGTCCGGTCACTGGTAGATTTATTGCTCGTTTTCGAGAGCGCGTTTCTCAAGAAGGGACGCAAATTGGATAACATTTCCAGAATGGGGACTCTATTTTTTAGGGCTTTTAACAGGGCCATGGAAGTGAATTTTTTTAAAGGCTCAGAATAATTGTACTAAATAAAAATCTCAAAAATCTGCAATCTCCCATTGAGCGATTTCCGTAGGCGAGTACTATTAAATTAATGAATTGTGACGTTTGTCAGGAGAATGATGCGACAGTTTACTTGACGCAGATTGTTAAAGGTAAAATGCAAAAGGTGAACCTCTGTGAGGAATGTGCGAAACAGAAAGGAGTGACTGATCCAACTGGTTTTGCTCTTGCCGATGCTTTATTGGGGATTGATTCTGATGAGAAAGCGGATGTTTCTGCGGATAGTCTTGAATGTGAGTCTTGCGGATTCAGTCATACTGAATTCAAGAAGACAGGAAGGTTTGGGTGCAGTGAATGTTATACAGTTTTTGGTTTTGGCTTAGAGAGCTTAGTTAAAGCGATGCACAAGGGCACTCTTCATTTGGGTAAAGTTCCATCAAGGTATCAGGTAACAAAAAAATATAATGATCAGATAACTGAACTTAAAGATCGCTTAAGGGTGGCTATTGAGGGGGAGAATTTTGAAGAGGCGGCCACGTTGCGCGATGAAATTAAACTGGCCGAAGCAGATTATATTGCATCTAATGAAAGTGAATTGAAATGACAGATTTTATACTGTTTACAAGTGCAATATTAATATGATGCAGTTTAAAACGATCCTTAAGAATCCTGCCGAGTGGATGCTTAGTAGTGGGCCTCATGGTGAAATTGTGATTAGTAGTCGGGTTCGGTTGGCTCGTAATTTACGGAATATTTCATTTCCCGGTTGGGCAGTAGAAGAGGACCGGATAGAGATTCTTAATCAAGTTAAGCCGGCAGTGGAAAACCTTAAAGAAATGGACGGAGCTTTTTCTTCTGATTTGTCGGATCTAACGGCAGTGAAAAAACAGATCCTTGTCGAACGTCATTTGATTAGTCGTGAACAGGCAGCAAAGGCTGCTGGTAGTGCGGCTGTTATGAATCGCAAACAGACTTTGTGTGTGATGGTAAACGAAGAAGATCACCTGAGGATGCAATCAATTAAAGCGGGTCTGAGTCTTAGCGATGCATATAAAATGATCGATGAAGTAGATACTAAATTAGAATCAACTCTAGATTATGCTTTTGATAATCAATACGGTTATCTGACTGCCTGCCCCACTAATCTTGGGACAGGAATGAGAGCTTCTGCAATGCTTCATCTTCCCGGTTTAGTTCTTTCTGAGCAAATTAACAAAGTCATAAATGCTGTGAATAAAATAGGGCTGGCGGTGCGAGGTCTGTACGGCGAAGGGACGGAAGCTCTTGGTAATTTGTTTCAGGTCTCAAATCAGCATACTCTCGGTGAACAAGAGAATGAGATTATTGCGAGATTGGAAAAAGTTATCAGGCAGATCATTGAGCATGAAGAGAATGCTCGTGAAAAATTATATAATGAAAAACAAACTATTTTAGATGATAAGATAGGTCGGTCTTATGCAATCCTCCGTTATGGACACATAATCTCTACTAAAGAGGCCCTCGATTTACTATCTATGCTTAGAGCTGGTGTTGATTTGGGCTACTTTTCTGAAGATATCCGAGCCTTAATTGATGTTCTTTTTATGGAGATTCAACCTGCGCATTTACAGGTTTTTGCGGATCGGAAGCTCGGTGCAGAGGAAAGAGACTCTTTACGAGCGGAAATAATGCGTGATAGGTTGAAAAGTTTGCCTGAGCCAAGTAAGTTCTCAAGTAATAAGCCAAATGAACAATCTTCTGAATGAGATTAGTTGTAACTGAAAATGATGAATAATTTCACACCTCGAGCTCAGCAAGTTTTGGCGTTAGCACGCAAAGAAGCTGACCGGTTCAACCATAATTATGTGGGAACTGAACATCTGTTACTTGGTCTAATTAAACTGGGTCAGGGAGTAGCTGTTAATGTCCTGCAGAAAATGAGCTTGGATCTGGAAACAGTTAGAATGGAGGTCGAGAAGCAAGTGGGATCTGGACCAGAGACTAAGACTCCTGGCAACATTCCTTACACTCCTAGGGTCAAGAAAGTTTTGGCTCTTGCTGGAAAAGAAGCAAAAGCGCTGAATCACTCCTATGTCGGTACTGAGCATATTCTCTTAGGGCTTCTTCGGGAAGGTGATGGAGTAGCGGCTAGGGTATTGAAAAACTTAGAAGTAGATATTGAACGGACTCGCAATGAAATTTTAAGAGAGTTGGATCCTAATTTTAGCCCTGGTGATTTGGGTGATGAAGATGAGGGTGTCTTTGAGGAGGCTGAAATTAGTGGTGGAGGTAAGGAGAATAAGACTCCAGCCTTGCGAGCTTTTGGCAGGGATCTTACGGAGTTGGCTCAAAGTAATGAATTAGATCCGGTCATAGGACGTTTAGAGGAAATCGAAAGGGTGATACAGATCCTTTGCCGTCGAACAAAAAATAATCCGGTACTCATAGGTGAAGCTGGAGTAGGAAAGACAGCTATTATTGAAGGTCTTGCACAAGAAATTGCTGCAGGCAACGTTCCTGAACTTTTACGCGACAAGCGAGTCATTACTCTTGATTTGGCTTTGATGGTTGCTGGGACCAAGTACCGAGGTCAGTTCGAGGAGAGAATCAAAGCAGTGATGGATGAGATCATTCGGGCGAAGAATGTGATTCTTTTCATCGATGAATTGCATACGATAGTTGGGGCCGGTTCGGCCGAAGGCGCGATGGATGCTTCGAACATAATTAAGCCTGCATTGAGCCGCGGTGAGTTGCAGTGTGTCGGTGCGACAACTCTAAATGAATATAGAAAATATATTGAAAAGGATGCAGCTTTGGAACGCCGCTTTCAGACAGTTAAGGTTGATGAGCCGAGCGTAGAGGATGCCATTAAAATATTAAAGGGACTGCAGCATAAGTATGAACTACATCATAAAGCTAAATATTCGGACGATGCGATTGACTCGGCGGTCATGCTTTCAGAACGTTATTTGACGGGAAGGTTTTTGCCTGACAAGGCCATTGATATTATGGATGAGGCTGGAGCCAAGGCTCGTATTGGAGCAATGACTCGCCCTCCTAAATTTAAGGAGCTTGAAAATTCTGTTGAAGAGATCCGAAAGGAAAAGGAAGAAGCAATAGGTGATCAGGAATATGAAAAGGCTGCCGCATTGCGTGATGAAGAAAAGCAAAAGAAAGCTCAGTTGGAGGAGATGCTTGAAGAGTGGCGAGCTCAGAGTGAAGAGAAGACTATAGACGTTGAGGAAGATGATATAATGTCTGTTGTCTCAAAATGGACTGGAATTCCTCTTCAACGCATGGAGGAGGCTGAGGCTGAAAAGTTATTGAGGATGGAGGATGATTTAAAATGTCATGTCATTGGACAGGATGAGGCAGTAACTGCAATTTCCAAAGCATTGAGAAGATCAAGGGCTGATCTTAAGGATCCTAGGCGGCCAATAGGTTCATTTATTTTCCTTGGACCTACAGGTGTTGGTAAGACGTTTTTGGCGCGTAACTTGGCAGAGTTCATGTTTGGTGATGCTGATGCTCTTATACAAATTGATATGTCGGAGTACATGGAGAAATTTACTTCGAGTCGTTTAATAGGTTCGCCTCCAGGCTATGTTGGGTATGAAGAAGGTGGCCAACTTTCAGAGGCTGTTCGGAGACGTCCATATTCGGTGGTTCTTTTTGATGAAATCGAGAAAGCTCATCCTGATGTCATGCATCTTTTGTTGCAGATTCTCGAAGAAGGCACGGTGACAGATAGTCTCGGACGAAAAGTGGATTTCAGAAATACTATCATTATTATGACTTCCAATGTCGGTGCTGAGTTGATTAAGAAGCAAACTTCCCTTGGGTTCGGTGCAATGGATAACGAATCAGCAGATTATGATGGGATGAAGGCAAAGATACTTGAGCAATCAAAGAAGGTTTTCAAGCCGGAGTTTCTTAATAGACTTGATGATCAAATTGTTTTCCACATGCTGGAAAAGAAGGATTTGGTTCAGATAGTTGATTTGGAAATTGCTAAAGTTTTTGACCGCCTCAAGAACCGCGACATCAATGTTAAGGTTGATAACAAGGCGAGAGACTTTCTCATTGAGGATGGCTATGATCCAGAATATGGAGCAAGACCAATGAGGCGTTCAGTTGAGAAACATTTAGAAGATCCATTAGCGGAACATTTACTTCGTGGAGATGTTAAAGAAGGTGACTTTGTCACAGTGACTGTAGATAAGAAGGAAAAGCGTCTCAAATTCAAGGCGGAATCTGGTGAGCCTGTGGCGGAGAAGGCCTAGTTTATGTGATCTTTGTTGCTGGGATTTTTATTTATATTTAAAGGTCCCCACGAGGGATGATAATATCATTGAACGTATTGGTTCGTAATGCGCATAGGATTTGTTTCGACCCGGTTTCATGGCACTGATGGAGTTTCGTTAGAAGCTTCTAAATGGGCAAAGGTTTTTGAAGAAGAGTTAGACCATGAATGTTTCTGGTTCGCTGGCAAACTGGATACTCCTGATGATTCTTCTAGTCTTTGCCCTGAGGCATTTTTTGAACATCCATCTGTCATCCCTTTACAGGAGAATCTCTTTAGTAATTTAAGCACCAGCTCAAATGATCTTACTGACTCAGTGAATGCTCTTGAGGAGGTAATTCGTAATTCTTTAGAGGATTTTGTCCGCGAATATGCAATTGATTTGATCATTCCACAGAATGTTTTAGCTATCCCTATGCATGTTCCAATGGGGTTAGCTGTCACTAACATGGCATCGGAAGGTCTGCCAATGATTGCTCATCATCATGACTTTTATTGGGAAAGAGAACGTTTTTTAAAGGGTTGCGCTCAGCATTACCTTGATTCTTCATTCCCTCCTAAAATCACTGAGAAATTTCAGCATGTAGTAATCAATTCACAAGCTAAGGAGTCCCTTATGAAGAGATTGGGGTTGGAATCTACAGTCATTCCTAATGTGTTTGATTTTGAGAACCCTCCGTCAAATTCTGATGATTATGGAAATGATTTTCGTGATCAGTTCGAAATAGAACCTGGTGAAATTTTGGTCCTTCAGCCAACGAGAATTGTGCCACGAAAAGGTATAGAATTATCTATTGAGTTATGCTCTAGGATTCAGAAATTGACTAAAAAAAAGATCTGTTTGGTTGTTTCGCATCTTGCCGGGGATGAGGGGATGGACTATTATTATCAACTAGCTGATTTGTCTGAGAGGTTAGGAGTTAAAGTCATCTGGGCAGGGGAACGTATCGGGGAATCTCGTGGATTAAATAGTTCTGGAGAAAAATTATATAAGCTATGGGACGTTTATCCTCATGCCGATTTTGTTACGTATCCGAGCCTTTATGAAGGCTTTGGTAATGCTTTGTTAGAAACTTTTTATTTCTCTAAGCCAGTCCTTGTAAATCGTTATCCTGTATTTAAGGATGATATTGAGCCGTGCGGTTTCAAGGTAGTTAGTATGGACGGTGAAATTACCAATGAGGTTGTATCCAAAACGATGGATCTGATGTTGGATAAGGATCTTGAGCGACAGTGGACCCAATTGAATTACGGTTTATGCGTGGAAAATTTTTCCTATAAAGTTCTAAAGGATTCTCTTGGAAAGATCCTAAATGAATTGATGACTTGAAATGACTGGCTGGCTAAGCTTTGTCTTTTCCCTGTGTTTCAGTTGCATCGCCCCTGTCTCGGATGATGATTTCACTAGGGTGACCATTGGGGAGGGATTTTAAACTCATACTCAGATTGTTGTCATGAGCAATAGCCCAAAGTAATTGGCGTCTAGTTATGCCTATACTGTCTATCGAAACTAAGGGAGTTTTATTGGGCTTCTTAATGAAGTTGTAGGACAGTCCTAACAGTGGTGCATTTTTGAAGATTTCCTCTAAAGGCACTTCGTTATAATAAACTCTCACTGGTTCATTCATCCACTTATTATAAGGGGCATGCCAACTAAATAGGAAATCGGCAGGAACTGCAGCCTTGGGTTCAACGAGACCAGGCTTTGGCTTTGGATTAAAAATTGAACAACTAATTAAAGCGATAGGGATTAATATAAGAAGGACCGCTCTAAAGATTGGCACAAAGAGGTTATTTTTTTGAATAAACATTTTATAGGGGAATGAATAATATAGTGCAAAACGTATAGTTGCGACTTAAAATTTCGAAATTACATGAATCTCGTAATCTTACAATAATTCCTCAAAATTCTTTAATTTCATAAGAATTATTTTCTTATAATGCTGCCTCTCCTTGAAATTCAGTCAAGCCCGTGGAACGATTCGATTTTCCTTCTATAAGATCCATTAATGAAAAGACTCCATCTGCATGATACTCTTTCGAGGAATCGATGTGAAATTTTCCCTGAGGATGGGGAAAATTTTAGGTTTTATTGCTGCGGACCTACCGTTTATGGTCCGGCCCATATTGGGAACTTCAGGGCATTTCTTGTTCAGGATCTTTTTCGGCGGGTCATAGAGCTTTCTGGTGTCAAAACATTACATGTTAGAAACATTACTGACGTGGATGATAAGACGATCCGCGAGGCGCAGAAGTCTGAGCTATCTTTGGTGGAATTCACTGCCGGATGGACTGAACGGTTTCATGAGGACGCCAAGCTATTGAACATGTTGGATCCGCACCTTGAGCCGAGCGCAGTACAACATATTCCTGAGCAAATCCAACTCATTGAGAAATTAATAGAAAATGGTAATGCCTATCCATCGGAAGATGGTTCAGTTTATTTTTCAGTAAAATCATATTCAAATTATGGAAAACTTACTCGCATTGATCAACGTGATCTTATGGCGGGAGCCGGAGAAACTGCTAATGATGCAGACGAATACGAGAAGGACCATGTTTGTGATTTTGTTTTGTGGAAAGCCAGAAAACCTGAGGATGGAGATAATTACTGGGACAGTCCCTGGGGCTCTGGTCGACCTGGGTGGCACTTGGAGTGCAGTGCAATGGGAATGAAATATTTAGGAGAAACCTTTGACCTTCATGCAGGAGGCGTGGATTTATGTTTTCCTCACCATGAAAATGAAATTGCGCAGAGTGAGGCATCTACTGGTAAAGAATTTGCTCGTCACTGGTTTCATAATGAACACCTGATGGTTGAGGGCAGCAAGATGAGTAAGAGCTTAGGTAATTTATACACACTTGCAGATATTAATGAACGAGGTTTTTCTGCAGCCGAGCTGAGATACTCTTTGCTCTCTGGCTCTTATCGGACAAAAATTAATTTTAGCTTTGATAGAATGAATGAGGCTAGGATCAATCTCAAACGGATTGCCTCTCTTGTTCAAAGTCTTGGGGGGGATTTACCTTCATATGAAGAGCTTTGTGAGTGTGCTGTTTCTGGAAGCATGAATCTGGGTCCATTCGAATCTAGCTGGGATGCTTTGCTTGAGGATTTGAATGCACCGGCTGCTCTCGGTGAATTATTTATTGCGATTAAACCTCTAGAAAAAGAATTAGCAGAGGGCAATGTGACTGAAGATACTAAAAAAGTGGCCCTACATGGTTTGGCTCTTTTAGTTCATGCTTTTGGTTGGGTCTTACCAGCACTTGAACTGGAACAATCAAGTTTAGATGTTCCTGACCATGTTAAGGATTTAGCAGAAAGAAGATGGATTGCAAAACAGGAAAAAGATTGGGATGAATCGGATCGCTTGAGAGATGCAGTCATTGACGAGGGCTGGGTAATTAAAGATTCTAAGGACGGTTACGAATTAGAACGATCTTAGGAATTAATTGGTCACTGTTATAACTGCGCGGCGATAACTAGTTAGGCTAGGTGATCCATTATCTTCGACTATAAGAATTAGGTGGATTTTGTTTGCCGATGCTGGGGTCTTCTTATCGGACACAGTGACGCTAGTTTCTATCCCTTTCGAATGGCTAAGTTTAATGGGATGGCGATAATTCCCTGCTTCGTCGTAAATCATCCAACGATAGGACATATCATCATTATCGGGATCCTGGCTTTGCTTTGCTGAAAATTTTGTAGTGCTTCCCGGTTCTGCATCTAAATATAGAACTTCTTTTGATTGGTTCCCGTTCAGTACAACGATTGGATTGTGATTAGCTTTTGAATATTCCTTATTAATGCACCAATCCATACGAGCAGCAAAGTCGTGCTGAAAAGCTTTTCTCCAGCGCCATATAGTGGCCTGATCTGATGTGTAATCTTTATTATTTATTTTTATAGTGTCTCTTGAATAGTGATTATTGGTCCATATTGGTCGTGCCTCTGCATAGGACTTATACAGTACGTACCTTCCCCCCCATCCTCCAAAGCTTGGACTAATTGACCATCCCAATCCATTTTTAATGAGACCTAGAAATGAAGGCGTGTCTCCTTCCATGATGTAGGCTACCTTGGGATAAAGCTTACCTAGAGGACCATGGTTCTCTATGATATTTTCTTTGAGCCAAGGATTATCTACCAAGTCAAAATGTTGCATGGGGCCGTTCTTATAGTGTCGATCTCCTGATATTCCGGTCCAAGTTG
>JASLJT010000240.1:0-3085 GCA_030747955.1 Verrucomicrobiales bacterium | reverse complement strand
ATTGGCTAGATCATATGATGACTGCACCTTATAAAATAAACCGATGGTACGTTCCCAGTTAATAGTAACTTTTCCGAACATCTCATCCCTTACAAAGGAAAACTGGACGGGCTCTTTAATTATACTTCCATCCCAATATTTTTTTGCCAACTCGTAAGCGCGAAGACCAACACGAGAACCCATCACGCGGCCAGGTAAATCATCTACCAAAACATGAATACCCCCCCATAGCCTAGAAATACCAGCCTCATCTGAAGCATCATAATAACTCGCCCATTGCAATCTAACATCCTCAGTAGGTCCATACTCAAATTCAAGAGATCCCTTTGGTATTAGATGCTCTTTAAATCCTCCAGGAAAATAAGAACTGCCTGTTATCTTTGTCATGATCTCAGCACCTGCCCTGGAAAAACAAGAGTGCCCAGAAACATATGAAGCGAAAGCGGGAGTCACGAAAGTGTCACGCTGATAAGGAAGCCAATTCATTGCTGGAATCCAATCAACACCACCCAGCTCAACTTCTGGATCTTCAGGTTCTCCTGACCAGGCATATATAGCAATTGAACCTATACTTGAAGACAAATGCTCATGACGCTCACCGGGAAGTGCAGTTTCTGGAGTCACTATTTCAACCAACCCTGGATCAAGCTTTAATCCTTCAGGATCATAAGTTAATTCAGAAAAAGTTCCTGCACTTCCCTTATCTGTTGATTGCCCCATTGAACCCATATAACGACACATCGAAATCGGGCGCCCATAATCATAGATTCTTTTACAAGTCCAGGCTGCTGTCGCTGCATCATGCTGAGCTCCATTCATTGCAAAATAACATTTAACATCCCATTCCAAATCATTAACCGCTAGCCCTATCCCTTCGATTTTACGCGTCGTTTTTGGATGATCAGCAACTTCATTGGCAACTACATTCCAATGGCCTGGAGGCGTTTCAGAATCAGGGCCATCAGCCCAAAACTCGGCAATTACCCTACCATAATCAGCTCTGAGAACCTTATTATCTGGGTACGGATTACCAGTTACAGGATTATCACCGTGACCTTTGCCATCCATTCTCCCAAGTCCATTGTTGGCATAAACTTGGGGAGAAATATTCATTTCAACTTGATCCCTTGGATCAAGCCAACTGCTATATCGTATAACCTGATTAATGTTATCCTTAAATTGTTGATCCCCTGATGCTCCTAGCATTGGAGGCGGACCAGGATCATCATAAAGGCCACTAGGATTTTTTCTTCGCAAGGCAAAGGGCCTAACCATAAACCACTGAGAACCCTGAAAAGTTTGAATGAGGTCCGTCTCGATCCCATTCTGCGTCAAAGCAAAATCCCCAAAGGCCAATGGCTGCCAACGACTCGGATCTGATGTAGTTAGTAATGTGAATCTAGGCTCATCAAGAGGCAAAGAATCATTTTCCGGCTCATAAGTAAGATCGACATAGTTTTCTGCTTCACCTGATCCATCGTTCCAAGAAAAAGAAAGGACAGTGTTAGCTATCCTGTTACCCAAAGCGGCAGGAGAATCACCCTCAGTCGACATGTTCGATTCGTCATAACCTAGAGTGACCATTTGATTAATTAGAGCATCTTTAGTCTCATCAGCTCCTACTGAATTCTGATAACGAGACCTAAGGACCCTATAAGCTGCAAAACTTATCGCTTCTTTTCTGGCCACTTCAACATCAGGCGCAAATGCTGATTCGTTATGTAAATAACCAACGGCAACATCATCAAAAGCAGCCCATGCATCCCACATTGCTACAGAAACATGAAAAAGATTTCTCGCATGAACTGGAGGATGAGGAATATCAAGGCGAATCGCATTCAGGTTCTGCTCATTCCACTTCCTAGCAACAGAATCCGAATGACTAATTAACGGGTAAAAAACTATTACCAACATCAGCCACTTCAAAAAAACAGTAACCTTCTGGAATCGGATGATCATACCATAATAAAACCAATAAAAACTGAGGGAATTTATGGTTAACTCAAGCTAGCACTGGACAAAGTGAGCATCAAACCGAAGCCCATTAAAATGTATTAAGAAATAATTATACAGTAAAATAAGGGTCACTTGCCGAAAATGATGCTAGAGTTAAGGTTCGACAACGTGTTTGAAATTCTAAATACCGATTCTGAATCATTCGCTCGGCGCGGACAGCTTAAGACTGCACATGGAATTGTAGAGACTCCCATTTTCATGCCTGTAGGAACTCAAGGCACTGTTAAATCTGTAAGCCCCCATGAGTTAAAGGATTTGGAAGCTCAAATAATACTTGGAAATACTTATCATCTTTTTGTTCGTCCGGGCCTCGAAACGATCAAAGAAATGGGAGGACTTCACTCATTCATGAATTGGGATCTGCCGATCCTGACAGACAGTGGTGGATTTCAGGTCTGGTCATTAGCAAAAATGAGAAAGATCACTGAAGAAGGGGTCCATTTCCAAAATCATTTGGATGGTTCTCCCACATTCATAGGACCAGAAACATCGATGGAAATTCAGGCCGGACTCGGTTCAGATATTGCGATGCTATTTGACGAATGCCCTCCCTATCCATGTGATGAAGAATATGCTGAAAGGAGCGGAGAGCTGACTTTGCGATGGGCCGCTCGTTGCAAAGAATGGATCAACAACAATGAACCTCTAGCAGGAAAAAGCTCTCACAGACAACTTCACTTTGGAATCGTTCAGGGATCTATTTATCCGGACCTAAGAGAACGATCTGCCAAAGGACTTGTTGAGTTAAAATTTGATGGATACGCTGTTGGCGGAGTCAGCGTCGGGGAGCCTGAAAAAGAAATGATAGCAGCTGTCGACAACTCAGTCCCTTTCTTGCCCGAAGATAAGCCCAGATATGCGATGGGTCTAGGGACACCCGCTCAGATGATAGAAATGATCGCTAGGGGCATCGATATGTTTGACTGTGTCCTTCCGACACGAGTTGCCAGGACCGGAACAGTCTACGTGTCTCACGGAACACTGAATTTGAAAAATCAAAGATTTGCTTCTGATCCATTACCCATAGACGAAGAATGTGGATGCTATTCATGTCGTAACGGATTTAGCC
>JASLJT010000239.1:0-11141 GCA_030747955.1 Verrucomicrobiales bacterium | reverse complement strand
GTCAGTGTTGTACGTTACGGAATGATCATCACAGTGATTATACTCCTCATCTATAGCATTTATACTGTATGTTATTAATTCACAGGCTTGTCGACATTTCTTTCGGCAGGTTATATCAACCTTGGTATACAAGGCAAGAACTTCTGAATCTTCGCTATTGATAAATATATTCGGATTCCACACAAATCCATAGCATGTATTTTGTAGCAATCCGTCTGCCAGTGCCCACATCCAGTTAGAGAAAGTGTATCGCCTTTTCCAGCAGCATGCATTCTAGTGTAAAAGTCCGGAAACCTAATCAAACCGACACTTGCTCCCATAAAAAAGATTAAGCCGCTGAAGATTAGAATAACGCTTAAAATGTTTAAAATATCATCCATAGCAATTAGGACCCTTTTGCCTCCATCGATGAACCTTTCCCGTAAGCGGGCCTAGTTCGATTAAAATACCTAGACGCGGCAAGTGATCCCAAAAAATTAAGAGCCGCGTAAGCAATCGCAAAATCAACAAACATCGAAACATTATCGAATAGGGCTCCAATAATAATTAGAAGAACAGCAGTCTTAGTTCCAATGATGTTGACTGCAACTATCCGATCAATGGCAGTCGGCCCAATAATGATTCGAAACATGATCGGAATCATCATCATGAAAAGGCATATGCCCGCTACCATTAATACTATTTCCATGAATTGATCACTCATTACTCATCTACAGAAAAAACATGCCGTACACGATCTGCCATTGACCCCATTAATCCTTTGGCTGCCACATCACTAATGGCGTGAACAAGAAAAACATCATCATCGATCTGAAGAGTAACGGTTCCTGGCGTGAGCGTAATTGATTGAGCCAAGACATACTTTTCAAAGTCACTCTTAAGACCAGAACGGAAACGGACCAGTTGAGGCTGAATCTGTTCTTTCACTCTTGGAGAAAATGAAATTCTTAGAACATGGATATTTGCCAGCACTATCTGCCATAACAACCATGACAAATAAAAAAGCAATCGAAACGCTTGTCTTAATCTTGAATGAAATCTCAAGGACCGATCATTGAATAATAGACCAGAAGAAAGCCAAGTAACAAGAACGCACGACAATATACCTAAGCCAATATGAAACTCATCAAGTAGCCCTGATAGAATAACCCAAGTTATCAATAGAAGACTGAAAATAAGAATTCGATACATTCCAATTATAATTTTCGAAAAACCAAATTCACTCGTATCGATTGAGTTTCAAATTGCAAGAAAAATTGATTCAATTCTCCTCAAATAGATTAAAAATTTAATTTATTTTTCTGCTACTAATCAATGGCTCCCTTCCAATCATCCGTCTTGAACGGACTCGCAGGGAGGCCCTCTTTATTTGAAAGGTTTGGATTTACGGTCTCATGCCAGCCAAAACGCACATTCTTCGGTTCAGTGACGTTCTCAGCACTAACAATGACTGTGTGCCCATCAATTTTTGCCTTCGCTGAAACAAACTCACCGTTAGGACCAGAAATCATAAAATCCGTTAGATCCTTATCGTCCCTTGATTTTAGACCAGTGCCAGTATGCGCAAAGTTGATCCTTATCTTGTCCCCTTCAACTTTCATTGATTTATACAATGGTCCAGAATAAACGCTTTTTTCTTTCCCGTAATCCTTAGCTAGAGACCACAAGGCCAATCGCTTTCCCACGTCCTGTTTGTTGCGAGGATGAATGTCTCCCGTGTTACCTATATCAGTAATAATTGCCATGCCTGTTCCCGGCACAGCAAGAGTAGCGGCCTGCGCCTCCCATATGTTCGGCAAAGAATCGGCTCGGTTATATCTGTAAGGAGCGAGCTGAACAAAATGAAAAGAAAGATCCTTATTATTGAAAACGTGACGCCAACCAGCTATTAACGCCCTCATTTTGTCATGGTACAGCATTCCTTCACCCACGTTGGACTCTCCCTGATACCAAATGGCTCCTTTGACTGCGTACGGCACTACCGGAGCGATCATTCCATTATACAATCCTGTTGGGTTGCCATGATTAAGTTTAGGTACTTGTGGAGGTGACGGAATTCTCCTTCCGTTCTGAACGGCAGCCTTAACGGCATCAGCCCATCTTTGCGCCCGATCAACAATTAAATCGAGATCACTGAAACGCCTGACCTTATCAGCAATACTTCTGAGGTTGTCTACTGCATCAAAACCGGGAATTGGTGTCCATGGTTCGATTCTGGTTCCGCCCCAGGCTGTTCCGACTAGTCCGATTGGAACGTTAAGCTCACCTTGTAAGTGACGACCAAAATAATAAGCCACTGCAGAAAAATTAATTACGTTCTCAGGATTACACTCTTTCCATGAAGCATTGCAGTCTTTTTCAGGAAAGGTAGATGCTTTTTTAGGAATATGGAAAAGCCTTATCTGAGGGAATTTAGCATTAGCAATCTCCTGAGCTGAATCATTAGAAGCACGCACTGACCATTCCATATTGGACTGACCTGAACAAATCCACACCTCACCAACAAGAACATTAGTAAGAACAATTTCATCCTGCCCTGAAGCGATCTGAATCTTGTGAGGACCACCTGCCTCCATAGGATCCAAATTCACAATCCACTTCCCATCCTTTGAAACCTTTGCTGTTTTCTTCTGAGTACCCATTACCACAACCACTTCATTCCCAGGATCATCCCAACCCCAAATAGGAACCTGTGCATCTCTCTGCAGAACCATATTCGAACCAATCACTTTCGGCAGTTGAAGCTGCGCATGAGTGGACAAGGAAAGGAAACCAAAAAAGAAAACGAGAGTAATATATTTTAGATTCATGTAATTTTATGATGGAGAATCCATCTCAATTTTACAAGACAAGACTCCGCCTAATCAAAAAGACCCTAAGGGTCTTCTGATACCGCTAACCGAAGAAAACCGATTCTTCCAAGTGATCTCACAGAATTATCAATTCGAAATCTTACTGTTTCGGTTCCATCTCCATTATTAACACGGCCCCTATATTCAACTCCTTCGGCCTGCCACTCATTAAAATCTGCGGAACTTTGAGCATGAAAATAAATCTGGTCATGACCAATTGCCTGTAAAAATTCCATCCTTAACTCTCCATCACCACCCAACTCAACTTCAATACTAGTATTATCCTTCTTAAGGGGATCCGTGTTTTCAAGATATTCTATTAATGCTGATCTTCCGTCACCATCAACATCACTCAATAATTCAACGCCTCCATTCTCATCAACCCATGACAGAACAGGCATAATATCAGTGCCCCCAGGCGTACCACCCAAATCCAAACTACTACGCCAACTCTGCGCCAAAGCAGGATCATTAGTTCCAGGCATCATTAGAGTTAGCGAGTAACCATCCCCATCAGCGCTCACGGGCCATGGACGATCATCCTTATATGAAAAATCTGCAATTGCAGTATTGTCAGCACTATACAAAAGGACCCTTTCCCCTGCATTCGATAATTTATTATTACCTTCTTCATCCAGGAAGGAATGACTGAGCAAGGTGCCATTTTTTAGATCACCATATCTATGAACAAATGCTGAAAAATTTGAAGGTATCACTATCCTTTTACCAGGATCTAAAAGAGTTCCTGAAGGAATGGAATAATTAATACCCCTAACAAAATGTACATTACTTAAATCAATCTTATCTGAATCACTTATGTTAACTAATTCAATCCATTCAAACATTGAACTGTCTGTGAATCCGGCATCAATTTCTTCCCTGCTTGGAGGGTTGGGATGGTAATGAATTTCACTAATAGCTAAATTTTCGCGACCTGCTGGCTCAACTGAACCATTCCCATTAATCGAATAATTAGCTGACCCAATAATCTCTCCACCGAATCCAATGCCCTCCAATCTATAGTTATTAAGGCCTGACCTTACCGGCAAATTGACTTCCCAGCTATTATCATCTAGCCACCGAATTTTAAGCCCTTCATCAGTCCCTTCTAACCGAATCTCTCGAACATCGACCCACCCGTCCCCACGAACTGAAATCGTAGATTTATTAGTATTCGTTCCGCTATTACTCGTTACCCTGAATGGGACTTTGGATACTGCATTACCAATTAAGTTTCTGACATGATTAGACCTAGAACGAATGTAGCCAGAATTCCCATTCAGATTGTCTGAGGAAAGAAAATCCGAATAGTGCCGCAACCATGGACTCATATAATCTGGATTAAATGCAGTCTCTATAATGTCAAGCAAGTGACCATAATAGGCCCGTTCATAACTTGGCCCAATACTGATCAGTTTGTTCAAATCCGTGCTAGGAGTGACTCCAGAAGTAGCACTGTTAGTAAAAGTGAAATCCATGTCCCAAGGAAAATACATTGCCTTCCCATCGGTTGGCCTAATGTAAAATATGGCGTTATGCCAAGCCCCACTCCCATGTGTTGAATAATTATCACCGATCCCGCCAAGATTTTGCACAGCAAATGACCGTAACCACTGATCCACATCAACAACCTCTTCTATTGAATCTCGATAAGCCGAACCAGAAAGGCCCAAAGTATCTAACAAATTAATTAGACCAGAATAATCATCGGCGTCTCTATTATTTTTAATTAGCCAATGCCATCGATAAAGCTCCTTATCCTCTCCCCCTTGATTCCGCATTTGAACTCCAACAACGCCATCTGGCTGAGGCAACTTGAGACCTTCCCTTCCTCCATTTGTGCCATTAGGATGATAAATAAGTTCAAACTCAAACATTCTTCCATCATTACCATCTGGAATAGCATTCTCTAACCACTCATCATCATAACGTGATTTCATCAAAATTCCTGAAGTAGCACGGTTAGATCTGGGCTGGATAACCCAAGCAATATCATCATACATACTTGGGATTTTTCCTGCACGAGTAACTATATGCTTAATCATAATTTCACGCTGACTCGAACGGTCAACAGCAATGGTCCCATGAGCTCCAAGAAATTTATTATCAGCAGGAAATTTTATATTAAAGCCAACTCGTCCTTCGTTAGATCGTCCCCGTTGACTACTCTTTAGCCGAACAGAGCAACCATAATAAATAATTTCATCATTATGAATAACGGTACATGGCAACCTGTCATTACTCATTACTTCCGTTACATTATGCATGAAATTCGCGTCAGCGACCGGCATAACAATGCGTAAATTTGTTGGATGAACGGACCCTGACTGCAACTTAGATTTACCATCATCCCAAGGGATCATGGCCCTTGATTCCTCAGCTTCTTTCGGAAAGAATGATTTAGCACCAAGTGTATCAATAGCCTCTATATAAAATTGAGCTCTAGAGCCCTTCGATTGACCTGGAATTGTCGCTCGATAAATACCATTGGAACCAGCAATCATTGGGACCTGACGAAACGATCCAGAATTAACGGAATAATGTACCACTGCACTCTCAATACCTTCAGGATCCTCTACCACTGCACTAACCTCGACCACCTGATTGACCTCAGGAACAGCTGGATCGTGAATTGGAACATCAAAAGTCGGTCCTGAATTTTCCACAAGAACAGAATTCGCTCTGCCGGGAGTTCCTCCACCGTTAGGGTCTTCGATAGGCAGAATATCTGTTCGAGGAAGACGGTTAAAGTAGAGCCTAGAATTAAGCTGATTGGATCCAGAAATCCAACGAGCTCGAAAACTTATCTTGTATTCCTTTGAGGAACTAATGTTTGCGTAACTGTTACCTGACTTGAGAGTAGTCTCTGCACAGTTATGCATGTGCTCAGTTGGTCCAGAAGCCTTCAATCTCATCACTTCATTACCAGGAGAATCAGGATCCTCAACAATGTCGAAATGTCGTTGGGTCCCACGCATTCTCCAAGAACTTGCAGTTCCTGAACTAAAGTTTCCGTTCTGAATGAGCTCCTTTGAGGACCCTGTTCCAGGGCTCTCAATGACGCTAATATCATCAATTAAAATCTCTCCCTCATCAAGCAAACCAAAAATAAACTCATGATACCCCTGAGGATCGGACCTGCCATTTACTGCGCGCCCTGTCCTTACAAAACTTTTCCATTTCCCACGCGCAAATTCATTACTGGCTGACCAGGATTCAGGAATTCTATTATCAGAGTACGGGCTCCTTAATTCTAAACTCGAACCTCCACCGTCAGCTTTTCCTGGCCACCTTCCTCCATCAAAATAATGAACCTCGTCGACTGGATTCCCATGTGAATCGATTAGTTTAATCCTTTCACCTGATCGTGATAAACGACCCTTTATTCCTCCTAATATTCTAATCTCAGGATGACGATCCCTCAACTCATCAGAGTCCTCAGCCAACACAATGAATTCCCCAGGTCCAAGAATCGTATCTTCAGAAAAATTGAATTCAAATCCATCATCAAAGCTCCAACCCGTTAGATTAATAGTCCTGTCTGTATTACGGTTATGAATTTCAACCCACGTCCTGTCTGATGATCTGAAAGGCTTACCGGGCACAAAAGGTGAAACTTCCTTTTCAGCTAATAACTGCATTCCAAAAATAATATCACTACTTCCGGGAGAGCTCTGATGAACGGAAACCGATACTCTATTTAATCCTACCAATAAAACCTCCTTAGGAATATTAAATTGCCCCTCAATTTTAGCTTCGCCTCCACTCGATGCGCGGGTCTCCGAATCAATTATGCCATTCGGCATCTTAAATCTATTCACTTCTTGCCCATTAATATAGAAAACGGCGCCATCATCAATTAAATGGACTAATTTGAGCGCAACAATGTCATCAATGTCATTCTGAGTGAGAGTGAGATCTGTCTCAAAATAATAAGCTATGACCGGAGCCGCCGGGTTAAGGGAAGGACGAGTAATAATAGTTCCTGCGGGAATTTCTTTAGTAGTGCTATCCCAACCAAGTGGGCCAATACCAACCTTCCAGTCACCACCAACCGCATGAGGTCGTTCCTGCCATGAACTGCCCAAGTCAGGACCCGATTCATTATATCTCCACGTCGCATCCCAATCGAGCAAAGTGGTACTATCATAGATCGCCTCCGTGTCAGGTACCGCAGGTTCTGGCCGGGGATGATACATTATTTCATTAATTACAACATCCTTTTCAAAAGAGAATTTGTTAACGACTCCAAAGGTCGGCAATGAAGGATACAACCATTCACCATTAAATTCTTCTGATCTTCCTCTTAACTTCCCAGTTACCTTCCTCGCATCTATGAGTTGACCAGATGGATCAAAAAGAAAGATTCGATCATTGTTCCCGGGCGAGAATCCCAAATCCTTTTCACTCAAAGTTTTCAATTCTCCAGCGTCAAGGGTTCCTTCTGCAATAGTATAAATGTCACCCTCAGAAAATACGATCTGATAATCAGTTAGCGGGATAGACGCAGATGTCAGATTTCTCATCTCCAGAAGGAAACCATCCTCCGCATCATATGAAGAAAATTCATTAAAGACCAAGGTTTCCTTAGGAAGTGATGGATCAGGAGGTTCTTCGACTAAAGTAAGCCGCAGACCAAACATAATGTCAGAGCTTCCAGAATTCGCCTGATGAACTTCAACAGATATCCTATTAGATCCGACAATTAGGGCAGTAGCAGGAATGCCTACAGGGTCCTCAAGGTCGGGGTCAGTCCCGCGTTCAGCAAGAGTTTCTGAAGAGATTTTACCTTCGGGCATTTTGTGGCGGAAAACTTCCTTACCATTAATGTAAACAATTCCTCCATCATCAAATAGATGTTCAATCTTAAGCTCTGATAAGTTATCAATTTGTGTCTGACTAAGATTAAAATTATGCTCAAAGTAGTAAGTGATTACATACGGATCATTTAGTAATGGCCGCCGAAGCTCTGTTCCCAAAGGAGCCTCTGGAGGTGACGTGTCCCACCCCAACAGGCCAGCTCCTGCTTTCCAATTTCCACCGAGTGAATGAACTGCACTGGCCCAATCTGAATCGAAATCATCTGTTTCATTGTAACGCCAAACTGAGTCCCAACTCACTATGATTGTCTCAATCTTAACTGGAGGCGCTCCTGGCAGTGGAAAGTTAGGTAATCCTGGCGTTCCTCCCACATATCTAGCAGCAACCCAGTTCTCTGGATCAGAATTTGCTGTTTCCTGATTCAGCTTAGCCAATGTCACACCTGACCCATCAGGACCAACGGGCCAATCACCTCCATCATTATAAACTAGGGTATCCATGACTCTACCGTCCCTGTCCTCTATGCGAAGAGATTCTCCACCATTACTTAATGATCCCTGAAATGGACCTAGTGCGCTTTTCCCAGACAAATTTTGGCTATTAGGATCTGCTGCAATAAGGATAAATCCATGCCCATCAACGACAGTCCCTTGAGGAAAATCAAAATTAACTCCACCCCTTAGCCTCCATCCTGAAACGTCAACATTGACCCCATTAAGATTATGAAATTCTATCCACTCCGATTCGGAAAGATCATCTGCAGGATTGTAATGAACTTCGTTAAAAACAAGTATACTATCAGCCGTTCCACTGGCATCACCCGGATCATAGTGAAAGAGGAAAATAAAAGCTGATATAAAAAATAAACGAAATTGATTTCGCATAGGATGAGGAAAATTCTTTGATTAATGACTTAATTATAGCGAAAGGATTCTCAATATTCGATAAATATAGAGAAATCACATTTTAGGCCAAAATTTCAGGAATTACCTTTCCATGAACGTCCGTAAGGCGACGATCTATGCTGTCTTTGCGGAATGTCAGACGTTCATGATTAATTCCAAGCAAATGCATAATAGTAGCATGAATATCGTATACCTCAGTTGGATTATCCCTATCAAGAGGCTTGTAACCCCACTGATCACTAAGCCCATGAGTCACTCCGCCCTTGATCCCCCCCCCACTGAGCCAGTTCGTAAAAACAAAAGGATTATGATCTCGACCCTTAGAGCCTTGAGTCGATGGCATGCGGCCGAATTCAGTGGTCCATAGTACTATAGTGTCCTCAAGAAGACCCCGCTGTTTGAGGTCCTTGATTAGTGCTGAAGCTCCGACAGCCATGCCATATGATAATGGACCATGGTCCCTATTAATGTCCTCGTGACTGTCCCAGTTACGTCGCGGAAACCCATTATCACATCCTGACCAGACTTGAACAAAACGCACTCCACGTTCTAGGAGCCTCCTAGCAACAATACATTTTCTCCCGAAATGATTCGCTTCCTCATTATGATTAATTTCCTTAGGCCACGTAGTGCCATCAGGACGTATCCCGTACATATCTTTAATGTATTGAGGTTCATTAGAAATATTAAGTGCCTCGGGTGCAGCTAATTGCATTCTAGCAGCCAGCTCATAGGATTTTATACGTGCTTCGAGACGTGTATCACCGGCCCTAGTACCGAGGTGCTCACGGTTCAATCTAGAAAGAATAGCCTGAGCATCAGACTCAGCGGATTCACTAATATAGTCGGCTCCTGGAGGCGGATTAAGGTCAGGAATTGGATTCTTTCTACCGGGCCGAATGATTGTGCCCTGATTCTCAGCTGGTAAAAAAGCCGACCCCCAGTTCTTGGGACCGTTAGAGGCAAAGCCTCGATGATCAGGCAAGACAACGAAAGTTGGTAAGTTATCGTTCATACTTCCCAATCCGTAACTTACCCAACATCCCATACCAGGGAATCCGGGCCGATCAAATCCTGTTGACTGAAGATAGGTGGCCTGACTATGAACGCCCGTCTTACCTATAAGATTATGAATGAAAGCCATATCATCCACTACCTCACCTAACTTGGAAACAGTTTCTCCAAGCATCTTACCGGAACGTCCATACGGTTTAAATTCCCAGACCGGTTTCATCCAGGGACCAAGGCCGTTCTGGAACGCTTCGACATGCTCTCCGAAGTCTGACTTTTCCCCATGATGTTTGACCAGTGATGGTTTGTAGTCGAACAGATCAATGTGACTTGCTGCTCCACCCATAAACAATTGAATGACACGCTTGGCCTTGGGCGGATGATGCGGTTGATTAAGAACTGGACCAGAGCTTGCTCCTTCGAGCTTATCCGCTCCAAGCATCGATGAGAGTGCGATGCCTCCTAGCCCGCCTCCTGATTGCCATAAATAATCACGTCTATTCATTTCAATCGATAAAGGAAAATTCGTTGAGGTTAAAAATGATTCGGCACGTTGCCGCGAGCCCGTGTCGCTCGGCGTAAGCACGAAGCAAATCTAACTCATCTTTAGAAGGAACCCTAGAGAGAGCCGCTACGAATGCCACTCGAACTGGATCAGGACTTTTAGAAATATTTTCAGAAAATCTTTGAGACATCTTGACCATGAAATGGTTATTCAAAAGAGCAAGAGCCTGCAATGCGGTAGTCGTCTCACCCCTCTTGTCCACTAATTGTGAAGGGTCAGCACAATCAAAAGTATCCATGAATGGCTGAGGTTGAGAACGGACAATGAAGCGGTAAACAGAACGGCGGTGCGTTAACGGATCATCAGGATCATACTTATGGTACTGATAGTGTGGTGAATGTTGAGGCTTCTCAATTACAAAGTCCTTAAAAGAAGGTCCGCCCATTTCAAAGTTCATTTTTCCAGAAACAAAAAGTACTGTGTCTCTGAGGGACTCAGCATCGAGCCTTCTCCGGTTCTGACGCCAAAGATACTTGTTTGAAACATCAATCAGTGCATTTCCTTGATGGTGATCACTGACCTGCTTATATGTCGCACTATTTAGTATGAGACGGTGCAAGTCCTTAATAGAACCTCCATTGTCACGGAACCAAATAGCAAGCCAATCTAGTAATTCAGGATGAGTCGGCTTGGATCCGATCCGACCAAAGTCATTCGGTGTATCAACGATTCCTCGACCAAAATGATAATGCCACACTCGGTTCACTATGCTTCGCCAAGTGAGGGTATTCTCTTTGTGAGATATCCATTCAGCCAACGCAACACGACGGTCCCCTTCTTTATGATCTTCGGGTAAATTAAATTGATATGAAATCTCTGGAACGATACCGGGTACCGTTCCTGGCCTGACAGGATCCCTCGGATCAGTGACCTCCCCCCTGTGCAAAACAAAAATATCCCGTGGCTTTCCTCCGGTATGACCCCTACCTTTAAATGTTCCACTCCCAGAATGAACGGTACCGGCATATACCATTTTAGATTTAGGTA
>JASLJT010000238.1:0-5029 GCA_030747955.1 Verrucomicrobiales bacterium | reverse complement strand
TTACGAAGTAGAACTTTGTGATTCTAGCGGATCAATCAAATTAAAAGCGTGGCAGGACTCGGTTGCATTCTCTCAAGCAGAATCTTTGAAAGGAAATGAATGGGTAAGTATAAGAGGGCACTGGTCAAGTAACGAATACGGGCTCGATGCTCGTGATTGGCAATTATCCACTCTTGGAGCAGAAGAAATTGCCGATGTTCTTGCAGGAACAGAAGAAACTAAATTAAAACAAGAGGAGGACTACAATTATATCCAATCAGTATGTGAAGCATTGTCAGATCCAAGGTTTCGTAGCATCTGCACAAAGTTTCTAGAACGCTTTGGTGATCGTTTTAAGCGTTCGGCAGGAGCACGAAACTTGCATCATGCGCGTCGAGGAGGACTAACCGAACATGTAGCACAGATGATCAGGAGTGCGGAAGGCATCTGCTCAGCCTACACCAATCTGAACCGTGACTTGCTGATCTCGGGTATTCTTTTCCATGATTGTGGAAAAATGTGGGAGAATACTTTTCCAAAAGATGGATTTACGATGCCTTACGATTTCCGAGCAGAACTCACTGGCCACATATCGATTGGAGCCGAAATGGTAAATTCCTTATGGAGGGAAACCGAATCGGATGCAGGTGAAGAATGGAAAATGATGGAACCAAGTAGTGAAAAGGCACGGATCCATCTAGTTCATCTAATCCTCTCACATCACGGAAAAATAGAATACGGATCACCGGTCCTTCCTAAAACACCGGAAGCCATTATACTTCATCACATTGATAACATTGATGCAAAAATAGAAATGATCTATCAGGGTTACGAGGAACAGGAACCTCTCTCGCAAGAAGTCCTAAGTAAAGTCTGGGCACTCGAGACCAACATCGTTAGGCCCTTGGAAAAATATGGCATTTCCGCTGATCAAACTGGGCTCAATGAAAATTAACATCCGATAAATGTTAGAATGAGTTTTAAATTCTTCAAAAAGCGAAATATATGGTTGCCAACATGGCCATTCGTTCTCGTTTCAATCCTTTTTATAGTTACGAGCATTTCCTTCATTTTATTCTCATCCCACAATTTCCTTGCGGTCACAAACAAAGTCCCTAACGCCAAGATACTAGTTGTAGAGTCTTGGATGGCTGACAATTCCATGGAGCAGGTAGCAGAAATTTTTAATGCCGAGAATAGTAATTACGAGTCCTTATGGCTGATCGGCCCCAGACTTGAAAGGGGCTATTATATATCAGAGAAATACAAAACTTATAGCCAAATGGGTGCCACAACACTAAAGGCGCTCGGTGTTCCTCAAGATAAAATACATTTGGCCCCTGCGAGCAAATCCCTCCGGCACCGAACCTTCAGCGCAGCAATAAACTTAAAAAATGAATTGAAACAAAGTGGCCTCAGTTCAGAACCATTCGACCTCGTTACATTAAACGTCCATGCGCGCCGGAGCTGGATCACTGTCAAAAAAGTATTTGAAAACAAAGATCAGATAGGAATCATTGCCTTGCCGCCAGTGGCTTATGATGCTGAAAAATGGATGAAATCTAGTGCAGGAGTTAAAAGTACAATCTTCGAATCTATTGCCTGCCTCTATGAATTATTAACGGACAGCGGGAGATAGAAAAATTGAACATACAAAAAACGAAATCAAAGTTCTTTCCATAATGTTCTGATTTTCAATAATATAAAAAAATGTTACGGGCCTCGCATTATCAAATTAACAGATCCTTTAATTTATTAATTCCGATCACCTTCATCCTAATAAACACTTTAACTTGTCAGGCAAATCCTCTCAAGGCCACTGCTCCACTCAATTGGGAAGGCGATATTGCTTCAAAGCTAGTCGATACTGCAGATGCATTCCTGTTGGAAAAAATTGATCAGGCCGTTCTAAAAAGGAACGCAAAAACCGAGCTGCAAAATAATATTGCTTCGCCTGAAGAAAGCCGAAAACAATTAAAACATATTATCGGAATTCGTGATGAAAGATTGAAGGGTTCTGAAATCCTCACAGGTAGAATTATTCATAAGGGTCCAGAATACTCTATTCGAAATTTTCGATTACAAGCCTTTGGAGGCGTTTCAGTAGAAGGACTGTTGATCGAACCTGAAGACGCTGAATTCACAACTATTTATATCCCAGACCCTGAAAGTTTTGCCAACTCAACGAGGCCACAAACGCTCGCGGCGAACGGACACCGTGTCTTTGTTCCGGTGCTCATTGATCGCCAGGCAAAACACAGGAAAATTAGCAATCGTGAGTTCCTCTACAGATCCGCTTTTGAACTTGGTAGACATTTGATCGGCTACGAAATTCAAAAAGTATCAGCTATCATCGATGCTTTGGATGATACTAATAAAAGTATTGGGGTGGCTGGGGATGGCGAAGGTGGTCTCATCGCTTTTTATGCTGCCGCGGTTGATGCGCGAATTGAGCGTGCGTGGGTCATTGGACACTACGGCAAGAGGGAAAGGGTATGGGATGAACCTGCTTATCGAAACGTATTTGGCCTGCTCAATAACTTCGGAGATGCTGAAATTGCTAAGCTCATTCATCCTAGAGTCCTAGTCATTGATCCTTCACTGGCTCCTGAAATTATCGTTCCTAGAGGGACCGGAGGTAAACCTGGAAAGGTCCCCAGTTTTAGTCCGAATCAGGTACTATCGGAAATAAAAAGGGCAGGTCTTAGTCCAGGAGACATAAGCACTTACATGGGTAAGAATGTAAAAATACATAAAGCCATTTCGCTACCGTTAAAAGAACTTGGCAACGTTCAGGACCGATCCTTCAATGAAATTGATCAGCACAATCAACAACTATTGGCTCAGAGCGCAGAAACCAGAAAACGTTATTTTTCGAAACTAGATACTTCATCAATGGAGAAGTTTCAGGCCAGTATAGAGCCCTATAGAAAAAAATTTGCATCTGAGGTAATTGGTCAATTTGATGATGAGCTTGTTCCAGCAAATCCAAGGACCAGACTAATCAGTGAGACTGAAAAAGTTCTTACATACGAAGTGGTATTGGATGTTTTTGGAGGTGATAAGGGACTCTTTGCTTATGGCATCCTTGTCATTCCAAAAGACATTGAGAAAGGAGAAAAGAGACCCGTTGTAGTTTGTCAGCACGGGCTAGAAGGTCGTCCCCAATCCACGATAGGAGAAAAGGATCATCATTATTATAAGGCTTTTACTACTGAACTCGCCAAGCTCGGTTTTGTGACTTTTGCACCACAAAATATATACATTTTTCAGGACAGGTTCCGAGCCCTTCAATTCAAAGCCAACGCAATAGGGAAAACACTCTTTTCCTTGATGGTGCCGCAGCATCAACAAATCACTGACTGGCTAGGTTCACTCGAATTCGTAGACAAGGAACGGATTGGTTTTTACGGTCTCTCATACGGAGGCAAATCCGCCATGCGAATTCCTCCCCTAGTTTCAAATTATTGTCTCTCAATATGTTCCGCTGACTTCAATGAGTGGGTCTGGAAAAATGCATCAACTAGATCCAGATACAGTTACGTGTGGACCGGTGAATATGAAATATTCGAATGGGATTTAGGCAGCACCTTTAATTATGCAGAGATGGCTGCACTCATTGCTCCTCGACCATTTATGGTCGAGCGGGGACACTTTGATGGCGTTGCTCCGGACGAAACCGTAGCTTACGAATTTGCGAAAGTCAGAAATCTTTATTCTGCAAAGCTTGGTATCGGCAATAAAACGAAAATTGAGTGGTTCGTTGGCCCGCATACAATTAACGGAAAAGAAACATTTGATTTCCTTCGTCAGCATTTGAATTGGCCAGAAAAATAGGAATCAATCTATAAAAATTACCTTATTCCTGCGTCTCACATAGTTGCCTCCTGGAAGATTAATCTTAGCAGTTGATTTGTCTTTAATTAAAGATCTGACCAATTCCACTTCTGCAAAACCTACTCCTGGCAAATTTGCCTTTCTCAACCAATACAATATGGCTCGTGCCTGTAACGCACTATTTAGTTGATTGAGTTTTAGTAAAGGCAGTTCCTTTTTATTAATCCAAGAAAATTCCGAAGATAAGATAATTTCTTCAATCATATCCGATTCACGCATAGACACTTCAGCAGCTCGTGCAACTGCCTTCGTTACATCGCGTTGGAATATTTTTCTGAGACTAGGAATGAGTGTGTTCCGTACCCGATTGCGCAAAAACTCATTACTATGATTGCTGGCATCTTCTCGATAACGAATACTGTTCGCTTTTACATAAGCATCAATGTCACTGCGCCAGACAGACAATAGTGGCCTCAATAGCTCGATGCTCAATCCATTCGATACAATCTTCGATTCGCTTCGTATACCGGTCAATTTCCCTGATCCACGAAACAAATTCATCAGTACAGTCTCAACATGATCATCTGCATGGTGCGCTAATATCACACACTTGCAACGCCATTTCTTAGATGCTCGCGCAAAAAAATCCAACCTCTCGTCTCTGGCAGTGACTTCAATTGAAGCCTTTCTCTGCTCAGAAAGTTTACGCACGTCTTTCTTTTCACATTCAAATTCAAAATCGTAACTTCGGGCAAGATTTCGAACGAATCTTGCATCCGAACCTGAATCCCTACCCCTCAATGAATGATTGAGATGACATACAATAATATCTCTGCATCGAAGATCGAACTTAAGCCAATGCAACAATGCAACTGAATCGCACCCCCCGGATACCCCTACTAGATAACGTTTCCTATTGCTGATACCAGCAGTTTCAGGGCTTGGAAAACTCACACCTCAGTCACTGCTATCAAATAGCATCCTTTAGGCCATGGCCTGATAAATTGGCTCGGCTCCTTCAACACCAACAAGCTTCTGGTCCAGACCATTATAGAAATAGCTCAAATTATTTTGATCAAGCCCCATCAGATTAAGAACTGTGGCATGAAGGTTTCTCACATGGTAAGGATTCTCAACTGCCTTACTCCCTAACTCATCAGTAGTTCCTACACTAACACCGCCCTTAATACCTCCACCTGCCATCCACATAGTA
>JASLJT010000237.1:0-5602 GCA_030747955.1 Verrucomicrobiales bacterium | reverse complement strand
ATTCTCTAAAAGTTCATCAATTAATTCATTCGGAACTTCAAGATCTGGATCCATCATGGCCGGCTTTACTGTGCGCCGGTGCCTAATGGTTTCAGTAATAGGAAAAGTCTTGGATATCATTTTAAAATTCAATATAAATTCAACTTCGTATAATTAACTACCTTAACAACCACAACCAAAAAATTAAAAATGCTCGCAGTTGGAGAAACAGCACCCGATTTTAAACTTACTACTCTAGGAGAAGATGGGCCTAAACACATTACCTTATCTGAAAATCTTGGGCAACCTACAGTACTTCTCTTTGTCCCTATGGCATTTACCAGCGTATGCACCAAAGAACTATGTAGCGTGACAGGAGAAATGTCAGAATACGAGAGCCTCGATGCCAAAATCCTTGCCATCAGTGGTGACAGTCCTTTTGCTCAAGCTGCATGGGCAGAAAAAGAAGGTATTAAACTTACACTTGCCAGTGACTACGAACATAATGTTGCCAAAGAATACGGCATTGCATACGAAAGTTTTCTTCCTGAAAAGAATTTGACCATGGGAGGAGTTCCCAAAAGATCAGCATTTGTGATTGATGCGAATGGCATCATTCAGTACGCGGAAAGCAGCGATGATCCGGCCAAAGTTCCAGACTTTGAAGGGATTAAATCCAAACTAGTTGAACTTAAAAATTAAAGGTTAATCTGAAAGATTCCGGGAAATAAGATAAACCGCTCCTATCGCCTAACCACTAATCGATAGAATCGACGCACTCCTGATGAAATGGGAATATCATCAATGGTCGTTCTTTGCCGAACCCCATTCTTTAATTCTGAATCTATATAATTTTCAGATAAAGGGTCGAGAGCATTCCATGTCTTAAGATCAGAACTCCTCTCTAATACCATTTCCACATCAGTGCCTGAGCCTCCTATCGTATGGGTTAAGACCATAAATTTTTTTCCATCCTCATCCGCTAAAGAATGAAAGTATCCCTCATCATGAGTTGTGGGATCAGTGCCAAGAGCATATTCGGCAATGTTCACTAAACTGTCATTGTCTGGATCCTCCAACTCTCCAGAAATACTCGAATCAATAGCTGCAGAATCAGAAAAGTTATCCCATGCCCAGCTGAAATATGGATCTGATTTCTTACCAGGAGAACCATGAATACTTTTACTGGGTCTCCAGCCATCTTCTATGCTCCAAAATACAGGACCTCCATCCGCATTCACAATGTTAAGCGAATGACCTTTACCGTCAGTCGATTCATACCAGTCACCAAAATAGTTAAAATCTAATATCGTCTGGTCAGAGGAGTCCCTTAAGATTAATTCTTCATAGTTATTATTCAGATTGCCACTGTATTCGCCAATGACTGGAACAGAATCTCCATACCGGGCCCTGAAAGCTCGTACTCTTTTTACAACAACAACTCTCTGTCCTGGCTGAATAGAAAAATTATTAAAACGGATCCGCACAGCACCCAACAATTCGTAATTGGACAGATCATGAACCTCTGAAGATATATTAAGGAGTTCAATGAATTCAAAATCATCATTCTCAATAAATCCAGCAGCCTTTTCTTCTTCTGTTGGAGGCCCAGGATTAAACATCAATTCGCTAATACGAATTGGTGAATTCGGCTGTGAGCGACCGGCTCTTCCAGGTGATCCACCTCGTTCGGGACTTGGTTTCCAATGTGACTGCTGCCGCCATCGAAATAATTGCTCAAAGTTATTCCTTGTTTCAATGGATGACCCTATCCCGTCCGATTCAGGGAACCAATCTGAAGAATATCGAAAATCATGAATGAGCTCTTCTTCATTACTATATAATCGGATCCTCTCACCAGAATCATCGAGCTTACCGCTCTCAAAAAGACCAATTAGATCCAAGTCTTCTCCATAACGCAGAGCAAATGCCCTAGCATCAGCAGCCACTACCGCATATTCACCTGAACCTAATAAATGCTGACCAAAGGTAAAATCAATAGCATCAGAAACACGATACCCCTCCAATTGAATCGAAGAAAGGCCCACATTTTGAAATTCAATAAACTCAAAAGCATCATTATTATTGAATCCTTCTAACCGTTCATTTTCAGTCGGTTCGCTCGGGTTAAAATGGATTTCTGAAATTCTTAAGAGAGGTAATGGCGTCTCAAAATATCCAGGAGAACCATCTGACAATTTACTGGAACGCCAACCCTCTGCAAGGCTCCAGTCCAGTAGTGGAGCATTATAATCGACCACAACAAGTGATCTCCCTTTACCATCAGTGGGAGGATGCCATGAATCGTTATACTCAAATTCTTGTATTATATTTCCATACTGACCAGACAATATAATGGTCTCTCCTGAATTACTTAGAGTCCCATTGTACTGACCAGCAACGTTGATACTATCTGACCCATACCGTATCTCAAAAGCTTCAAGGTCATTGACAATGATGAGAGATTTTCCTGGATTCAGGACCCCTGAATCAAAAGTGAATTGAATCCCTTTTGTAAATTTAATACCGCTCAATTTAACATCATTGGTTCCGACATTGGTCAATTCAATATACTCAAAAAAATCTCTATCTTCATAACCTTCACGCTTCTCATCTACAGATAATGAATCTGGATGATACATTATTTCGGTGACGCGAAGATCCTCAGCCCCATCCTCTACAAAGAAAACTGCATCTGTTAACGCACTCCAGACATCATCTGTCTCATTATAGACTCTGGCCTTAATATTAACACTACTCGTGATCTTACGCTGATTATCTTCCACCGCATTCGCTGAGACGCCTCCGCCAACTACTCTTGGATCGGATCCATCATCAGTATAAAAAATTAGACCACTGCCAGAGGATTCACTGAATGTTAAAATGAAACCAGATTCAACATTTCCTCCATATTGTGAAAAGACAGGAGCCTCAACCGTTGGATAAAGACTCTCACCTTTCAATTGAGAAACAAGGACATCAGTCCGTCTAGGGAAAAAATCCGTTAGCAAACGGTCCCTTTCCATGATCCATGTTAAGCGAGTGTATGGTATCTTATCAGGATTTCGGTTATCTCCCCAACGGGCAGATTCTCCAACAATGGCTCGATCAATCTCAGTATAACGCAATTCATAAATGGAAGAAGCCACTTCAGGAGTAAGAACTCCATCATTAAACATTAAATAATGGACTCTATCGGCAAACTTGAGACGATATTCGCTATTTGCACGGAGTCGCTGATGGATATGTGTCGGTGATCCTGGATCATTTGCACCAGTCACATCATCAGTGACCTGCTGAAATGTCTTTTCTGCATCCCAATTATGAAAGACCCATAACTTTTCCGGATCGACGCGATTATAACTAGCGTTCCAGTTCTGATAAGCCCAGTCCGCATTGCCGGCATAAAAATTAATGAGCATATAATCAATGAATTGATCAAGATCTAGTAACCTGAGAACAGCCTTATAATTTTCTTCAATACTAAGATCAGCACCAACCGCACTCAGAAGATCCTCATAACTCTTGTTGTTACCAGCAACAACATTATTAGAACGGTGCCTCAATATGTCATAGTCACTTTTCTTTCCACCGCGATAGGCAACCACAAATTCCTCATCTACAAATTCATGCAACCAATACATTCCCCAATACAATCCATTTAGGTAAAGGTGAGCATAATTACCTCTTGGTGCAATTCCTCCTGCAGCATTCTGAAGGTCACCAACAAGCTGATCACGAATGTATTGTGCACGCAATTGCTGATCAGGATTAGGGTGAGTCCAGGACTGCTGGTTAGTTGCATCAAGAATTACAGTATTAATATTATCAGTTGCCTCATTACCGAACAGTGGATAATCCAACTCAGGAGGGCCATAAGGAGGCTTAAATTTTAGCCTCATGGAAAGCTTGTCTGTCTTCCACCGATCCGTACTCGTAGCACCCTGGATTTCTAGGGAACAATCAATTTGAAATCCTGTTGATCCGTCAGGAAGAATCAATTCAGCAGATGCAACCCTCTCAAATCCCTTACCAATAGGATATATACCACGGGTCTGGATCACATTATTATCAGCATCGATCTTGACTGGCGTTGAAGAAAATAAATCATCAGGATCCAAAGAAACTGCAAGAGTAGGAATGGATCGCATGTCCTCTTTTATAGTAGTCATATATTTTGGATCATTCACAATGTCCTGATCCATTTCATAATCACCGGCATAGGGTCCGGGTTTTAAATCCCCAGGAACAATATCAAAGCGTCCGAGTGACCCCCAGTTTAACGGCATGCCTTTTCCAGTCTGACGAATGACATCTTCAAGAAAAATGTAGGTATGAGTATCCACATCTGTCGGGTCATGACCATCCTTATAAGCCGCAGCACGAATGACCGTCGTCTCTTTCAATAGCAAAGGCCCCGTATAATCTTTTCCATTAACTGGGCTTGGAAAACTCCCATCTGTCGTATAGCGAATTTGAGCTCGAGGAGTAGCTGAAGAAATATTCAAAACAAAAGGTTCCACAAAGAATCCTCTGTCCACGCTAAACTTCGTATCCTTGACTTGAGCTGACCATGAACAAATCAACCCCATTCCGAAAACGTAAAGAATCCCCACTATCTTTAATGGCCAAAAAATTCTGGTTTCAAGTCTCTTAAACATCAGTTGATAAGAAAAAGATTCTGTGTGCCTACTTTAATCCCTAATTCGCAAACACCTAAAAAAACTAATTACTTTTGTTTCATGAAAGAAAAGAAAGTATTGAACTGGCAAAATATGCTCAATCGCATCAATCTCTATCCTATCTAAATGAAATTATTTTCACTCGTTCTAATCTATTCCATCCAATCATTAGTTACCTGTCTGGCAGATGAATCTAAAGCTGTTTATAAAAACTTAGATGCTGTTAAGACCAAGGCGATTATTGCCAAATTTACAAAAGAAAAGAAAACCCTTCTGATCTTAGATGTTCGAACAAAAGAAGAATACGATAAAGAACACTTTCCAAAAGCCAAGTTAATCAATTTCTTCGGACCCGATTTCGAAAAGAAGCTCAAGGAACTTGATAAGAACAAAGCCTATCTTCTACATTGTCAGTCTGGAGGCAGGAGTAGAGGAGCCCTCAAAAAAATGCAAGAACTGGGATTTAAAGAAGTGTACCATCTAGATGGTGGCATTTTAGCTTGGAAAAAATCTGGAGGTGAGCTGACAGATTAGTTCCTTGTTCATATCATTGAAAATTTTCACATAGGGGTCCCCACCAATGATCATTCGCCAAGTACCAGTTCACCGTTTCATTTAAGCCATCATCCAGCTCAATAGAAGAGTTCCAACCAAGCTCGTTTCGAATCTTTGTAGAATTTAAACTGTAGCGAAAATCATGGCCGGCCCGGTCATTAACAAATTGAATTTGTTCAGAATGTGGAGAGCGGTCAGAGAACTTAGAATCCAACATTTCACATATCATCTGAACTAGAGAAAGATTCGTAATTTCTTGCCCACTACCAATGTTATAAGTGTGGCCAACTTTGCCATCACACAAGACTCTCATCAATGCCTCAACCAAATCATTAATGTGAAGCCATTCACGGATGTTCTGTCCGTTCCCGTAAATAGGTATCATT
>JASLJT010000236.1:0-3153 GCA_030747955.1 Verrucomicrobiales bacterium | reverse complement strand
CTCGGGAGGTTCCTCTAGTGTCTTCAGTAACGCATTGAAGGCAGCGTTAGATAACATGTGAACCTCATCAATGTAGTAGATTTTATATTTCCCGTGAGTCGGAGCAAATTTTACATTGTCGCGAAGTTCTCTGACTTGCTCGACTCCGTTATTACTTGCCCCATCAATTTCTAACACGTCAAGGCACCGCCCCTCTGCAATTTCCTGGCAAATACTTTCATTAGGATCAAAATCTATTTTTGGACCGCCTTCACAGTTGAGTGCCTTGGCAAGGATTCTTGCGGTTGACGTTTTCCCTGTTCCCCTCGGCCCAACAAAGAGATAGGCATGGGCTAACCTGTTTTGTTCAATGGCATTTGAAAGGGTCTGGACAACATGATCCTGTCCAAGGATGTCCTTGAATGTAAGGGGTCGATATTTACGTGCGAAGACCTGATAACTAGAGCTCACGGACCCTATTTTAGTAAGGGTTTGCGGTTTGTGAATCTTTTTTCAATTGGACATTTTCCAATCATCGCGCTTTTTGATCAGTAATGAGTGAAAATGAAGCCATTGGAATGATTGCCGGTAATGGTATTTATCCTGGAATATTTGCCCATGAGGCACGTTCTGCAGGTGTAAAACGCCTAGTTTCGGCTGCATTCGAAGGGGAAACGGATCCCGTAATCGAAGAAATATCTGATACAGTTTCTTGGATGAGGGTCGGTCAGTTAGGTAAATTAATAAAATTCTTTGAGGGCGAAAAAATTACTAGGGCAGTGATGGTTGGGCAGATTGAGCCAAAAAATTTATTCGATTTAAGGCCTGACATGAGAACACTGATGCTGCTCGGCAAGCTCAAGGAACGCAATGCGGAATCAATTTTTAATGGCATAGGTGAAGAGCTTTCCAAGCATGGCATAGAATTAATTCCTGCAACTACCTACCTAGATGATTTGTTACCTGGTCCGGGACATGTGTGCGGACCAAAGCCCGGGAAACGTTTGCCGGATGAAGCAGCGTTCGGTTATAAGATAGCAAAAGAAATTAGCCGTTTGGACATCGGACAAACGGTAGTCGTAAGTAAAGGGACCGTACTTGCCGTCGAAGGTTTCGAGGGAACGAACGCTGCGATTAAGAGGGGAGGAGATCTTGGGAGGGATGGAGCCGTAGTCGTTAAGGTCTCTAAGCCTGGCCAGGATCTTAGGTTTGATGTTCCTTGTATTGGTCCTGAAACTATTGAAATTGCTGCTTCAGTTAATATTTCTGCGATTGTGGTCGAAGCAGGGAAGACTCTTATGCTCGGGAAAGATCAAATAGAAGAACTGGCCAGAGACAAAGGAGTTACTGTCTTTGCTTATGAAGAATAGAGAATATACAAAATTATAATGAGCAATAAAATTAAAGCGGGCGTCATTGGGGTGGGAGCAATAGGTAAAAATCATGCACGCATATATTCAGAAATTGATTCTGCTGATCTTGTCGCTGTCTTTGACTCCGACACTGATGCTGCGAAAGAAATTGTGAATCTTTACGGAGGAGTGCTGGCCGGTTCAATTGAAGAGTTTTCGAGTCTTGTCGAAGTTGTTTCAGTTGCAACACCCACTAATACGCACAGATCCATTGGTGAATCTTTATTGGAAAAGGGGAAGCATCTTCTGATAGAGAAGCCGATAGCTGACAGTGCACCGGATGCCCAAGCACTAGTTAATTTGGCTACAGAAATGAATTGCGTGTTACAAGTTGGACACATTGAACGATTCAATCCTGTGCTCGGAGAAATTGAAGAGCGGCTTAAGGATCCGCGTTTTATCGAGGTGCATCGACTCTCTCCGTTCCCGAACCGTTCCATGGACATTGGGGTAGTTTTGGATCTTATGATTCATGATTTGGAGATTGTTCTGCATCTGGTGAAGTCTAAGATCCAAAGTATTGATGCTGTCGGAGTGCCTGTTCTGACCGGACGCGAGGATATTGCAAATGCCCGTATACGGTTTGAGTCTGGTTGTGTTGCAAATATTACCGCTAGTAGGATTTCTCCCGAAAAGATGCGTAAGTTACGAGTTTTTGAAGGTGAGAGTTACCTCTCGCTTGATTATCAGGCACAGGAAGGTCAGTTCTATTGGAAGGATGGTATGGAAATTAAAATGGAGCCTGTTGAAGTAGAGAAGGATGAACCTCTTAAGCGTGAGCTTGAGTCCTTTGTTGAGTGCGCTTCGATGGGGCGACAGCCTGCCGTTTCAGGGCACGAAGCGACAGCGGCACTTGAGCTTGCAATCGAAATAACTAACCTCATTGATTCTGGTAATAAGGGTTAGCCCTATGTCTCGTAAGATTTACATTGTGGCTGGTGAGGTGAGTGGGGACAATCATGGTTCTGGCCTCATGAGGGCTATAAGATCACACGATCAGAGTGTTAAATTTTCAGGGATCGGTGGGCCTTGTATGGGGGAAGTGTCTAAATCTGTGCGAAACTGGACAGATGATTCAGCAGTCGTTGGTTTCTGGGAAGTCATAAAAAAGTATAGATTCTTTAAGGAGGTCTTTGACCAAGTTCTTGATGAAATTGAAAGCGTTGCTCCCGACACCGTTGTCCTAGTCGATTATCCCGGCTTTAACGTGAGGTTAGCTGAGGCGATCAGGAAGAGAGGAATTGAGACGAAGATAGTTTATTATATTAGTCCACAGGTGTGGGCCTGGAAGCGAGGGCGTGTGACCAAAATGGCCAAAGTAATAGATTTGATGCTTTGTCTTTTCCCTTTTGAGGTCTCTTTCTATGAGCGTTCTGGACTCGAGGCTCAGTTCGTTGGCCATCCTTTGTCCGAGGCTCTGGGAAAATTTAGAGGCAAAGCTAAAAGAGACAATGAGCTCATCGCTCTTTTACCGGGTAGCCGTAACCGGGAAGTGGAAAAGATTTTTCCTCTCCTCCTTGGGGCTGCTAATGAAATAAGGAAAATAAGGCCTGAAATGCGTTTTGCTGCATCGGCGGCTAATCTTGTTTGTGAGGAAAAGATGAAAAGCATGGTTCAGAATGCCGGATTGTCCTGCAAGGTGAGTGTTGGGAAATCTCATGAATTGATGTCTGTCGCTTCTTGCGGTGCAGTGGCTTCAGGAACGGCTACTCTCGAAGCGGCATTCTTAGGACTCCCGTACTGCTTGGTCTATAAAGTTTCC
>JASLJT010000235.1:0-6098 GCA_030747955.1 Verrucomicrobiales bacterium | reverse complement strand
TTTGAGCCAGTAAGAATAAATGCAATGGCTATGCCTGGAAGGACACTGTGGCTAATAGCATCCCCGACCAAAGAAATACGCCTTAATACGAGATAATTACCAACTAGACCACACGCAGCAGTAACAAAAAAGGCCATTGCTAATATGGGCCAATATGCCGAAGCGTGTCTTTCCCAAGGCTCTATAAATATTTGATAAAAACTCATGCACTTGCTCTCCCCGGGATAGGCTTACCGTGAGGATCTTCCTGCGGATAATTCAGATAAGACTCTAGCTCAGCAACATCCTTTTCACTTAAAAAGTGCTCCACCTTTTCCGCGTCATCATGCACATGATCAGAAGCATAATCAGCTTCATTAGTTAAATAAAGTTCCCATAATCTATGATTACGAACGACTGATCTAGCTTTATTAAATCCCTCAGTAGTTAAGCTGACATTTTCGCCTTCCAACTTAACCAGTCCGGATCTTTTCATGCCTTTAATTTCTTTAACTATCTCCGCCTTAGACATTTTCCGATGACTAGCAAGGTCCTTAATTAATATTGCATTCCCTGAACCTTCTAGCCCTCTACTCTCCAGTACATGATAGATGGATTTAAGAGAATTCTCTTCGCGGACCTTTTTAACTCGAGCGCGATATCTTAACCACTTAGTGAATCTGCCATACTTGGGAGAAAAGAGGTATGCCATGGTAAAAATTGAACTCGCAGAAAGGACCATAAAAGGCCCAGTAGGCAGATTACTCCCAAGGAATGAAAAAAATACACCAGTGATGGCAGATAACATACCAAGTCCCATAGCTATCCATAGCATCCGATGCATTCGATCGACTAGAAGATACGCTGTGGCCGCTGGCGTTACTAGCATCGCTGAGACTAAAACAACACCAACGGCCTGAAGAGAAATAACAATAGCAAAGGCCAAAAACATTTGAAATAAAGCTTCCAGAATTCTCACAGGAAAACCTATTGAGACCGCAAATTGTCGATCAAAACTTATCGCAAGAAAAGGTCGGTAGAGAAGACCAAATAATATAATGGTCGAAATGACAACGACTCCCATTGTAATGACATCATGACGATCTAAAACAGCAACGTCACCAAACAGGTATGATTTTAGACCCGTAATTTTTGAGGCTCCTTCGTTATTCTGTATTATACGAATAAGGCAAAGTCCTATAGCAAAGAATGAGGCGAGAACTATCCCAAGAGCCGCGTCTTGCTTAATGCGGGTAGTTCTTTTGATTGCTTCCACTAAAAGTGATCCCGCTAAGCCTGCTAGAGTCGCTCCGATCAGTATAGCAACTGGATTCTTACTCATACTCCACAAGAATCCTAAAGCCACGCCCGGAAGAACTGCATGCGAAATAGCATCTCCGAAAAGAGCCATCTTACGAACCACAATAAAACTACCTAATAAACCACATACTGCACCAAAAAGCAGGGCCCCAATCAAACTCAAACGAAGTCCACGGTCAGATAACGTAATGAATCTTCTCATCTGATCCCAAGGATTTGTCTCAACTATCTCACCTATACGCGCAGCGGCAGCTTCATGAACTGCCAAGGAGAGAATTAATACTCCAAATATGATTATTTTCCGTATCCTAGGCACTACTAATTTAATTAATTTCCATCTTTTGCAAACTTCTCAGCGACCTCAGATAGGACAGTCAAACGACCCCCATATGTTTTCTGCAATAAATCACCAGTGAACACTTCTTCAGTCTTCCCAAAGGCAACGACTCTCATATTAAGTAAAAGCATCATATCAAAGTACTCACGTGCACTGGCCAAATCATGGTGAACAACAATTAAAGTCTTACCTTGATCCCTAATCTCCCTTAAAAGTTCAACGATCGCCGACTCTGTAGCCGCATCGACACCAGCAAAAGGTTCATCCATCAGATAAAGATCACTTTCCTGAGCCAATGCTCTAGCAAGAAAAACACGTTGCTGCTGCCCTCCGCTCAAATTTGCTATCTGCCGTTTTCCATATGCCTCAAGGCCAACTTTTTTTAATGCTGCGTAAGCCTTTTCTTTTTCTTCTTTCCCGGGCCTTCGAATGAGTCCGAGTCTCGCATAACATCCCATAAGGACAACATCAATAACACTAACAGGAAAGTCCCAGTCCACCGATTCACGTTGAGGCACATAGCCAACTCTAGAAATATTCTTCTTTAAATCTTCACCAAATACCTTCACCCAACCATCAGAGAATTGAACTAATCCCATCACGGATTTTATTAGCGTGGATTTACCTGCCCCATTTGGTCCAACGATTCCGACCATACTACCAGCAGGAACAGCCATGTCGACTCCATACAGGACTGGCTTCTTTTGATAAGATACCGTGAGATCATGTATCTCCAAAGCAGGAACCTCAACATCCTCAATTGACATAGTAATTATTTAAGCGCTTCCACAATAGTGTTTATATTATGCTTGAGCATTCCTTGATAAGTACCTAAATTATATTCCTCGTCGTTGGATTTTTCTATGTCGCCAGGCTCTCCCATAGCGTCAGAGAACAATTCTCCACCAATCGTAATGCCCGAATCCTCAGCAATACTTTTAATTGCCTCAGGAGAAACACTAGACTCAACAAAAATTGATTTAATCTTATTTTTCTGAATAAAATCGACAAGCTTGACCCTTTCCGCAATGCCGGCCTCCGTTGCCGTAGAAATGCCCTGAAGAGCAACTACCTTCAATCCATAAGCTTCACCAAAATATTCAAAAGCATCATGACTCGTGATTAGGATTCTAGAATCCTCAGGCAATGAACGGACCCTCGATCTTGCCCATTGGTGTAATTCTAGGAGCGCTTTTATAAAATGATCACCTCTTTCCATATAATAGGAAGAGTTCGAAGTGTCTGCTTCACTTAATGCTTCAACAACTAAGGGAACACAATTTGCCCATATTTCTGCATTGCCCCAAATATGGGGATCAGGATATGATTTTTCACCTCTGAGTTGATCCTCAGGAACAGTAGACCCAAAGTCAATTCCTCCGTGATCTTTAAGATTGGATATCATCTGCCCCTCTAGAAAAAGACCATTATAAAAGATAAGGTCAGCTTCACTCAAAGCGATACCATCACTCGGTATCGGTTCATATAGGTGCGGGTCTACCCCAGGACCCATAAGTCCATTGAGTTGAACTTTGTCTCCGGCTATTTGATTAACCATATCGGTTATCATTGTCGTCGTTGTAACAACAGAAATCCTATCATCTGCATGACCAGATCTTTTATCCGAATTACAACTCGAGAAAGTCGCCAACCCCAACAAGAGAACAACTTTGTAAGTCAATAATGACCTAAAGAGCAATTGCGTGAACTGTACAAGCATAGTGAAAAAAATCTTTCTATTTATTATATTATTAATTATATAGTCTAACCTAACTTTTATTGTATTAGCAATTATTATTTTGTTTGCCAAATAAATTTAGTCATGCCATTGTTTATTCATGGCCACAGTTGTCAGCACCAAAGTAGACGCTCCACGCGGAACTCGAGCTCAAGAGGATTATTTAGAGCAAATACTCAGCCTAATAGAAAAAAAGGGCTATGCGAGGGTAGTTGATATTGCCAAGAACCTGAACATCGCCCAGGCCAGTGTCACAGGTATGATACAGAGGATGGACGCAGAAGGTCTTGTATCATATGAAAAATATAGAGGAGTTGTCTTAACTTCAGAAGGAGAAAAAATAGCCAGGGCCATTATTAATCGTCATGAAAGTTTGGCTAAATTCTTTAAACTTTTCGATTTATATGATGATACTATTTATGATGATATCGAAGGGATCGAGCATCACATGAGTCCACCGACTCTTGCTACGATCCAAGCTCTTACTAAAGAATTAAAAAAGCAGCCTGCTCTACTTTCGCGGGTGAAATCTAAAGTATTAGAAGTGACTTAATTTGACCTCATGCAAAGAGGAATCTTAGGAATAGGTGTATGCACCTTAGACGTATTGACTAAGGTGGAAACTCTGCCCTCTAATGAAAGTGTCGAGGAAGCTGAATCGGCGATCTTTATGGGAGGAGGACCAGTCCCGACAGCATTAGCTGCTGCGACTCGTTTGGGAAGCTCAACAGCTATGATTGATGTTCTGGGTGATGACTGGAAATCGACTCTAATCATCGAAGAACTGAGAGACCATGGCATTCAATGCGAAAATATCAAAATCGAATCAGGTGCATCAGCTTCACTGGCATCGGTCCTTGTCAGGTCATCTGACGGTGCAAGAGCAATCCGTTTTGTGAGGAGTACAACGAAAGCAATTGACCCACAATCACTTGAAGATACTCTGATTAAAAATCACAAAATCATACACTGCAATGGAAGGCACCTTGAAGCCTGCATTAAAGCCGGAGAAATAGCAGACGCACTAGGGACAGGAACTGTTCTTTCTTTTGATGGCGGTGCTGGCCGTTACCGGGAATCATTATTGCCACTGATGAAACGAATCGACATTGCCATCGTTGCTCTCGATTTTGCATTGAAAGCAACGAGCGAGAAAAAATTAACCGGACTCACCTGGAAAAAATTAAATCAACTATTCCCAAAGGCTCATATCATTGGAATTACAGATGGACAAAGGGGAAGCTGGATCCAACATGAAGATCAGAGACCCTTTCATCAACCCGCACTCTTAGCTGAAAGGATAGAAGATACTACCGGTTGTGGTGACGTGTATCACGGAACATTTTTACACGCTATTGAATCGGAAATGCCAGTTAATGAAGCCGCAAGAATGGCTAGCGCCGCAGGCGCAATGAATGCCAGTGCCTTGGGTGGCAGAGGTTATCTTCCCACTAACAAACAATTGAAGGATTTTTTACTCGACGCCCAGGAAATCCAATCACCTTAAACTTTAGGTAATTTCCCGGTACTATCTCCTAATTTGGAAACTTTTGCTCCGATCTTATCTAACATGGCCACATATAAGTTAGATAATGGAACCTCTCCCTGAAAATCCAAGTGACGTCCTGACTCCAAAGTTCCACCGCCATGACCAGCTAAAAGGAGAGGCAAGTCGTGATGCTTATGGCTGTTACCATCAGCAATACCACAACCATAAATAATCATAGAATTATCAAGAACATTTTGTCCTTCACCATCCTCCATAGATTTTAATTTGTTTAAAAAATAACCAAATTGCTCAATATAGAACTTGTCGATTTTAGCAATCTTTTCGAGCTTCTTTTTATTATTGCCGTGATGCGATAAATGATGATGCCCTTCAGGCACTCCAATGTCTCGGAAATTCCTGTTGCTACCATCATGTGCCATCATGAAAGTGGAAATGCGGGTCGTATCAGTCTGAAAAGAAAGAGCAGTAAGATCATAAAGTAATCGAATGTGATCCTTGTAATTACCAGGAATTCCTTCGGGCATCTTCATGTCGGGAGCTTTAGCCGCAAATTGCTCAGCCCTTACCACTTTGCGCTCAGTGTCACGGACAGCGGTCAAATATTCGTCAAGTTTCTGCTGATCATTACGACCGAGCCTACCATGAAGCCTGTTTGCGTCTTCCAATACAAAATCAAGAATACTTTTCTGTTGCTTTGCAATCTTCAGCCTCTGTTCCTTGTTCCCTTGCTCACCTGAACCGAACAACCGTTCGAAAACGACTCTAGGATTGGCTTCTGGAGCCATTGGTATTTTTTCATCTCTCCAAGAAATATTATACTGGTAAGCACAACTGTAACCCGAATCGCATCTTCCACTCTTCCTAGCAGCATCACAACTGAGTTCCAATGAAGGCAACTTTGTCTCAGTACCAATAATTTTAGCTGCAACTTGATCCACAGAAATACCCAGCCGTATATCAGCACCTGCAGTCTTCTTTGCCCTCATTCCCGTTAAGAAAGTCGCGTTAGCTCTGGCATGGTCACCTGCACCATCACCACCATTCGTTGCATTTCTGTGATCAAGGCCACTGAGCACCTGAAAGTCTTTTTTGAGATCGGCTAACGGCTCAAGTGTCGGTGACAATTGATAGTCAGACCCTAATGAACTTGGTCTCCACTTTTGCATGTTCTTGCCGTTAGGCGAATAGACAAATGCCATTCTCTTCGGAGACTT
>JASLJT010000234.1:0-3390 GCA_030747955.1 Verrucomicrobiales bacterium | reverse complement strand
TCAGTGTGGTTTGCCGAAAAAAATGGCGTTGGTTCTTTTTGAGCCGTTCATTATCCGTCGTTTGAAAGATTTGGGCTATGTCCACACTGTTCGTTCCGCTAAGAAATTGATTGAGCGACAAACTATTGAGGTTTGGGATGTGCTTGAAGAAGTAACCAAGGAGCATCCTGTTTTACTTAATCGTGCTCCTACTTTGCACCGTTTATCAATTCAAGCATTTGAGCCAACATTAATTGAGGGGGAGGCGATTCGATTGCATCCTTTGACCTGTTGTGCTTATAACGCCGATTTTGATGGAGATCAGATGGCTGTTCATGTTCCATTGTCGGTTGAGGCTCAGATGGAGGCTCGGCTTTTGATGATGGCCCCTAACAATTTGTTTTCGCCCTCAAGTGGTAAGCCTATCATTACACCTTCTCAAGATATCGTGCTTGGTTGCTATTACCTAACTGCTGAGCCAAGAAAAGTTGTTAGGAAGAAGCAAAAGTATGTGAGTTTGTTTGGCACAAAAAGGGAAGCTCTTTTTGCATTCGAGGATGGCGCGTTAGGTATTCATGATGTGGTGCGTTTGGCGAATCCAGACATAGGTAAGGATGCCCCTTATGCTGATCCTACCAGTAAAATTATAGAAACCACTGTTGGCCGGGTTGTATTCAGTGAGATTTGGCCTGATGAAATTGGTTTCCCGAACATTGTCGTTAATAAAGGTGCTTTGGGAGATATTATCTCAAATTGTTACAAATATTGTGGTCACGAAGTGACCGTCAGCGTACTTGATGAACTTAAGACGCTTGGGTTTAACGAGGCAACTAAGGCCGGAATTTCTATGGGTTTTGAGGATATGATTATCCCTAAGGAAAAGGCCACGGAAATTGAAAAGGCGCATAAGCAAATTGCCGATGTTGATAAACAGTACCGTCGCGGTGTTATTACTCCTGGTGAGCGTTACAACAAAGTGATTGATATATGGACACATTGTACCGATCAGATTGCAGACGTAATGCTTAAGGTGTTAGATCATAATGGCGGCAGTGATGAGTTTAATCCGGTTTGGCTAATGGTAGATTCTGGTGCTCGCGGAAATCGCCAGCAGGTTCGCCAGCTTTCTGGTATACGTGGTCTTATGGCTAAGCCTTCAGGAGATATTATTGAAAAACCTATTTTAGCTAATTTCCGTGAAGGGCTTACTGTACTCGACTATTTTATTTCTACCCATGGTGCTCGCAAGGGCTTAGCTGATACAGCCTTAAAGACGGCTGACTCTGGCTACCTAACCCGTAAGCTAGTAGATGTTTCTCAGGATCTGATTATTTGGGAGTTAGATTGTGGAACCACTAACGGTATTTGGCGACAGGCTATTTATGAAGGAGAGGATGAAGTTGTTAAACTTCAAGATCGTCTTGTGGGACGTACTGCGGTGGAAGATATACCGGATCCGGTTAACCCGGAAGAATACCTCTGTGAATCAGCTCAAGTGATCGATGAAGTGCATGCTAAAGCAATAGATGATGCTGGCGTCGATCGGGTGCGTATTCGTTCAGTTTTGACTTGTGAATCGAAGCGAGGAGTTTGTCAGAAATGTTACGGTATAAACTTAGCTACCGGTGAGCTTGCGGAAATGGGAACAGCTGTGGGTATTATAGCGGCACAATCAATCGGTGAACCTGGCACGCAGTTGACCATGCGCACATTCCACATAGGTGGCACGGCATCCGCGGTCTTTAAGCAGCCTCAATTTGAGGCGCGTAATGGTGGTGTTCTTAAATATAAGGATCTTCGTAAAGTTGATCTGGAGGACGGGAATAGCATTATCCTGAATAAGAATGGTATGATATTTGTGCTCGATGAAAAGACGGGGGATGAGTTAGAAAGCTATAATATCGTTATTGGTTCTGTGATCAGTATTCCAGATGGTGGTAAGGTCAAGAAGGGAGAAGTTTTCGTGCAGTGGGATCCTTACAATGTGCCTATTATTTCTGAGAAGCCTGGTATCATTAAATTTCACGATATTATTGAGGGAGTTACCATCAAGCAGGAAATGGATGATGCAACAGGCCAGTTATCCTTGGTTGTTATTGATTATAAGGAAGATTTGCATCCTCAAGTAATAGTGGAAAACAGCAAAGGTGAAGCAATTGCTAATTATGCTATTCCGTCTGGGGCTCACATCGTTGTTGAGGAAGGCGATACAATTGTGGCCGGCAGTTTGATGGCTAAAACGCCTCGAAAAGCTTCAAAGACAAAGGATATTACGGGTGGTTTGCCGCGTGTTGCTGAATTATTTGAGGCTCGTAAGCCAAAGGATGGTTCAGAGATTTCTAGAATAGATGGAGTGGTTGATTTCGGCCCAACAGTACGTGGTAAGCGTTCCATTATTATTCGAGATGTGGAATCAGAGGAAGAGGAAGAACACCTCATTCCGATTGGTAAGCATGTTATTGTATTTAAGGGTGACATGGTAGACAGAGGGCAGCAGTTGACAGAGGGGCCTGTGGATCCACACGAAATCCTTGATGTTTGTGGCCCGAAGGAGCTGCAGGATCATTTGGTTAATGAGGTGCAGGAGGTTTACCGACTTCAAGGGGTAACGATTAATGATAAACATATAGAGATCATTGCACGTCAGATGATGCGTAAAGTTCGTATTACCGAAACTGGTGATACTCCCTTCTTGTGGGGTGAGCAAATTGAAAAACTCACTTTTGAGAAAGAAAACGAACAGATTGAAAAAATGGGAGGTCAGCCAGCTGAAGGTCAGCCAGTTTTACTTGGTATTACAAAGGCTTCTCTCGAAACCGAGAGTTTCCTAAGTGCTGCTTCGTTCCAGGATACAACTAGGGTCCTTACTGATGCTGCTACTCTTGGGAAAGTAGATAATTTGAAGGGATTTAAGGAGAACGTGATTATGGGTCATATTGTGCCGGCTGGAACTGGTGCTGACCTGCATCGTGATGTGAAACTTAAGCCTTTAGTAGAGGAAATTGAAGCCCCAGAGGAAGAAGAAGAAGAGAAGGAGGAACCAATATTTGATAACCCACTTTTGGGCTAATCTTGGTTTGAATGTTGCTAGAGTACAAAATATATAAAAAACCTGTTGCATCGAAAATGGGTTTTGCTAACCTCCCCGCCCCTCTGAGGGAAAAAGGGTGATTTTTGCCCTTATAATATTAGATTATAGGATTTTTAATGCCGACAATTAACCAACTAGTCCGTAAGGGGCGAGCAAGAGTAAAGAATAAGTCAGCGTCGAGGGCGCTGGACAATTGCCCGTTTAAGCGTGGTGTTTGTTTGCAGGTGTACACTCGCACACCTAAAAAGCCTAACTCAGCTATGAGAAAGGTGGCTAAAGTTCGACTAACCAACGGTTTTGAGATCATTGCTTATATTCCG
>JASLJT010000233.1:0-8596 GCA_030747955.1 Verrucomicrobiales bacterium | reverse complement strand
CGATAAAGGGCAAACTTCGTTCGATTTACTAGCTCAAACATTAAAGGTCACTGCCCTCAATGAACTAAACCCCGGAATGATTGTTAACCTTGAAAGGGCCCTTATCGCAGGTCGCCGGATAGGAGGACATCTTCTCACAGGCCACATAGATACCGTGTCCGAAATAATCACCTACAAGCCAATGGGTGAAGACCATAAGCTAGAAATTCTTCTTCCTAGAAACACAGCCAATCTGGTCATTGAAAAAGGGTCAATTTCAGTAGATGGAATCAGTTTAACGACTGCTGAAGTCAATGATAAGAAAGGCAGCTTCACTTGCTTCATCACTCCTCATACACATAAAAACACAAATCTCATAGAGGCAAAGCAAGGGTCCCAAGTGAACTTAGAATTCGATCTTATTGCAAAGCACGTCGAACGCTTAATTACCTATCAAAAATAGATAGTAGCCCCATCCATTTCAATGTGAATGGATAGCATTTAAGTAAAATTTACTTCAAAATATTACTGACAAGCTTCGCACTCTTCTCCGTTCATCATAGCCTCAATGCTACAAGCCTTGACCTCCTCAGGTGTATACTCTTTCTTGGATTCTTCACCTGCGTCTGCTGATTGAATCCTGACCTCTTTATTACCCTTGACGGTAGATTTCTCAATATTTGAAGCTGCGAGGCTACGAAGGTAATAAGTAGTCTTTAGACCGGAACGCCAAGCCTCTCTATACATATGTGATAAAACCTTAAGGTCAGGCGTGGCAATAAAGAGATTCACTGATTGCGACTGATCAATCCACTTTTGACGACGAGCTGCAGATTTAATCAGCCAACTGTAATCAATAGAAAAAGCTGTAGAGTATCTCTTTTTCAAATCATCAGGAATCTCATCAATATCATCCAGCTCCCCATCATGATACTTGAGCTGGTCAGCCATATCCTTGGTCCAAAGATTTAACTTCTTTAGATCTCTAACCAGATATGAATTTAACACTATGAAGTCACCAGAAAGATTACTCTTCACAAAGAGATTCTTATAGGTCGGCTCAATGCATGGTGAACTTCCCATAATATTCGAAATTGTTGCAGTAGGGGCAATCGCAAGAACGTTAGAATTACGCATCCCTTGTTTCTTTATCTTTTCGCGCAACTTATCCCAATCCATTTTACCTCCACGAGGCACATCAACTTTTTCTCCTCGCTCCTGCTCCAGAAGATCTACAGTGTCCGGAGGTAATAGACCTCGGTGCCATTTGGATCCTTCATAAGTAGAATAAGATTCACGCTCCTTCGCTAAATCACTAGAAGCTTCATATGCATAGTAAGCAATGGCCTCCATAAATTCATCATTAAAATCAACTGCTTCTTCGGATCCAAAACAATTATTTCTCTGGAACAAAGCATTCTGCAGCCCCATCACACCAAGACCAATTGGTCGATGACTCTGGTTAGCCTTACGAGCAGCTTCCGTAGGATAAAAGTTAATATCAATGACATTATCGAGTGCCCGGACAGCAATACTTACAGTCTCCTGTAATTTTTCATGATCAATTTCACCATTCTCATCAAGGTGATTATCAAGTACTATCGATCCCAAGTTACATACTGCTGTTTCATCAGCGCCTGTGTTTAAAGTAATTTCAGTACACAAGTTAGAACTATGTATTACCCCGCAATGATCCTGAGGGCTTCTAATATTACATGGATCCTTAAAGGTTATCCATGGATGGCCCGTCTCAAAGAGCATTTTTAACATGTGTTTCCAAAGCTCAATAGCTGGCATTGTTTTCCCGAAAACCTCACCAGATTTAACTTTTTCTTCGTATTCCAAATATCGTTTTTCAAAGGCACTACCATAGAGTTCATGCAAGTCAGGAGCCTCATTGGAACGGAACAGAGTCCAATCTTCCCTAGCTTCCATCCTCTTCATGAATAGGTCAGGAATCCAATTGGCCGTATTCATATCATGAGCTCGTCGTCGGTCATCCCCAGTGTTCTTCCTCAGATCAAGGAAATCCATAATGTCCAAATGCCAACTCTCCAAATAAGCACAACCAGAGCCTCTTCTCTTCCCTCCCTGATTAACAGCTACTAACTGGTCATTGTGCAATTTAAGAAATGGGATCACTCCTTGGCTCTCCCCGTTCGTCCCCTGTATGTAACTACCGGTTCCTCGAACTGCTGTCCATGAACCTCCCAAACCTCCTGCCCACTTAGAAAGATACGCGTTCTCAGCAATACCTCGTTGCATGATTGATTCAATCGAATCGTCAACCTTGTATAAATAGCAAGAACTTAATTGGGAATGATTAGTAGCAGAATTAAATAGTGTTGGAGTGGAAGAACAGAATCTGCGACCCTTGTATAGCCGATACAGGTCAATGACCTTCTCTGAACGATCATTTGATTCATCCAAGAATAGACCCATCGCAACTCGCATCCAAAACAATTGTGGAGTTTCTAGTCGACGATGCTCTTCAGACGTCTTATCAACAATTAAATACCGGTCATACAACGTTTGAACTCCAAGATAATCAAAGTCTAAATCCGCGGCCGGATCAATTCCCTCAGCGAGCGCGTCAATGTCATGCTCTCTCAATCGTTTATTGAGACGACCAATATCAATTCCTCTCTGCACGCTAGCCTTGAACCCCTTACGGTGCGCCGCAGGCAAGGCGCCTATTCCATCATCAACGATACTCCAATCTAGTACCTCCTCATATATATATGTTAATAAAATCCTTGCCGCAAACTTAGAAAAATCAGCATCTCTCTCGATTAAACTTTTAGAATTCAGCACAATCGTCTTATCCAAATCAGACCGATTCATTTCAGGAAAAACAGATCGTCGCAATTCTCTTTCTATCTCATCTGCACTCAAGCAAAGGTCCAGTTCGAGAGATGCAAACTCAATTCTTCTACGTAAGTCAGCTCCATCCCAAAGCAACGTTGAGCCGTCTGCATTACGAACTAATACCAACGAGTCTTGGCTCGGATCAGCTTTCGTGGCAGCAGCTTCTTCTTCCTCGACTCGTTCCACCTCACGCAACAAAGCGCGATGGGCACGGTAAAGAATATAAGCCTCCGCCACCTTAAAGTGCCCCTGCCGCATCAGTTCTTCTTGGACCTTGTCTTGCAAATCCTCAATGTGAATAAAACCAACCTCACTCTCACTCATCCTGTCACTCAGCCCCTGCGCAACATCAACTGCTGGACTAGGATCAAGTTGTAATGACAAAAAAGCCTGACTCACAGCATTCTCGATCTTTCGAGCATTCCAACTAACTGACTTACCGTTACGACGAAGAACCTTAATGGTCTGATTCTTTATTTGATCATCAGGCGTAGAATGCTCAACATTATTCCGTAAACGCATGATCAAGGAACGGGCAACGTCGTGCGCATTGTTTTTAACAAGTGCACGCTCAATAATTTTGGTTAATTCAACTGAGTTGAAAGTAACTTCAGAAGAACTTGAATCCTCTGTCTGCTCCACAATATCCTCAGTAACTGAACGAGCAATCCCCGCAACTAACCGCTGATTTTCATCATTAAAAATATTATCCTCTTTCCTAGAAAGCAGTAAATCAGTGAGCGCTCCACCAACAGTGTCAGCAACGTCTGCCACGTTATAATCTCTTACTTGACCTCCAATTTCTATTTTAATCTGAAGCTTACCAGGGAGGGACGGCGCCTCTCCATCAGCAAAATCAGACCAATTAAATCGAGGCTTCTCTTCATCCGAAGCATGTGCAAATTGCTTAAGTAAAATATCTTCTTCTAAAACATTTCTTCCGATCATATGACAGTGGAGTTGGAAATATTGGCAGGATAAGTTTAGTGTCTTGTAGTATTAAAATTAAAATAGAGAATCGATTAAAGCTCATCATCGTCTACCGTTTCAAGTGACGAAGCTTTCTGGTACTCAGTGACTCTTCCTTCAAAAAAGTTTTGCTCTTTCTTAATGTCCATCATTTCCGCAAGCCAAGGAAATGGATTCTCTACATCAGGGCATAACGGTTTAAGTCCGACACCCTCGAGTCTGCGATCAGCAATAAAATCAATGTATTGGGTAAATTCCTCGCAGCTCAAACCCACAGAATTCACCGGCAAACAGTCTTCTATGAATTCTTTTTCTAATGTGACCGCCTGTCTCATTATTTCTCGCAATTCATCCCTAAAATCATCTGTCCAAATTTCTTTATTTTCTTCTATGAGATCCATGAACAGATTCCGGCAAAGTTCTATATGATTAGATTCGTCGCGGAGCGTATATCTAAACATTTGCCCAATGCCCGGAAATTTATTTTGCCGGTAAAGACTCAAGATCATTCCAAACAGACCATAAAACTGAGTGCCCTCCATGCATTGCCCAAAAACAAAAATATTCTTAGCTAGCAGTTTTTTATTCTCTGACTGAGTAAGATCAATATCTCTACGTAACTCACCAGAGATACTGGTAACAAATTCATTTTTTCTCTTAATCGTTGGTATCTGCTCAAACATTGCCTCACACTCGTGCGGATTAATACCTAACGAACTGATCATATAGAGCAGTGAATCAGCATGGATATTTTCCTCGTGAGCATGCCTACCCAGAACAAGTTTAAGTTCGGGAGCCGTTACCAGTTCGCGGACAACATGAAGCATATTGTCACCGACAATTCCTTCCGCTGCAGAAAAGTAACCTATTCCCATACGAATAATCCAGCGCTCACTATCCGAAAGTTCTTTGTCTGACTGCCACTGCTCGATGTCCTTTCCCATTGGAATATCCTCAGGCTCCCAATGGTTTGCTTTCATGTTCCGATAAATTTCATAAGCCCACTGATACTTCAAAGGTAACAGATTAAAGGCCATAGTCGGACGACCATTGATAACTGCCTTAGCAGCAAAAGCTTCTTCTGCTTTGTCTTGGTCTAAGACAAACTTCTTATTGCCTATTTCAAACGCCTTTTCCATTAGATCAGATTTTCTCTCTTCTTTTTTGCCTTAAAATTAATCAATTACTATTACTATTTTGGTTATCTTAAACGTTATCTTGGTCGAAGCTTCGCCTTTTGATCAGCTAAAACCCCCGTAAAAGCACGTCTTTTCGCAACAAAAAACATATAGTAACCCATTTGCATAAACCACTATATCTTGGTGAAGCGCCCGCTAATATGCACAATATATTGTGCATAGGTCAAAATAAAAATAATTTAATTCCCGCCTCAAAGCAATCGTATTTTGGCATTCAACGAGTTACGCAAAAACTTTTTTTTTGTTTCTCTAAATTGTTAATATCTGTTGATAAGTTAACAAATTTTAAGTCTCAATTTTGCAATACCTGAGAAAACCTTTAATAACAGCTCGAACAGAGAAATTCCAGCTATTTAAAGATCTTTAGATCTCTGTTTTAGCATTATTTAATCTTGCTCATAAGAAATTAAATAATGCACAATTAAAAACCAATAAAAAACGATAAAAATGCATATTTTTACTATCATCAAATCAATCACCTACCAAAGATTAATTGGTACTACACTTTTCGTAATACTTGTGCCGACATATTCTTTTGCTGCCATCACCGCTGAAGAAGTGGAACAAGCGGTCAGTCCTGGGGCCATCTATCTTGACTTTGTTAGCGAAGATTCCTCTTACGTAAGTTCCACAAACCCAAACATCTCAATGGTAACCAATGCGGTTGACTGGGGCTGGCCTGATGGTAGCGACAATGAAGTTTCAGTTCCCTCAGATGAATTTGGCGAGGGAAATATCTTTGATGACAAATCGAATCCATCATCTGATTTCACCGCAACTGTTTCAGGTTTAACCCCCGGTAGCATTGCTGAAGTATTTGTACTCAATGTCATCAAAACAAATAGTTATGATTTTTCATGGGCCCGCGGTCAGAGCGCAATGATTCTTGAAATATCTGAAGAAGGAATTGGTGGAGACGCACCAGCAATAATTGAACAAGAATTCAATGAAGAGTCACTCACCTTTTCGGACCGCACCCATCAACATAATGGAGCAGCTTTTGATAATGAAGGAAACTTATCAACGAATGGAACTCAAATAATTGATCTGCCAAATTATCTAGTCGGTGGCGATTATATTCGTTTTGCCAACAACGCAAGAGACAACAATCCTTACTCTGCTTTCGTAGAGGCAGATGGCATAACTACTTGGTACCTTCTTGTAGACAATCGGTTAGACGGTGCAGCTGGAAATAAAAATTCTCCCAACAACACTGATCCAGTTCTGGGTGGAACATTACAATGGATCATTGATGATGGCTGGCAACGCGTTAACACTAACATATCACCTAATGGTCAAGCCGATTATACTGGCGTTGATGAGGGCGGAAACGGATTTGGACCTGGGCAAGGGTTAAATCAATTCTATTCAGTCTACTCATTGACAAGTGACAGCGTAACAGTCAATGGACAAGGGATCGGAGGAAGTAACATGATTAGCCTTGTTACTCAGGGGAAAATGATAACGGTAAACAGCATTAAAGAAGGAGGTTTACCAATCGTAGAAGATAATGGGGAAGGGCCTGATTCCTATGCTATTTCCATTGGTTATTTCAATGCAGATGAAGATGGATCCATTAACGTTCGTATAGGCAAAGGCATTCCCAATGAGCAGGGAAGCAGAACGGAATTAGACGGACTCGTTATTATTCCTCCCGCCGACAGCGAAATTCCAATTCAGCAATTCACTGCAACAGATGAAAAAATTGCCCCCGGGCAAAGCGTCACATTAAAATGGATTATTAGCCCTGAATCAACATTCGCAAACATTAGTCCCGGCAACATTGATATTTTAGCCAAGACAGGAGCAGACGGTAAAGGTTCAATTGAATTAAATCCAAAGCTAGAAACTGAATACACTTTAACGGTTAATACCCCCGAAGAAGAAGGAGCTACTGACTCTGTTGTGGTTGATGTTGCGTTGATCGGTTACTTCACCGCAGAGCCCCCAGTAATCGATTCAGGTGAAGACACAACTCTCTCATGGCTAGTCAGGGAAGATGCTTCCATCAGTATACCTCCTATTAATTGGGTGGTCCCTCCAGACCCTGAAGGGACTGTTTCAGTTTCACCTGAAATAACAACCAAATACATTTTAACGGCAAGTGCCGGAGGAAAAAGCGAGAGCGCAGAAGTCCTCATCAATGTCTTAGCTCCTCCCAGTAATGGCGGTAACTTTGCAGAACCGATAGAGGGTTGGGATTATGCATTTAACGGGGACGTAGATCCGCTATCCGTAGAATGGAACCATGACAATGGATCTGATCAATGGGACTCATCGGACCTAGACTCAGGAGCCCCTGGTGGAGCCGCCATCTTAAATGAGAATGGAGATAACTTCCTTCGATTACAGGACACCGGCAACCCAACAAATCACGGCTTCGGTGACCCTGGATCAAACAGAAAAGTATACTTCACAAAGGACCTGACCACCATTCTAAGTGATAATTACTCTCCCCTTGTTGATGGAATTACTCTCAATTTCAGAGCCAGAGTACCTGTCCCAGATAACATTTTGCCATTTGATGATGCTCACCCGGCCGGGGGAAATATATCAGAATGGACAGCAAGTGGGGACGGTTATGCCATTCATGATGGCGGAAAAGGTACTTTCGGTATTCGTGACAGCCTGAGCGGGCAACTAATATCATTTACATTATCCACGGACCCGGGACCAGGAAGCGATTATTCCGAAGGCATTGGTCTCTCAATGAATAGGCTCAATGGAGAAAATCCTTCAGCCGAAGTAGATGCGACTGACGGTAGCGGAGAAACAAATCTACTACCAATTGAACCCCTTAACTGGAATGACTTCTGGATCACCATCGAAGCAGACACATCTGGATCCGGAACTCACCGCGCAGACATTTACATGAATGGCAATAGTAGTGCACCTTCGAGTTATTTTCTGACCGCAGGAACCGGAAGTGATGCAGGAACTACCTACATGGCAATGGGTCTTGGAGCAACACCACAGTCTGGAGCCGTAGACATTGACTTCTTCAACATTAAAGAAGGTATACATATCCCAACAAACAATGTACCTTTTCAAATCATCGATATATCCTATTCTGATAATGGAATGTCTATTTCTTGGCCTTCGCGTGCCGGCGAGGCCTTTCTTATCGAAAAGAGCGAAGATGCTATTTTCTGGGAAGAAATGGATGACTCTTATCCTGCCAGCGAGGATAGTGAAGTGACCGAATTTTTAGATGAAGAAACTACAGGATTCCGAAAGCTTTTATATCGAGTTAGTCGGGCCACCGAATAATAATTACCACCCACAAAATCTTTACACTAAAAAAATCCCGAAACCAAAATTACATGAAACACTCAAGACGCCAAAAAACTAACTTCTGTGCTAGTCTCATTCTTAGTACCTTTATTATATTAGCCTCATTTCAAAAAGCTCATGCCCTAGAACTTCTTAGTTATTGGGACTTTAATGATCCTGGCGATTCCACTTCTGCAGCAGATGTGACGGGAAATTCTCCTGACCTTACCTTTAATGGAGGCGCTGCCTACACGGAAGATGGTGGAGGTCTCAGTGACTCGGCCGGCGATTATGCGTTGGACCTTGGA
>JASLJT010000232.1:0-3463 GCA_030747955.1 Verrucomicrobiales bacterium | reverse complement strand
TGCCGGGGGCGCTGGCGTTCCCTTCGGGGCCATTGTCGCTACAAAAAGTCACGAGCGTGTTGTCCGCAACACCGAGCGTGCGAAGTTCTTTCCGCAACCGACCCACTTGCTCGTCCAGCGCGGTGATGCAACCGTAATAATGCTGCTTGTATTTAGATTCTCCTTTATAGAGTGCAGTGTATTGGGGGCCTGCGACGACTGGTAAGTGTGGCGTGTGAAACCATATCACTGAGAAGAATGGTTTGTCTGAATTTACGGAGGATTGAATGAAAGGGATTGCCCGGTCCATGATGACTCTGGAATTACTACCCCTCAGGTTCTCAGTGACTTCCTTACCCTTCTGGTCCCAGTAACGAGTTCCGTAATGCTGCAATTTTTCAGTTCTATTCTCGGGATCCCACCAGAGCCTTCGGCTCCCACCATTAGTGAAATCTTTTGGGACCCACATAGGATCCCAGGTTGGCACTTTCGATTCTGTCGAGAAGCAAACTTCGAATCCATTTTCTTGTGGAGGAGAAAAGTGTTTTACCCCTTTAGGGCCGCCCCTGTTCGCATCGGGGAGTTTTTTAGTTAATGTTCCCAGATGCCATTTCCCAAAGTGACCTGTCCTGTATCCTTTTTTAAGGAGCAGTTCAGCTAGTGTTAATTCTTCAGGTTTCATATGACCAGTATTAGCAAAATAGATTCCATACCGGAAAGGATGCCGTCCTGTGATGACACTGCCTCTGGTAGGTGAGCAGACAGGTGCCGCAGCATAGAATCGATTAAATTTCATTCCTGAATCTGCCATTTTGTCTAGGTTCGGGGTCTTGATAGTTTGATTCCCATTGAATCCGACGTCTCCCCAGCCAAGATCATCACACATAATCAATATGATGTTTGGGGTTTGAATCTTTGCTGCAGAAGTAATCACTGAGCTGCAGGCTATGAGGCAGATGAGAAGGGTTCTCATAAGAATTTGATTGTTTCTAAGGGGCGCCATAGCGTCTTTTTTTGTTAGTGATCCCGATCCCGGGATTGAAGGTGTTGGTGGGATCTAATTCTTCATAGAATTTTCTTAAGTTATCATCAGCCTTGTACATATGACCGACGTTGTGCTCGGCCGGGTACTTAGCGTTCTTAGCATCGAGGGATTTTAGTAATTTTTCTTTAACCTCTTTAAGGTTAGTTCCTTTTTTAAATATGTAATCATGGTGAAAAACGTGACACATGAAATGTCCATAATATAGTGATAGATCAAGATCGCTCTTGATCTCAGGAGGTAGATTTTCGACCCAGTCGGAATCATTTCCAAGTAATGCAATGTCTAGTGCCAGCACCTCTTCTGTTTTTCGTTGATGCAGGTTTTGGTATCGTATTGCAGCACCTGCTGCAGCAAAACGGTGCAATAAAGCGGCCTCTTGTTCGTGTTCCTCACATTCAAAAAAGCTTACGTCCTCGGACTGGCTCCATTCTTCTTTGAGGTATTTACGAGCTTCTTCGATCCCGGAATCGCTCATGCATAGGATCAGATAGTGTTCGTATTGGTCCCTGTAATCGAGCAATCTTTTGGGTAAGTGCTGGGGAAAAATTCGGCTCAGATAGTAGAGGAACTGATCAGGCAGATACTTTGGCAAGAAAGGAATCTTATTAAAAAAATATTCTAGAGTAGATTTGATAGCGTAGAGTTTTGGAAGACTCTTCGTTCCAATGTGTTTGATGGACAGGAAAACATCCTTTCCATATTTGTTGGCTGTGTCGAAAATTCCTCTATTCATGTACTCGCACATTTCTGGGAGCTCTTTGAAATTATTGAGAATGTGTTTACGCAAGACGCTAAAGTCAGTAGGATCGTTAGTTCCGAGATAGAATACCTGTTTCTTTTCAGGTAATGGATAAGTGTCAACCCGCACAGCGAACGCTGCGACCTTTCCGGCGCTGCCGCTAACGTCATAGAGTCTGCGGGGATCGGCATTATAACGGTTTGGAAATTCGGCGTCAGTATTACGGATACGGTTCTGATATTCATGGTCAGAGGCTGCTTTGTCCATTCCTTCAAGGTCATCGGTAGAAATGTCTCCTCTTTCCAAATGATTGAATATTTCTTCGGGTGTTTGTCCAAGGTTCTTAATTCCGAGGTGATTTACCAATTTTAATTTTCTGTCCTCGTCTACTTGCGCAAAGAGTGATAGTTCGGTGTAAGATGATCCGCGCTTGCACAAGGCGCCACCTGCATTGTTGGCGATCCCCCCCACGACAGTTGCTCCAATTGTTGTTGAGCCGATTACGGAGTGAGGGGCGCGATTGATTTCTTTTAGTTCTTGCTCAAGTTCATGTAACGTTGATCCGGGAAGGGCGATGACTTGCTTGCCCTCGTTCAGCAGGATGATTTTTTTTATTCGAGTGATGTTAATGATTACAACTTCTCGATCGTAATCGAATCCGCTCGGGCTTGACCCTTCTGTTAGGCCAGTCTTTGTGGCCTGCATGATGATGGCGCTGTCAGCTTCAACGCATACTTGAAGAACTTGCCAGAGTTCCAGTAAAGAATTAGGGAAGACAACGGCAAGGGCACCACCGAACCCTGAACGGAATCCGCTGCGGTAATATGCGGTCCGAGACTTCGCGGTCATCAGTCCCTTTTTACCGACAATGTTTTTAAGTTTACCTGTTAGTTCTTTTACTGCCATTTTCTGTCTCAACCTAAAGTAAGATCACGATCTCCGAAGAACCCTTTTCTGTGAAGAATGAGGGATTGTTGGGTTCTGAGAGTGTCCTTACTGTCTTTCAAAAGATAATAATCTTAGGTCAAGACGAACCAAAGTGGAAGCCTACATTTAGTTTTAGCTTAGTCCCATGATCCAGAGTCCGAATACAATTACTGGAGGTATAGAGATGATGGAGATGAGAGTTGTTATAATAACAATCCGTACCGCTGTTTCGGTGTCTCCTCCGTACTGTTTAGTGAGAATTATTGGAAATACTGCTGCCGGCATTGCTGCTTGGATCACTAGCACTTTTTTTAATTCAGGTGAGATCTGAGAGTACTTGGCATATAACAATATTAGTGATGGTAAAATGATCATCCTCAGTCCTACTGCAAGGATCGCTTCTGGGGTCTTGTTTTGCTTTACTTTATTTCCATCTGAGCCATGTAGAAGGTCATAGATTGTGGCTCCTATCAGAAGAAGGCTGAGAGGTATGGCGCAATCGCCAAGCATCTTTGAGGTGCCTTCAAGTTTTTCGTGAAGCCAGTTACCGGCTCCGACTGAATTAGCAATTAAGCAGGCCAGAGTCGTTATTAGTGGTGTATTGAGGAGTCTTTTCCAACCTCCTTTTTGATTGCCGCTGAGCATCATGACTCCTGCAGTCCACAGAGCAATTTCAACACCTATTGAATGCATTAGCAGAACGCCAATGGTGCCGACGCTGCTTTCAGGGAAGAGTGCATATATTATTGGAATTGGAATGAATCCGTAGTTCT
>JASLJT010000231.1:0-11677 GCA_030747955.1 Verrucomicrobiales bacterium | reverse complement strand
TCGCTACATTAGCGCTTTTTCTGACTCCGGTCTGGAGCTCTATACTCCTTTCAAAGAACTGGAAATCCCTTAACTTTCCTGAGAGGACCGGAAAAGTAAATACTTGGGGAGGGGTATGGTTAATTGTATTCATAATCTATCTGTTTGTTGAGGCCAACTTTTTAGGAAACGTAATAAATTTCCTGCTCATACCATTATTTATCGTCTGGTACTTCATGGTCGTAAAAGAACAGGTCAATTATCTGAAAGACAATAATATCAGTTATGATAAGAAAGGATTATTGAGTCCTATAAGGAACGGGATAGCCGTTCCGATCGTCCTCGTCTATGCACTGGGATTGTTAGAGGATCAAGCCATTGAGAAACATGCAACTTCTAAGATGACAGAAATTGTACAGGAGTTAACAAATAATTCAGACTTTTACTGCGAGTCAGTAACGATCGGTAACTGGATTACTGGTGAAACCTATAGAGGAACAGCGAAATTGAGTGACGGAAACTCGCTAAGGATTAATATTCAACTGATGGGTAATGAGGTGTCGATTAAAGTGAAGGACAAATATCCAAAATAACAATTGGTCCAACACTCATTAATTTTCTTATATCGTTTTGATCAATGATAACAATAATATTTATCAATTTTTGTTAATGAGTTAGCCGACGTAGAATTACGATATGAAATTATTTAACGCTTTTGTTTTGTTCTTTGGTTTAACTGCAGTGCTCACATTCTTTGGGGCTTGCAGTAAGGAGAACGTGTCCGATGTCAGTAAGGAAACTGAGGTGAATGACTTGAAGGCACAAATAGAAGACTTAAGAAATCAAGTTCAAGTACTGGAAGGTACTGAGCTGACAGGCAAAGAAGCGGTTGAGCCTGACAAGGGACCAAAGATCAAGTCCCAAAAAGAACGGGCCAATGCTCTGGTTAAGGGCATTGTGTCCTCAGTCTCGGCAGAAGATTTCCAACAATTTCGTAAATTCACCTGCTTGGGTATGAAAAAAGAGGCCTTCAAGGACTTTATGGCTCAGTCCGGAGACAGGAAAGTCTTGCGAGTCTGGGATTCAGCCGCGGATGATTTTGTCCCGGGACTCGAGAATAAAATGAAGGCAAGTTTCGACGCTGTCATTGATGCTGGAAAGCCGTCCCCGGATTGGGATTGGGATTGGAACAAGGCCACTATTAAAGACGTGATGTTAGATCAAGGGGACGTGAAGGCTGTCCTTTCATTTGGTGACCGCGTACTTGGGCTTCATGTGGACGACATCTTTGATACTCCTAATGGGTTACTGACATTTGACGGACTGAATGTCCTCGGAAAAGGGCTCAGTAAAGAACTCAATAAGAACCGGGAAGCAGAACTCGGAAAGGGGTTTAAACAGGGCGAGCAGCCCAGAAGATTTAAAAAGTTATCGCCCTTCACTAAGGTGTCCTGCACCGAACACAAAGCTCTAGTGACCTATTCAGGTAAGGAGTATGAACTAATGAGTATTGATGATCTTGACACCAAACAAATTCTCGAGTTCTGCAAAAAAACCTATTCTGGTATATGGGAAAAGCGATTCGCTGAGGACCTCGTGGAAGTCATGTCGGGGATGGGAAAGGAACCTGGAATCAGCGTAAAACTTACCCTTAAGGATTTGGCTGCGGATAAAATTATTACAGTTAACGAAGCACCAATGACAGAAGCTAATCGCCTGGCAGTTTGGAAGGGGCGAAAGTGAGGTGGTTGAGCGTCCTAATCGCCGAATGAGGGTTAATTGTTGATTTTTTGATTTGGGTTGGTAATGGTTTTTGGGGATGGGAGATAAGGGAAAAGATAAATTAATTTCTGAGGGAATTAAGATAAAAAAAAGAGTTCGTAGAACTATCTTGGCTTTAGCGTTCGCTGTTCTTGCCGTGGAACTGTTTCTATATTTGTTTAATTAATTCCTGACTTATTGATAGATTAATACCTTTGAAAACGTTTTAGTAAGTCAAGGGTAGATGAAAATACCAGTCATTTGTATAGTTACTATTGTTTGTTTAACTAGTGCTTTTTCTTTTTTGAAATACAGAAAGTCTCATCGCAATGATTTGAACACAATAAGAACGAGAGTAATTCCTGAGATCAAAGAGGAACTCGAGGAGAAAGGCCTAGGGCTTGGGTCGAAGGCCTTTATTCGAATCTTCAAGGAAGAGGAAATACTGGAGCTATGGTTACAAGAGAATGGTGAGCGAACCTTTAAATTATTTAAGAGTTTTCCAATTTGTAATTACTCGGGTCATCTTGGTCCCAAATTGGAAGAGGGTGATTTACAGGCGCCTGAGGGTTTTTATTCTGTGGGTAAATCTAAAATGAATCCCAATAGTAAGTTTCATCTATCCTTTAATTTGGGTTTTCCTAACTCGCTTGAGAGGAGCCTTGGTCGGACAGGATCTTTTCTGATGGTTCATGGTGCCTGTGTCTCAAGGGGCTGTTTTGCCATGACGAACAAATGGATCGAAGAGATATATTTAACCGCTGAGGCTTCACTGGATTCGGGGAACCGATCTTTCGATGTTCACTGTTTCCCCTTTCGGATGACCGAAAGTAGAATGGAAAAAGAATCCGGTCATAGATGGATAAGTTTCTGGGAAAATTTAAAACAGGGATATGATTGGTTTGAGTCAGAAAAGGTCCCTCCGCGAGTGGGTCATAACGATCGGATTTATACATTTAAGGATGTATTCTGATTTGTTGTTTTTTTAATTTTCATTATTGTTCGGTCTGATGCGTTCATCTTATCTGAGAATATTTGTTTTTCTGTCACTGGCCCTCACGGTTCATGCCGAACCGGTTCCAAAGCCCGATTACCGGTTCGATGGTAAAATTTCCCGTCAGGTCCTGGAAAATTATCTGGCCCGAAGTTCGACTTTCGGCTCTCTCCTGCACCTGACTCTGGACGATGACCTGCGAATGATTAAAAATACGGGAGTTAAGTTCGCCGGACGCGCGGTATGGATGTGGGGAGGAGAATCCAAAATTGATGAACTGGTCAAGAAAGGAGAGCCGTTCGTTAAAAAGATCCACGCGATCGATCCGGACATTATTCTTCAAGGAGCCATCTTTGAGGTCGTCACTACGGACGTGGACAATGTCCCTGTCCCTGACGCTGTATTTAAAGAGTTTGGTGTGCCTCAGGACCCTCGTAACTTCAGTTACAAGGCCATGCTTTACCCTTTCGGTCATCGCCACAATCACTGGTCCAAGGATTCGTCAGTGCCAGACATGAGCCGTCTAGAGACGAGGATGTGGTTCTTTTATGTGGCCAAGAGGTGGATAGACATGGGGATCGAGGCGATCCATTTTGGTCAGGTCGAGATCATGGATGACTGGGACCGGAGTCACCGTCACTGGCGCGACATAATGAAAAGGATCCGTGCCTACGCAAAGAGGAATGCCAGGCGCCACATGGTCCTCTCTGATGCGCATGTGCCTAGCGGAGGCATTGTCCATGACGGGAAACTCATGTTTGATCTGCACTCGTTCCCGTCACGTCCTAAGTCCGTTAAGGGTCAGCCCTACAAAGCTATCCTCGAGAAAGGTTTCAGTGATTCAATTTACGGGCGTAGCAAAGGAGGGATCGCGCCGAGCGGATGGGACTGCGAAGCACTCCCTTACATTGTTGAGATTGATAATTTTGGGGTATCCGATCATCCGGGCCAGTACCGTAAAAGTGACAAGATTCATGTCTGGGGATGGGATGAGATTAACTGGTTCATTAAGCAGCCCGAGGATTACCGGAACGAGTGGCTTGAGTATGCCTATGACTGGGTAAGGGAAACGGACCCGAATGGTTACTTTCAGTTACCACTGCGGAGGTTCGAGCATTACTCGGCTAGCATGAATTCTCCGAAGGGGATGAGACAGGAGCAGACCATCAAGAAGATCTGGGATCGCATCGATAAGCGTTAGGGTTAAAGGTCTGGATTTTGTTCATCCGTGAGCCCATAATCTTTGGACCGCTATGAGAATTTTTCATTTTATCTTCTTTTCCATTATTGTTCTGGGTTCCCTGTCTTTTGCAGAGCAGGTAAAGGCCGAAGTTCCGGCGAACATGAAGACTGATAGACTCGCTGCCTGGTGCATCGTTCCGTTCGATGCGAAGAAGAGGGGCCCGGAGGAACGGGCCAAGATGCTGGCACGTTTCGGAATCAAGCGATGCGCTTATGATTGGCGCGGCGAGCACGTGAAGCAATTCGAGGAGGAGATACTTCAATACAAGAAGCACGGCATTGAGTTCTTCGCTTTCTGGGCCGGTCATGATGAGGCTTACAAGCTCTTCCAAAAACATGGCATTCATCCGCAGGTCTGGCGGACTCTCGGTTCGCCGACTGAGGGATCGGCTGAGGAGATGGTCTCGGCAGCAGCGGACTCGGTCTCGGGACTCGCTAAGCGTCTCGATCAGATAGGCTGTGAACTTGGACTCTATAATCATGGGGGCTGGGGAGGTGAACCTAAGAACCTGGTGGCGGTCTGTGAGGAGCTTCATGAGAGGGGTCACAAGAACGTCGGTATCGTCTATAACTGGCACCATGGTCATGGGCACATAGGGGACTGGAAAGAATCTCTCCAGATCATGAAGCCTCACCTCCTTTGTCTAAACCTGAACGGTATGAATGACGGCGCGGAGCCAAAGATCCTTGACCTGTCTCATGGTCAGCATGACCAGGCGATGGTGAAGATTGTCATCGAGAGTGGTTATGACGGACCGATCGGAATCCTCGATCACCGGACAGATCTCGATACTGAAGTCGCTTTGAGAGCTAACCTTGAGGGACTGGACTGGCTTATTCGTGATTATAATGAGCCCGGATCAGCGGGCCGGAGACCGATAAAGGCTCCGGACAAACCGAAGGTGGAGGCGATGGCTCCCCGGAACATTAACGCCAAGCCACTGGACCCAGAATCGAACCCGTACTGGGACGCGAACGTGAACCGTGACCGAGTCTATGATTTTTATGCGAGGCAGGCCATTGCCCGGGACAAGGAACCTGCTGCTTTTCCCGGACTCGACGGCGCGCACACTGGTCACTGGGGGAACCAGAACGATCAGGAGACCTGGAAAGATGGGAGAGTCAAGGACATGGACATTGGATCCATGGTCAGTGGTGTCTTCCGTGGTCAGGGACTGACCATTCCCCGGGCCGTGAGCGTTCGTCTCCCGTCCGTTCCTGGTCAGAAAGAACCTCTGAACGTGGTCTTTGATACGGATAAGATGCGGTTCGCTGCTGCCTGGTCAGGTGATCTGGTGGCCTGGACTGATGTGAGGCGCAGTTTTGTGCATGGAATTCCCATGGGAGGAAAGCCAGTCGAACTGGTCGATATTAAAGCTCAATTCGAGGGAGCCAAGTTCCTTGGCCTTTACCGTGACGCTGACCGTATCATTTTCTCCTGGTCCTTACCCGATATTGGTGAGGTCAATTACAGGACAGCCGTCGTCATTGACGGGAAGGTCCATGAGATCGAAGTGGAGATTCCTAAGGATCCGGAGCCTCAGTGGGCACAGAAGATCATGACTAGAGGCAAACTCGGGAATCAGGCCCCTTATGCTATTGATACACTCACTCTTCCATACACGAATCCATGGAAGGCCCTCATATTTCCGGGAGGACATGACTTTGTCTCGGAACGGAGGATTGCTGTTTGCACGATTCATGGGGATGTCTGGATCTGTGACGTTTCCGGACCCGGTCTTGAAGAGCTTACCTGGAAGAGGTTCGCTGCGGGGCTCCATCAGCCTCTTGGTCTCAAAGTAGTCGATGGGCTCATTCATGTCATGTGCCGTGACCAGATCGTCGCACTTCATGACCGTAACAATGATGATGAGGCTGATTACTATGAGCCCGTGTCACGCGTTCATAAGACCTCGGCAGGGGGGCATGATTTCATTACTGGTCTTGAGCGTGATCTTTCAGGCCGGTGGTTCTTTGCCTCGGGCAATCAGGGGCTTTGCCGGGTCGATAATGACAGGCTCGATGTTCTGGGAACTGGTCTCCGTAACCCGAACGGGCTCGGGATCTCACCGGATGGGAGAACGGTCCTGACCAGTGTTCAGGAAGGGACATGGACCCCGGCCAGTGCCATCTGTGACGTTAGCTTTGGTGGTCACTTCGGGTCAGGCGGGCCACGAGAAGGGGACCGGGGTTATGTTCCTCCGATGCTTTATCTTCCGAGGGGCGTTGATAATTCGTGCGGAGGGCAGGTCTTCATCGACAGTGACAAGTGGGGACCTTTGAGCGGGCAGTGGGTCCATCTATCTTCAGGATTTGCCAAACACTTCATTCTTCTCAGAGAACCTTTGAAAGAATCCTCACAAGGAGCCGCGGTGGTCCTTCCGGGTTCGTTCCTGGCCGGTTCGCACCGTGGCCGGTTCTCTCCACACGATGGTCAGCTTTACGTTGCCAGTTCTCAGGGATGGGGCAATTATGGCATCGCTGACGGGGCCCTGCAGAGGGTCAGATACAATAATCAGACCGAATATTTTCCTTATCCTGTTGACTTTGAGGTGCGGGAAAATGGCATCTTACTGACCTTTGCTAATGAGGAATCAGTTCCCAAAGCAGACCATAAAAAATGGTACGCTCAGCACTGGAATTACAGGTACGGACCCAGTTACGGGTCCAAAGAATATTCGGTCTCGGACCCGAACAGGATCGGTCATGACCGGCTCGAAATTCTTTCCGTTCAGAGGGTCGGAGACAGTTCAAAGCTTTTTATTGAGATTCCTCAGATTCAGCCGGTCCATCAGCTCCACCTTCATCTTGATAATGAGAAGAGGACCGAGCTCTTTGCTACGGTTCATGAGCTTGGAGAACCGTTCACTAATTACAAGGGCTACAGAAAAATTGAGAAGACGTTCGGTATTGATCCCGTCATAGTCAGTTCAGACCTTAATGATCCTGAAGTTCTAATGGGAGCATGCAAGGCCTGTCATCACCCGAAGGACCAGACCGTCGGGCCTTCACTCGAATTTATACGTGGTCGCTATACCGGGAACCCGAAAGGAATTGTTGAATGGGCCATGGATCCGAAAAAGAACAATCCTCAGTTAGCACCGATGCCGTCCTTTCAGTTCCTTGGCAAGGAGAGGCTCCGCACCATTGCAGAGAAAATTCTCGAGTGACCTGATTTTTTATCAGGCCACTCGATTAAAATTATTCGGATAAGATTAAGAGCTAGGCGCTGGCCTTGACGCCCAGTTCCGCAGCAATTTTGGTTGCCTTGGTCGTGCCTATCTTGAGGACCGTTCCATAGATTGCTTTGGCGTCCGCTTTCTTGCCATGCGCGAGCATGTTCTCTGCGCACTGGAGCATGGCGTCGCAAACGGCAATCTTAACTGAAGATTTCTCCCAATTTGCGTCAGTAACTTTAGCGGATCTGAGAGCCTTAGCCGCGTCCGCTGATCCGATTGCACCGAGTGCGAGTGCGCCGGCAGTGGAGATTTCAGGGTCCTTGTCACTGAGGGCCTTCGCGAGTGGCGCTACCGGAACACCGGTTCCTCTTGCACCGAGAGAGGAGATGAGGCCGATTTTAATTTTCTTAGGTGCCTTATCAATGGCTCCAGCGAGGGCCTTCACGGCTTCAGGAGCATCATTAGTTTCGAGCGCGTGACGTGCCATGTGTGAGAGTTCCTCGTCATGCAATAATTTCGCAAGGGCAGGGACCGAGTGTGCAGTGCCAATCGTTTTGAGTGCGCGGCAAATGATGTCCTTGGCTGCTCTCGGTAAGTCCGTTCCAAGAACTTCAGCTAGAGTGGACTCGAGCTTCTTTCTTGCCGCGGCATCGCCGTGACTAGCAACGACAGTGTCCTGGATCGATTTGACTGATTTTGGGTCGATTCCCCATTCGTAGGTTTTTAATGATTCTAATGCCTGGTCTAACATGATGTTTTTTTCCTTCTAAATTAGTTTAATTTTATGCTCAATTTACTGCTACTAGATCTGCCAAGGTTCGCGTCGTGCACGGGTCCTGAGACGGTCCGCTTCCGCGTCGTCGATGAACTGCTGCTTGGCTGCGTCCCACTTGAGGGAGCGGTTCAGTTTGTAGGCGATGGTTGATAAGTGAGGAACTGCCATCGTGTTGATAGCGTATTCGATGTCACGGAACGGTTTGTTGCGTGTCTTAACGCAATCGATAAAGTCACCAGTGATTCCACCGCTACCGGCATATTTTGGAACTTCCTTGCCCTCGCGCTGCACATTGTCTCTTCCAACGTGCATCTGGCCTACTCCGGGTTTGTTGTGAGTAATTTCAATGCCGTTAGGGTACTTGAGGCTGACAAACTTCTTACCGTCCTTCTCATCAAGGACCACTTCGTTCGGTTGTAAGTCGCGCACGTCGACTGCAAAAGTGGCTCCACCGAAGTGATGAGCGCCCCAGTCAGTCATTCCTCCGCCCGAATAATCAATGTAAGATCTCCAGCTATTACCGCTCGTTGAGAAACTGCCTGAGCAGCGCTTCGAATTGTAAGGTGCCCACGGAGCGGGCCCGAGCCACATTTCCCAGTTCATGTCACCTGGTACATTTTCTGGTGGAAGATTACATGGCTTGGACATTGGTCCGACGTTCACGTTGATTGATTGTACCTTTCCGTAGCTTCCGTTCCAGCAACGAAGAACGGTTCCTCTATAGTCCTGAAGAACGCGCTGACTTCCACCCGAAACGACTCGGCCATAGCGTCTAGCAGTTTCGACCATGAGTGATCCTTCTCCTAGGGTCAGGGACTCCGGCTTCTGACAGAACACGTCCTTACCGTGTCGGCAAGCCTCAATGATCATCTGTGCGTGCCAGTGGTCAGGAGTCGCAATATGGACAGCATCAATGTCATCGCGTGAAAGTATTTCGCGGTAATCGTCATGGGCCTTGCAGTCCTTGTTGCCGTACTTAGCATCAGTCTTGGCCTTGCCCTGGTTCATCGCGCCCTTGCGTACATCACATATTGCAACGTACTGAACATCATTCTTGCCCAGGAAGGCTCCGTGGTCACCTCTTCCCATGTTGCCGATGCCGATACCGCCCATGACGATCCGGTTACTGGGAGCTGGCCTGTCGGCATTGCCCAGAGCAGATGAAGGAATGATTGAAGGGAAACCGAGAGCAGCTGTCGCGGCACCAGTTGATGATAGAAACTTACGGCGCGTTGTTTTCATAATGGCCATTTATACCAAAGCTTAAGTTTTGGACGCAAGACCTAAATGTTTGGTAAAATGAGAGGATTGAGCCTAAGTGAACCAGCATAGGTACCAGTGATCACTGAGCTTTTCCGCTTTATATAGCACGCCCCCAAAGATCATTCTTATCTTCCCCAGTTCCTCATCATCCTTAGGAGTATCGGGGTCCTGATCGGGGAATCTGGGGTCAGACTCATTCACGCGCATTATTTTTTCGCTCGGATCGTAAATGATACCGTACCAGTTATCTATAATGCCTCCCCAAGAGAAAGAGACTCTGAGAACAGGATCAGTCTCTGACTCATAGCTTATCCCGAGATGGTTTCCTTTTTGTGGTCCGGTCTCTGATTTTATTTTCTCAACGATCTCGGAGTACGCGGGTTTGAGCCTGTGAAATCTTAGTCTGAGTCCTAAATCCTTGATCAGGTCCGTTCCGTAGGAGATGCCGCCAATTGCAAGTAGTGCGCAGAGCAGAATGGCCGCGAACCGGTTCCGCTTTTTTCTTAAAATGATGATGAGTTGAATGACACTGATGAGTCCGAGCCCGATAATGATCGCGTCAATGGCCCAGACCAGTATCCATAAACTGATAATGAGATCATGATGGAAAAGGAATCTCAGTAAAATAAATAGGGAGCAGGAAACGGGAATGATAAAGCGATTCATTGATTCTAATTTACCCTAAGATAACGCGAACCTTCATTGGTCCCTTTCAACTTTTTGTAAACGCTCTAACCCCTATTGCGGGTCAGCATGATCTGGTTACCTTCAGTGTCTTCGCACATGGCAAGGTGAGGAGGTTCACCATCCTCAGGTTCAGGTTCGCGGCTCAATTTTCCACCGGCACTGACAAGTTCCTTGGCACCCTCGACCACGTCCGGGACTTGAAAACTGATCCCGGTCCAAGTTTTCTTTCCTTCGCCCCCGCTATGAATGCCGATCAGTGACTGGCCAATCTGAACCTCCGCAATGTGTTCGTTTTGGCGGGTCACGGATCCACCGAAGAGGCCGGTATAAAAATTCACGCAACGGTCCATGTCCGCGGCCCATATAATATACTTCACTTTTTCAACTTCCATGAGGTTTTGACAATAACATGGTCTGGCACGGTTCTTCAATCATCATTAGGCTTAATGAAAGTATGGAAATAATCAATTTCCAGAACCAGCGGATGAGCCCTATTCTTAAGACGTAATTGTAAGCAGTTAATCTATAAAAAATTGAGTACTCTGAGGGACATAGTCGGAAGTGACGAGCCAACTACGGTAGATAATCTGCCAGCGGACAGGCCACTCGTGGACCTTCTCTTTGCGCGAGGAGTCATTGACAAGGAGGCGAGGAGGAACGCTTTTAATCTTCTCTATCCAAGGACCTCGACCCGGGAACTTGTCCTGCGAACTATTCTGGGTGCGGCCGGGGCATTCTTCGTTTTCGGCTTCATTATGGTCATTGCCGCTAATTGGCAGGACTTAGGCAAAATGTTAAGGCTCTTAATACCACAGATTGTCATGGTCGGCTGTGCTGCCGGAATGTGGTGGAAAGGACTCGGGACTTTACCAGGTAAGTTCTTTGCTTTTGGAGTCGTCTTGGGCATTGAAGGGGTCCTGGTCATTATGAGTCAGACATATCAGCTCGACGCGGACTCGGTCTGGTTTTTTAGGCGACTCGTTCTGTTCCCGTTACCGGTAGTGCTCCTCGCTAGGTTCCTTCCATTATGGGCGGTCTGGATTTTCCTCTTTAATATCTATTTGGGCACTGAGGCTGATCAGTGGAGTTCACTCTATTTTGATGAGCCTTCCCTGGCTGTTAACAGTATTGCACTTTTTATTTTCCTTTCAGTCCTTGTCTTTATGACCCGATTCACAGAGGGCCGTCCTTCGTGGAACTGGGTCAGAGCCTCATGGTTCCGTTTTTCACTGGTCCTTTTCACTCTTTACGTGTCTGTGGTCCATGCTTGCATGACTTACGGTCATATTATCAATGGTCATGGAGCGGACGGTGTTCTTGACCCTTACCTGATGATTATTGAATTTTTCCTGATCGGATCCGGGATCTGGTACTTTTCAAAAAGAGCCACGGACTTATGGTCATTGTCGCTCTTTGTGCTCGCAGTCGATGTGCTGGTCTTGGTGTGTGGTATGATCACTATAGGTCCTGATGATAGTGCAATACCGATCATTGGTTTTATTATGAGCGTCGGCATTTTTTGGGGAAGTTTTGTGTTATTGAACCGTTTTCGTATCGGGTTACGGGGCATTGTTAAAGACAACGGAGAGGAGATCCCAATTTCGCATGACTGAGAAAGGAACAGAAATGACCGCAGCCGGTCTGATTAATTCGCTAGCGGAGTCTTTTCCGATCGATAAGGATAATGCCAGCGAAGTGGCCTCTGAGCGGATCCAGAAGAACCAGATGCCCATTTATTTGAGGACTCTCATTGGAATCGGATCATTCATTTCGGCCATGTTTTTGATCGGAATCTTT
>JASLJT010000230.1:0-18239 GCA_030747955.1 Verrucomicrobiales bacterium | reverse complement strand
GCAACACCCAAATTCTTAGACTCGTTCAATTCTGCAAAATAACGTAATGAATCCGGATGATACAAAAACTGCCGACTATGGTTCTCAACAGCAATAGTCATTCCTAATTCCTCAGCAACAGCAATGTGAGATTTCATTTTTTCAAGGAATTCCTGGACTATCCTCTTTGCTTCTTTTCCTTTCACTTCTGCTGGACCTGTTGTGCCGCAAACAATAATTTCAGCACCAAAATTTTTCCGAATCTTTCTCATCTCTTCAATGAGACCAAAAGGACCGAGAGGGTACCGTGTGAACACTGCAGCTTTAACTTTATTTTTCGCCAACAAATCCTTGGCAACTGAGTGACCCATTTTATCTATTTGCTCTCTCTGGTTTCCATGAACTTTGCACCACACGTCAATGGCTTCGGAACCTGTCAGAGAAACTTGGGGTAAAATAGATTCGAGTGGCATGTAACCATACATGGCTGATGAAAGTATATAGCGGAGCCTAAACTTATCTGATCCTGCAATGAGCGGGGAAGACGCGGCAGCACTTCCTGCCAATGCTCCTATCGCTCTTATCGAATTTCTACGATCCATCAGTCAAATCACTGTCCTCTCATGCAATCTTCTCTCTCTCATCAATGAGCATTTTTATCCAGTGGCCAAGGTATTGCCCGTTATCATGAAATGTTCTTCCAGAAACAAGGTTACCATCCACTACACATGGCTCATCCACAAAAATCCCACCACACACTTCTAAGTCGAACTGGCACTTTGGAACCGTGGCCATTCTCCTACCGCGAACCCTATCAGCACGTGCAGGTATCTCAACACCATGACAGACACTGGCAATAGGTTTATCATTATCAAAGAACCACTGCGTTATTCTTATCAGATCCGGATTATCTCTTATGTATTCAGGGGCCCGGCCCCCACTAAAAAAAATACCAAGATATTCTTCAGGATTAATTTCATCAAATGCTGTATCTGCCTGTATCGTATAACCTTCCCATTCCTTCGTAATTGTCCAGCCAGGCTTAACTTCATGCATCACCATCTGGTATAATTTTTTTTCAGGACCGGCGACTACAGGAATAAAATCATCCTCCTGAAGGCGGTAAAAAGGATACATTGTGTCCAACGTCTCACTGGCATCACCCACAATAATTAATACTTTTGACTTAGACATATACTATATTTAAGGCTCCCATAGACCAGAGAAACAAACAATACTAAAGCTTAAAACTAGAAATCCGTTTGAATATTTCCATCGTAAGCTTCATTTAAAGAGAGTTGGATAGATGAAAGAAGATACAGATCTCAGAAAAGACTTCCCAATCCTTAACCAAGAGGTTAACGGGAAGCCATTAATTTATCTCGATAATGCTGCCACCACTCAGAAGCCCCAGGCGGTCATAGATCGCTTATCTGATTTCTTGTCCAAAGAGAACGCCAATATACATCGCGGCGTTCACTATCTGAGTATGAATGCTACAACCTTATACGATGAGGCTAGGTCATGCGTAGCAAATTTTATTAATGCAAATCATGACGATGAAATTATTTTTGTTCGGGGAGCAACCGAAGCAATTAATCTAGTCGCGAGAAGCTTCTGCAATGAAAGACTTGAGCCGGGCGACGAAATCTTGATAACAGAAATGGAACACCACGCTAACATTGTCCCTTGGCAGTTAATCGCTGGCGAAAATGGATCGCGAGTCGTTCCAGCACCAATCACAGACGAGGGCGAAACGGATCTGGAGAAATTTGAATCATTACTGAATGAACGTACAAAGCTAGTGGCATTTGTACATGTATCCAATGCACTAGGAACAATTAACCCGGCCAAAGAAATGGTAGAGATCGCACATCGAAAAGGAATACCTGTTCTCATCGATGGAGCTCAAGCGGTGGCTCATCAGGGAGTGGACGTTCAAGATCTTGGCTGTGATTTTTATGTTTTTTCATCTCACAAATTATTTGGACCTGATGGTATTGGAGTTTTATATGGACGCAAGGACCTGCTCAATAAAATGAAGCCTTATCAGGGAGGTGGTGACATGATAGAAATTGTCAGCTTTGATGGAACTACTTTCCGTCCTTCTCCAGAAAGATTCGAGGCAGGGACCCCAAACATTAGTGGAGCGATTGGGCTCAAAGCAGCAATTGATTATGTTACAAACATCGGCTGGGAAACGATCCATAAAAAAGAATCTCTCCTCATGAATCATGCTAATGAATCATTAGGGGAAATTCCCTCAATAAAAATGATTGGAACAGCAAAGCATAAAGTGCCAGTCCTCTCTTTCACTATTGATTCGGCGCATCCTCATGATATCGCTACAATACTAGACACAAAGGGCATTGCTGTTCGCGCTGGTCATCACTGTGCACAACCCCTTATGAAAAGGTTCGGACTCAGTGCAACAACACGTGCTTCTTTGACTTTTTATAATACGTTTGATGAAATCAATCAATTAACAGAAGCGCTAAAAGAAATCGGCGCATTCTTTGAATCCTAAGCAACTGTAACTGAATGGAAGACCTGAGTGACCTTTATCAAGAAATTATTCTTGCTCACAACAAACGTCCTAGGAACGGAGAACCACTCATTCCTTGCACTCATCAGGCCGAAGGCTTCAATCCATTGTGTGGCGATAAGCTAACGGTTTATATCAGAAAACCAGACGAACAGGTAAATGAAATCGCTTGTAAAACTGAAGGGTGCGCCATTTCGAGTGCCTCTGGATCAATAATGACAACAATGATTCAGGGGAAAACAATTACTGAAATAGAAAAACTAATTGAAGAAACCAAGGCCCTACTGACAGGAGACGAAGAGCCGGAAATCGACTTAGTACAGCATGGAGAGATGGCCGCACTTGTAGGAGTTCGAAAATTTCCCGCAAGAGTCAAATGCGCAACGCTAGCATGGCACGCCCTTGAATCTGCACTTAAGGGTGAGGTAGAAGCGACTACTGAATGATAATCAAATCAAGATTATTTCACACGCCCAGTTGCCCACAAAATACCGTTACTAACAAGGTCAAGATATTCTTTAGCCTGCATAGTTTCATTGTGGTGACCTATGGTCGTTCCAAATACTCTACCCTTCCCATAGTTGTTGACCCAAACACAATCATGCGTGGACTTACCATTATCAATTGAGCCCTTGGCCAGGACCGTTGCACTTGGCCAAGTTTTCTTTATATGGTAAAGCTCTCCCTTCGGAGTGACCCACTTTTTAGGGAACCCTTTCATGACCGGGTGATCCGGCTTCACATTGGTTATCGTGATCGGCGCATGCTTTCCATGGCGAGGCGAAGTAACTCCAAGCATTGCTGGCCAGTGCTTCGTTTCACCCGGGATTTTCCAATGATATGAATGCATCGAACAATGGATAGCCACTGCTGGCTTTCCTGAATCATGGATTTTTGCGAGAGATTCCACGAACGAGGCATCCGTCTCATGCGCGTGGCAAAGATTATAGACTACGATATCATAATCGTCCGCCCATCCTTTTTTGCTGAGAGCCTCCTTAGTACCTTTAGCATCTTTGTGAATGACTCCCCATTTGACTGGAAATCTTTTACTGACTCCTTCAGTTAATATTTTCTCCTGACCCTTGTAATCATGGTATCCTCCCCCAGTAACTAGCAGTGCCTTGATCGGCGGTGTCGCTTTTTTTTCTTCAGCAAATGAAAACATTGCAGCTGATACAAAAGCCACTATAGGGAAAAGGAGGAGAGTTACTGTACGAGTCATTTTTTATATAGGTTTTATTTATTATTGAAATGCTTAGCCAAAAAAATGCTGACCACCATAAAAAACTAAAAAATAGCTTTATCTTAAAGGATTTAATTACTGAATTGACCTGAATTTAGACCCGAATCACCTAAATTACGCAGCATTTCCTCTGACAATGCCACTGCACAACCAAAAGGGCCAGAAATGATAGATTCGGCCAAAATCGAACCTTCCTTCATGACAAGCGAAGCGAACCCTGAATCAATCCACTCATAGAGGTCTGGATGCGCTGCACATATATCTTCTTGTAAGGATCTGGGAAAAACAGAAAGTCCTGAAAAATAATGATGCCCGTTACGTTCAACGTGCTGAACACCCAGCGAAGACATTACTGCAAGATCATTGAGTAGAGCCACAGGACCAACATTTGCCAAGTCCTCACCACTCAGAATCCATGGACCCGTTCCTTCTCGCCGCAAGTATTCAAGGAAACAGGCATTGGCAACTCCCTTGAATACACCTTTACAATTTTTATGACTCGTTCCGCGATACCCTAACTCAAGTGCCCTGCGGAGTGAGTCCAATTCGCCGTCCGATTCATCTATAATCATCGGAGGTCCAGATTCCCAAGATTCTATCTCTTGCCTGACTGACTCATGCAAAGCAAAGTCCCTATGAATGGGTTGCTCTACAAAAAGTAAATGCGAGTCACTAAGAAAACGTTCTAAGATTGGATCTTCGAGAAATCGTTCCCAATGTTCTCGAAAATCCATGACGTTTGGGTACTGCTCATTACCATCCAGAGTGAATTTAAATTCCGGGACCAATTGCCGAAGCGTCTTGGCTATTCCTCTTAATCTCGGAAGATCTGATTCCAGATTGCCGGACAATTTAACCTTGAAGTGTGTAAGACTATAATAACGGATAGCGTCATCTAATGCCTGGGGCAATCCATCATCGCACAACTCTTCCTTCTCAATGTCATCTGCGGTGAGAGCATCTCCAAGGCCAATGGTGTGACGCGCAATGATAGATTTTTCAGGTTCTTTTGGTAACCATTCAACAGGATTAGATCCTCTCAACTCTGAATGAATAGACTCTAAGGTAATGCCAAATTGATTGTTTCTAAGAGCCTCAGAAAAAGTGCATCGTGCTCCTCGGCAAAAAGCATCAATAACTGCTCTTTCCACTAACGAAGTTCCTAAGTGAGCAAGGAGAGGAGGGACTTTTTCTGTTTTAGCCCAACTATCCTGACAATCGTAAATCTTTTTCCATAAAGCAAAAACCGATTCCGATTCTTGATCTAAACCAAAAGAAATAGCCTTCTCAAGCACTTGATACATCTGAGGCAAATCCTCTTCAAATCGTGTTGATGGATTCTTAGTGAACCACTTAGGCGGTAATCCCTCTGAGGCAATTCCATCAATCTTTTCCCCATTCAAGTCCAAAGTGATATGAAGAAAAACATGTGGGAGCTCAGTCATGGCAGCAATTCCATAACGGAAAGGGAACCGCGTTCTCATTGGGCGTGTACGAAACTCGAAATTCTCTATAGTGATTGACATCTTTTAAATAAGCATGCGACTCAAATAGAGAATCGACAAGTTGCTCATGTTCGTTTCAAATAAAAGATTATCAGAGAGTATGCCGGGCAACAAACAGCAAAAACACAAAACCATGGCTTTTACCTTGGTTGCAATATTTTTAATCGCATTAATCATGGGCCCAGGACCTGGATCATTGATGATCAATTCGCCCGGATCAGAGCCTAAGTTCTGGTTTGGCATGCCGGCTCTGTACGTTTGGGTCGTTCTTTGGTTCTTTGTCGAAGCAGCAGTGATTCTAATCGCTGCTCGTTTTTTATGGGGAAAGAGGCAAGAGAATGAGTAATCTAATCATTTTGTTATCTAGTACTGATCTTGGGCACACTCCGAAAATTGTCCTGGTCATCTATTTATTAATCCTACTCGGACTGGGCATTTTCGGGTACCTGAAAAGCAAAGGCACTGAGGAGGACTATTATCTTGCAGGACGGGGCCAGGGACTGCTGGTCACCTCACTGACAATCATGGCCACTTTCTTCTCCGGCGTTGCCCTACTTGGTTTTCCAGGCCTAGTCTACCAGAATGGCATTTCCTCAATGTTCCTTGCTCTCAATTTACCAGTCGCTGGAGCAGCCGTCTATTTACTCGGGAACGGAATACGAAAACTCGGTCAAGCTAGGGGCTATGTGACTCCTGGAGACATGATAGCAGGATATTACGGTGGAACTGGAATCCGGTTCGTGGTCGCAGTATTGGGTATACTCTATGTCCTTCCATACATCATCATTCAGATCAAGGCCGGCGGAATGCTCGCCCAACAACTGTTCGGTGAAAATATGTTCGACTTTGGAGCAGCTGCTCTCTCTTTAGTCACCCTCATTTACGTGCTAGTCGGCGGAATGCGTTCCGTTGCATGGACTGATGTGCTGCAAGGCATCCTCCTACTGTCCGGCGCTTTACTGGCCGGTGCTGCAGTAGTTGTAAGTTTAGGAGGAGTCGAACCTTTCTTTAGTAAGGTCGCTGAACTTGACCCCAAGCAACTCACAATGCACGACCCAAAAGAATCTAAGTGGAACCCATGGTGGATCCTCACTTTCTGCTTATTTGGCTCACTGGCAAGCATCGTTCAACCAGCACAATGGATGCGTTTTTACGCTGCTAAATCTTCTAAAACCCTTCGTCAAAGTGCTGTGATTTTTGCCGTCGTTTTACCGGCATGCTTCCTTTTCGGCGTAATGCTGGTTGGTTTGGTAGGTAGAGCCGTACACCCACCCATTGATCCCAATCTGCCACTGATCGCTGAGAACTTGCCTGAAGGACTGAACAAACCAGATCAGATTGCGGTATTTATGTTAAGCGAACAATTACCCGCAATGCTTGGAGGCCTTGGAGTGATATTGGTATCAATCATCATGGTCGCTATCATGGCCGCATCAATGAGCACTGCTGATAGCAACCTCCATGCCCTCGGAGGAGTCATTACGAGAGATTTTTACGATCGAATTAATCCAAATGCTAATGAAAAACAACGTGCATGGATTGGCCGTGCTGTAATTATAATCACGACCGCAATAGCTCTCGGTATTGTTTCTCTTGGAGAAAATACTAACTTTGGAAAGGGTCTTCTACAAACCATCGCAGAATTCTTTTTTCTGGCCATGGCCTTCTCCTGTCAGTTAGTTCCTGCAGCAATTGACATTCTTTACATACGTAAAGGGACTCGGACCGGAGCCATCGCCGGCATGTGTACTGGCGGAGCAGTGGTGCTGTCGGCTTATCTTTTCTCTTCTGAGGAAGGCATTCAATACATTAAGCGCCTCATCGACCTTGGTTGCTTGGCAGTTACGTTTAACGTGCTAGTATTTGTCATTGTCAGTAAATTAACAAGAAGAGTTGACCCTTCACATATCGAAAGTTTTGAACGTGACCTTTCCTAAATATTTTATCACATGAGTGAACCAAGTATCCTAACTACAACTGTCGGATCATATCCCGTACCACAATGGCTATCAGCCCTACCCTCAGAGCAGGCGGTTATTGATGCGACTCGGGTTATTTTTGATACGCAACGGTCCGCAGGCATCGATTTACCAACTGATGGTGAGCTTTACCGTTTCGATATAAATCATCCGGACACTAACGGGATGATAGAATATTTCCTAAAGCCAATGGGTGGATGCGATAGCTCTATCGGCCGTACTGACACTGAGGCTTTCCGAGAAAAACAAGAGATGGGATTCCGAGCCAAGCCGGCAGCTGCGGTACGATCAGCTCTGAACAGCGGTTCCCTTAATCTGATTGAGGATTGTGCCCGAGCAGGATCCGTATCTGGTGGAGATTTTAAATTTACAGTAACTAGCCCCTACATGCTTTCGAGAACTCTTCTGGACAATCACTACAAAGACTTTGATGCCCTAACGTTAGCAATCGCAGACGTATTGGCTGAACAGGTCAAAGACTGTCCTTGTGAGTGTCTTCAGGTTGACGAGGCTAATATACCAGGAAGCCCTGAGCATGGACCACTCGCAGCCGAAGCAATTAATAGGGTCCTCGATGCATTCAATGGAAAGACCGCTGTACATTTCTGCTTCGGAAATTACGGCGGACAGACAATACAATCAGGTAAGTGGAAGCCTCTAATCGATTTTCTTAATTCTCTTAACTGTGATCATCTAGTTCTCGAACTTGCTCATCGGCCCGATGATGATCTTGAAGCTTTGAAGGAGATTAAACCTGAAATCGGCATTGGGATCGGCGTCGTCGATATTAAGATGAATCACGTAGAAACTGCTGAGGAGATTGCCCAATCAATTGAAAAGGCTGAAAATTCCCTCGGTCAGGGGCGGGTAAAATACATTCATCCTGACTGTGGTTTTTGGATGCTTAAGAGGAGTGTCGCTGATAGGAAAATTGCCGCACTTGCCAAGGGCCGGGATCTTTATTTAGGCATATAAGGACCTTCCACTTAATAACAAACATCGCTTTCATCCTCGTCAGTAGAGAAAGGACTGTGAAAACTGGACGATGGCCCAGTTCATGTTATCCTGCGCTCGCTCATGGATATTATAAATAAAACCAAGAAGCCGCTGAGGATTCCACTGCCCGGCGGGAAGAAGCTGTTTTTAGGACCCGGGAAAACCGGCCAGGTAAACGCGAAGGCACTGCAGCATCCTCCGTTGGTAAAGCTTATCGAAGCCGGCGATGTTGAGTCGGGCGGCGCAACGGCGGCTCGTCAGGGAGGTGGAACTGACAAGGGGGGGCACTCTACTGGTCTCCGTCATGGAACAACTGGTGCCATGCGTCAATCTGGTGACCGGTGATCAAAAAAGAGGTGCGCTCCGGCCACTCTCTTTGAACTGCTCAAGCTTTTCTTTTAATTCCTTAACAATTTCTGGATTTTTATAATACAGATTTTCGGTCTCTCCGGGATCACTGTTGAGATTATACAGTTGACCAGGAGCCTGAGGAGCCTTCTCTGGAACTATATACTTTTTCATCCCCCAACGACCGGCACGAGTATAGTTATTTCCTCCGGACCCTTTGTGATCAAGGTACTTCCATGGGCCACGACGAATGGCCAATGCTAAACTGATCGTCTGATGCAATGTGTACTTACGGATTGGTTTACCCTGATCCTCTGAGAGTAGGGCAGGTAGCATGTTCACACTGTCCTCACCAGCCTTTTCGGGAATCTTTGCACCAGTAATAGCCGCACAAGTTGCCATTAGATCCGTGAGACAAAGGGTCTGGGAACTTGTCGAACCCGGCTTAATCTTACCGGGCCAGCGAGCAATGAAGGGGACCCTATGACCTCCTTCCCAGTTATCCCTTTTGACGCCCCTCCACGGCCTAGCACCGTCATGCTTGTGATCATTACGCATCGATAAGACGGTCGGAACCTCTGGACCATTATCACTCGAAAAAATCACTACCGTATTATCGGCAAACCCATGCTTATCAAGAGCTCCAAGAAGCTCACCGACAATATGATCCAGCTCAAAAATGAAATCACCATGCGGTCCAGCCTTGGTTCTTCCTTTGAATTGATCAGCAGGAAAAGAAGGTAAGTGCACGGCCTGGGTCGAGTGGAATAAGAAAAAAGGCGACTTGGTCTTGGCCTTGGCATGTTGATCAAGAAATTCCAAACTCTTATCAAGGAACTGCAAATCGATCTCCTCCATCTTATACCCTGGAGCAATCATTCCTGGTCGATTATCTTGCGAGTATGGATGCTTGGGAAGTGGACCACGATCAATTATTTTCGTTGGAGGAACAGGAATACGGTCACCATCTATAAAGGCATAGAGCCAGTCAGTTGTAGGACAGCAAACACTACCGTAGAAAAAATCAAAGCCTCGGTGAATGGGCGCGTCTGGAATTACTCTTGAATAGTCAATTTTCTTTACTGCCTCGAGACCATTTTTATTAATTGGCTTCCCTCCCTTGTCATAGAAAGTCATACCAACGTGCCACTTCCCAAAAAGGGCCGTCTTATAACCACGTTCCTGAAGCATTCCTCCGATAGTCATCCTACCCTCCTCAATCATGCAAGGGCCACCTGCTCCTGTAAAAACTCCTCTCATTCCCGTTCTAAAAGCCATCCGACCAGTCAAAACAGAATATCGTGTCGGAGTGCATACCGTAGAAGGACTGTGTGCATCAGTGAAACGGATTCCATCAAGTGCTAACTGATCCAAGTGAGGAGTCGGCACTTTTGATTTCGGATTATAACAACCCACATCGCCATATCCCAAGTCATCAGCAAGAATAAAAAGAATGTTTGGCGGACCTTTCTCAGCAGATAATATGAGCGATGGAAATGAAGCAATAAGAAATACGACTGTAGTCAGGAATATTGAATGCGATAGAATCAATAAACGGTAAGATCTTTTCATTTGTACTTGGCAAAAGTGAGCTGAAATCGCTTCTAAGGCAATACACAAACCTTTACAATGCACGTATGAGACCAAATATCTCAATAGAAAGGCTCAGCCTTTCACAACAAATGCTCTTCATTGGGTTCGTCACGTGCCTCTGGCTCGTTACCATGTCAGCTAGTGCTATCTCATGGCGTGACTGCGCGAATCAGGAAGGAGACTGGTACAAGACTCCCGAAGCAAAACGCATCGGAAACAACGTACTCTACTTTCAGTCGAATTTAGGCGGTTGGTACAAAAACGACGGAAGCATCCATCCCTCCGGAAATGCCGCGATCGATGTCCGTAGTGAAGAGGAGAAAAAAAAGCACAAAGAATCACTCGAACAGCTCAAGTATCCATGCACCCTAGATAATGACGCGACATGGTCTGAAATGCGCTTTCTCGCCAAGGTCCACGCTGCGACGGGACAAAGGAAGTACAAGGACGGATTTTTGAAGGGGCTTCGCTACTTACTAAAAGCACAGTATCCAAACGGTGGCTGGCCGCAGTTCTATCCTCTCAGGCCAGGATACTCGAGCCGGATCACTTTCAACGATGGCGCTATGATCGGAGCCATTGCGATCCTCGACGATGTCGTGCATCGCCGACCTGCTTATGATCTTGCTGATGACAGACTCCTGAGAAAATGTCAGGCCGCGGTGACGAAGGGCCGGGAATGTATTCTCAAATGCCAGATTATAGTCAATGGAAAAAAGACTACCTGGTGCCAACAACATGACCAACGGACGCTAGAACCGGCTCAGGGCCGCATCTCTGAGAACCCGTCCCTGTCCGGAGCAGAGAGCGTAGGCGTTATCCGCTATCTCATGTCAATCGATAGCCCTTCGCCCGAAATTATGGCAGCGATCGCAGGTGCGGTAAAATGGTTCAAAAAAGTTAAGATAACCGGGATCCGCGTCCTCAACTTCGAGGAGAAGTCGCTGCCCGGAGGCGTGGACCGAAAAATCGTTGTGGACCCGGAGGCACCGCCGATCTGGGCACGCTACTACGAGATCGGAACTGACCGGCCCATGTTTATCGAAAAGGGAGTCGTGAAATACAAACTCTCGGAACTGAGTCATACCAAGCGCATCGGCCACTTATGGATTGGAGGCCGCTGGCCAGAGGAGCTTCTGAAGGTCGAATACCCAGCATGGGTTGAGAAGCACCAGCCCAAAGACTAAAGCTGTGATGCGGCAGTAGATCTTACAACTATTAAAAATAATATTCCTTTACAGGTATATACTTATGTAGGAATATTATTAAATGAACTCTGATGAGTTGTGCCAAGTTTACCGCTGCCTTTGCGATAAGACCCGCTTAAGAATCCTTAATCTTTTAAGTGATGGAGCTCTTTGTGTCTGCCATATACAGGAAATATTGAGAGAGACCCAGGTCAAGGTATCCAAGCACCTGGCTTACCTAAAGTCCCATGGTCTGGTCGAATCTGAGAGGCGAGCAAACTGGATGATTTATCGGATCACAAAGGAGACAAATCCTATCCTCGAAAATAATCTTAAATGTTTACAGGATCTGATCAGTGAAGATCCCACCTTCAGGACTGATCTTAAGCATCTCCATGAGATGGACACATCGGCCGCCTGCTGCCCTTCCAATAACTAATTTACCGTCTATGCAAAATCCTACAGTTCTCATCTTATGTACCGGAAACTCGTGCCGTAGCCATATGGCTGAAGGTATCTTGCGCAATACTGCATCAGACCTCATTGAAGTAGCAAGTGCAGGATCAGATCCTTCCGGGTACGTGCATCCGAAGGCAATAGAATCACTCGAAGAGATCGGAATTGATATATCCGATCATACTTCGAAGCACATGAATGATTTTTTAGAACAGCAAATCCACACAGTTATCACGGTCTGCGGTAATGCAGATCAGGCCTGCCCGACCTACCCTGGTCAGACCCAACGATATCACTGGGGATTTGAAGATCCAGCTCATGCTGAGGGCAGTGAAGATGAAATTATGGAAGTGTTCCGACAGGTACGAGACGAAATTAAACTGGTATTCGAAGCGTACGCGGCAGGAATACGTTCAGCACGTACAGAATAATTATTAACAGAAATCATCAATAAGTATGCCGAAGTGGTTTGCCAGCGAAGTCATTGGGACCTTCATCATGGTCTTCTTAGGACTAGGAATTGTTGCCGGTTCCGTGACCACTGATGCTACGGAAGGAATTTTTCAAATAGCAGCAGTGTGGGGACTGGGCCTTGCCTGCGCAATCTATTTAACGACCCACCACAGTGGAGCCCACTTTAATCCGGCCATCACACTCGCGTTCGCATTCCAGGCAGACTTTCCAAAGCGCCGGATCCCAGGTTACTTTGCAGCCCAATTGCTTGGAGCATTCATTGCAGCATCGACAGTTTTCTTTCTCTTTGAAAACCAAATCAGCGCTTTCGAAGAAACAAGACACATCACTAGAGGAGAGCCTGAAAGTATCGCCACTGCGAGAATTTTTGGTGAATACTTCGCGGAGCCGGTATCACACATGACTGCCATTTGTGCGGAATTTTTAGGTACACTTTTACTAGCTCTTGTAATTTTCGGGTTCACTGCCAAAGAAAATAAATCAGGTCCCGGCCCAATGACCCCAATCGCCATCGGAATGGCACTGACGACACTGATCTGTGTTTTTGCCCCCCTAACACAAGCAGGATTCAATCCGGCTAGGGACCTTGCTCCTCGATTCTTTTCAGCCATTGCTGGTTGGGGAACGGTACCATTCTCCCATAATGGTATCGGATGGCTCACCGTCTATATCCTTGCACCTTGCGGAGGCGCACTGACCGGTGCATGGATTGGAAACTTCCTCTTTTCAAGAGAATAGAAATTATCCTATTACCAATTATTGATTGGAATCCAATCAGGAAAAAACTCGATTTCTTGATCAGTGTATGTAAAACAATGAGCATGCGCATTTTACTCCTTATCTATTTGGCCATAATTTCAGCCGTCTCGGCCTCTACTCCGAACATCGTTCTTATAATTTCGGATGATCAGGCATGGACTGACTACGGATTCATGGGTCATCCAGATATCAAGACGCCACACATTGATAAGCTAGCTAAAGAGAGCGTTCTTTTCAAAAGAGGATATGTGCCAACTGCACTTTGCAGACCATCCCTAGCAACTCTCCTCACAGGCCACTATGCCTCGACCCATAAAATTACGGGCAATGATCCATCTCCTAAATATGCAGAACGGAATTCAAAACTTTATAATGAAAGGCGATCCCAAATCATCTCCTTTATTGATAAGTTTGATACGCTACCTGAACTACTCTCTACCAAAAATTACTTAAGCCATCAGAGCGGTAAATATTGGGAAGGAAATTTTAAAAGAGCAGGATTCACCCATGGCATGACTAGAGGATTTCCGGAACCTGGTGGCCGACACGGTGACGATGGACTAAGGATCGGACGCACCGGAATGAAGCCCATCAAAAATTTTGTTAAAATGGCCAAAGATGAGAAAAAACCTTACTTTCTCTGGTACGCTCCTTTCCTCCCACACACTCCACACAATCCTCCGCAAAGACTCCTCAAAAAATACACTAAAGACGGAAGGTCAATACACATCGCAAAATACTATGCAATGTGTGACTGGTTCGATGAAACGTGTGGTCAATTACTCGATATTGTTGATGAGAGTGGCGATCGTGACAATACCATCATTGTCTATGTCACGGATAACGGATGGATCCAAAACCCGAAACGTGGAGGTTACGACTCAAGGTCCAAACAGACCCCTTACGAAGGAGGGGTAAGAACTCCAATCATGTTCAGATGGCCAGGAAAAATCAAACCTGCAGAGAGGAATGAATTAGTCAGCAGTATCGATCTCGTACCAACTATCCTGTCTGCGGCAGGCTCAAAAATCCCGGAAAATTTACCCGGAATCAACCTACTTCCTCACCTTGAAAATCAGAGCCCAATCAAGAGAGATACTATCTTTGGAGAAAGTTTTGCTCATGACATTGCTGATCTAAAAAAACCTGAGGCTACCCTACTCTTTAGGTGGGCAATTAAGGATAAATGGAAACTTCTTTTAACCTATGATGGAGAAGTGAACCGATACAAATCAACACACCCCCGGACTGAAAAAAGGCCGCAACTATTTAATCTTAGTTCTGACCCTCACGAGAAAAAGAACCTCGCTAAAGACAATCCAAAGAAAGTAGCAGAACTGGTCAAAGAAATTGATTCCTGGTACCCTATCAAGGAGCGTAAAACTTTAATCTCATTCGAATAGCCCTAATCTATTAGGAACTTTTTGGTTTCGCGGTACCGTTGGGTATCTTCGCCGATTTTGTCCAGATACGATCCCATCGGTGCGTTGCCCAGTTGTCATCAGTCGCAACTGAGCGGACTGTAAATTCATCCTTCGCGTCCCCGTCACGATCAATTAATTCAACGTAAAGGAATCCGTGCTTTATCCCGACGGCCTTACCTGGGTTTTTCCGGTCCGTCTTTGCTGCTCCCGAATCATCACAATTAAACACATCAATCCCCCTCGGTAATTTTTTACCGAACTGCGTGCCGTTCCACTGTAACTTCCTCGAAGGCGACCCATGCGTATGGCCATGAAAAAGAGCTACAACGTTATGTTTTTGAATCGTATTCATAAAAGCGGCAAGATCCTCTTTTGGCCAATCATATTCCGAACTGTTAGGATGTAAGTGAAAAGAAATAATCACGGGCCTTCCTGAATCAGCCACGTGCTTGGCAAGGTCCACTTGCAGAAATTCTAAACTGCCGCGCGGAGCATAGTGATGCCCTTCCCGACGAGTTTCTCCTCCTCCGACAAACATGCCTAGATTTACCAGGTGTAACGGGCCCCAGTCCCAACTGTAATGGAGTCCGTTCTTGGATCTGTTAACGACACCTGCACGGACACGGTTCCTCTCAATAATTTCTTTGATAATGAATGTGTCTCCTTGTGGACCATCATGATTCCCATGCAACTCGTAAACGGGAAAAGGAACCTTTCCGCCCTGACCGTTGAGCCCATAGTCAGATTTGTAGCGGGCCCACTCGAAACGCTGCATGGCGGGGTAATCGCCACCATTCTTGTCTGCGCTATCAATGAGATCACCGGCAACTAGAATACCAAGTATTTTATCATCGACTGATCCGCCTCCACATGAATCGGGAATCTTTGTACCAGCAAAAGATTTAATGAGTTTCAAAAAACGGGAATTTGCCTGCTCTGAGAATGGATCCAACTTCTTTGGATTCGGAGACTTCTCAGCTATATATTGCGGGTCAGCCGAAACGATAAAAGCATGCCGAGTCTCTGAAAGAACTAGCTGACCGAATAGCAAATTAATTAAAAGTATAATTATTAGATATTGGTAATTCATACGTATAAAAGTTTTAAATGAATCTATCAAAACCATCAATGAAAGGCTTAATATCATCCATTAGAACAGCATCTGGATTGCATCTGAGAACCATACCGTCAAGATACATTAAACTACGGACAATAGCGAAGATCCCCTGATCAAAAGCCATTCCAGTCTGAACTCCAAGTTTAATTGTTTCCATCATTTGCCGAGTAAGGCTAATTTCGGAAACACTTTTTCCTGGAAAATCTTTATAGAGATTAATGAGATCTGACTGGAACTTTTTCATATCTTCACCAGTGAGTGGAACCTCTGCCATTTCACTAAGAGAATTGGCAGCTTCAGTAAAATTATTCTCCGTCAGGGCCTTGAAAAAATAGAAAAGTCCCTTCCTTATCTTGGGTCCTACATGGCCAATATAGCCCGTGTCTATAAAATAGAAGTTCTCCTGACTCTCATCGACCAGAACATTTCCAGGATGAAGGTCACCATGAAATGTCCCAGCACAAAACATGTAATAGCCATGAATTTTAAAGAGTTCCAACAACGTATCGTAATCGAGTTTCCCTTGATCGAGTAATTCATCGAGGCTCGGGCCAGGAATAAAATCACTGACCATGACATTCTCATTACAGATCGACTCATGGACTTTAGCAAATGACAACTTTGAAAAATCATACTGATCTTTGTTCTTATCCCTGATCGAGGCAAGGACCCTGACCCCGTCCACTTCCTTTCTAAGATCCAGTTCACTTAAGGTGTACTCTTCAATGTCATTGAGAATGGCTTCAGGATTACCTACTCTCTTAAGCTTGCGGTAAAAGAACGAAATGAAACCAAATAATCTGCGGACACTGGAAACATCAGCAATAAAATCCTTCCTGACATCCTTCTTAACGGCCTTGATCACGACCCGCGTTCCATCTTTTAGAGTTCCTAAATGAACTTGCCCTACCGAAGCTGATGCAAGTGCGTCGGGTTCAATTGTCTCAAAATGGCTGATAAAGTCTGAAACTGCAGTAGATTCCACCAATTGCAGAAAATCTTCAGACCCCATCGCATGATTGTTCCTGAAAAGCTTAGAAAGATGCTCACATTTTTCAGGTTCTAGAAAGTCCGATCTTAGTGCATGGACCTGACCCAATTTAACAGCTAGAAGACCGAGGCTCTGAATCCAATCCAAATCAGGCAATTTCCCATTATGTGAATAAATGGAATGAATGAGCCGACCAAATTGAATCCAGTTCATAAAATCACTCGCTAGATTTGCACATTCTTTGAAACGTATTCTACCTCATGAAGATTGGAAATTAGGTTAGCCGCGATACGTCCTGATTCATAAATTGTTGGCAAGCCACTTCCCGGATGCGTTCCCCCACCAACCAAATAACAGTTATCTAATTCTTCGAATTTGTTGCGTGGACGAAGGTACAGCATCTGATTAAGTGAATGGGCCAGATTAAAAGTTGCCCCGAACTGAACATTCATATCCATCCAGGTCTTCGGCGTGAAAACAACTTCTTCTCGGATGTGCTTTCTCAAATCAACCATCCCTGCCCTTTCTTCCATTGCATCAAGGACCCGTTCCTTCAACTGTTCCTTTTGCTCTTCCCATTCAATGTCTGCAGTGCAGTTCGGAACAGGAACCAGAACATATATTGATGAGTGACCTTCAGGAGCCAATGTCGAATCTGTGACACTGGCATTACGAATGTAGAAAGATAATTCATCAGACAAGACCTTGTTCTTAAAGATGTCATCGATATTTGTTTTATAATCACTCGCAAAGAAAATGGTGTGATGAGGCAGCTCATAAACCTTATCCAAACCAAGATACAACATAAATGTTGAGCAAGAGTATTCTTTCGAATCGACCTTCTCTGGACTGTATTTTTTAAGGACCCCTGGCGGAACCAGATTTTTCATAGCATATCCGAAGTCAGCATTGAGGACCGTCTCATCTGCAAATACTTTTTCCCCATCTTCGAGCTCAACACCTGTGACTTTTTTCCCATCAAGGATGAGCTGATTGACTGGAGCATTAAGTCTAAGATTAACACCGTGCTCAATGCATACCTTTGACATGGCTTCAGATATTTCACTCAACCCACCTGTCACATGAAAAACACCAAAGGCATGTTCAACATAAGGTAGGATAGCAAATGCAGCGGGGCAGTCCCAGGCAGACATGCCGAGGTACTTGGATTGAAAAGTGAATGAAAGTTTAAGCTTATCGTTCTTAAAATAATCTCCTAAAACTCCAAAAAGTGACCTCCCGATAGACAACTTAGGAAGCGCCTTGATAAGGTCCATCGATAAATAACTTGAAAGTGTTGAGTAGTCTTTTTGAAGACACGGATACATTAAATTAAATCTCTCCGATTCTCTCTCCATGAAATGGTCATAACCGTCCGAGCTTCCTGGAAAATTTTCCTCTAACTGCTTAAGCATTGCCTCACGGACCGTCGTAGGCTCTATCCTAACATCATCAAACTGAAGTCTGTACATAGGTTCCAACCGCACAAAATCCAGATAATCATCAATGTCTCGCCCTGCCTCCTCAAAAACCTCATCCAAAATGAACTTCATCATTAAGAATGTCGGCCCTAAGTCAAACTTGTAGCCGTTACGCGTAATCGCAGCATTTCGTCCACCAACGGTAGATTCTTTTTCAAA
>JASLJT010000229.1:0-3238 GCA_030747955.1 Verrucomicrobiales bacterium | reverse complement strand
GTAACGGATTTAGCCGGGCCTATATTAGGCACCTGATAAAATCAGAAGAAATTTTAGGCATACGATTAACTACCCTCCACAATCTCTATTATTATATAAATTTAATGAAGCGAGCACGGAACTCTATAGAAAGTGGGGAATTCGGAAAATTGAGGATAGAATTACAAGAAAACTGCCAGAAAAAATAACCCCTGATTTCTCAAGAATTATTGAATAGTTGATTTACTTCTTCTTAGGTTCACAATACGTATCAAGCAAAGGCAAAAACATCACAACTGACACAACTGATTATCCAGATGAACTTATCTAATACACTCTTCTACTTAACAGCTCAGGCCGAAGGACAAGCACCTCCAGGAGGAGGGCTAGGATCATTCATGCCGCTAATATTAATATTTGTTATATTTTATTTCCTCTTAATTCGGCCTCAAAAACAAAAACAAAAAAAACTCCAATTACAGGTAGATGCTATGAGAACTGGAGACAAGGTTATCACTGCAGGAGGCATTCACGGACTAGTCACTAACGTGAAAAATCAAAGCGTCACCGTTAAAGTAGATAATAATGTAAAGATCGAATTTGAAAAAGGCAGTATTGCCACAGTGATCAATAAGAACTCTTCAGAACCAGAACCAGAACCAGAACCAGAACCAGAACCAGAAGAATCAAATGATGAATCTGATGATTCAAAGACAGAGGAAAGCAATCGAGATACTTTCCAGCGAGATAAATAAAAATCATTCTTCAATAAAGAAAAGGTAAAAAACCGTCACATTATTGTGACGGTTTTTTTATTTTTTAAGACAATCAAAAATTAAATAATGCAAAAATAGTTCAAACATTGATAAAATGTTATGAGCAAACTATTGATTTGAGATGGTAAAAAATAGTATCATCTAAAAAAGGATTCCATTACTATGAATATAATTAACCTAGTGCGTTCAACTTTTTTCCCGGGACTGATGATCTTGCTGATAGCGAATGCTAAATCTCAGGCCCCTGAACCCATTGCTTATTACGACTTCGAAGGTGACTCGGGAGACGTGCTGATCGATAAGAGTGATCAAGGTAATGACGCGGAAAGGACAGCAGGACTGATCGTCCTTGGAATCAATGGGGGAGCACCAGCAGGATCAAGTCCGGCTACGGCTGCTGATTTTCAGGACGGACACTTAAATGTCCCGGGCATAGGATTGGGTAATATTATCAGTGGCTCGGGTAGCTACACATTCACTGCATGGCTCAAGCCCTCTGACCTCAACGGAAACAAGTTCCTCTTCGGTCAGACAAGCCAGGGCATCCATAACGGCATCCGTAATAACGGATTCCTTCATCAGGCTCACTGGGGAGCGGACACGAACGGTGCCACAAACCTTGATAGCTACTTGGCAACAGATGCGGACGGCTGGATTCATGCGGCATGGACCTATGACGGAGGATCTGACATCGGCAAAATCTACCTTGACGGTAGAGTTGACTGGGAAGGCAACAAACGTGAACCTAATGGAAGCGGAAACCTGATCATTGGTGGAAGTAATGGTGGCGGTGATGGGTATCGTGGACTCATTGATGAGATTGCGATCTGGGACGAAGCCTTATCCACAGAAGACATTTTTACACTGGCTCAAGGAGGAGCGAGTCCACTCGGCGTTGAAGGAACTGATGATGATGATGACGGGTTACCTGACTGGTGGGAAGATGCGAACGATGTCGATGATCCGGGAGCTGACCCTGACCAGGACGGACTCACTAACGAAGATGAATTTGAAGCAAAGACGGATCCACAAAACGCGGACACGGACGGTGATGGTTTTAATGACGGAACTGAACTTGATAAAGGATCAGATCCGACAAATCCTAACAGCGTTGCTGGGCTACCTGTCCCTATCGCCTACTATACCTTCGAGAGCAAGTCAGCCACAGCAAGTGACCAAAGTTTCAATGATAACATAGCCACAGCGACTGGATTTGTAGATTTCGTTGATGAGGGCGCACCTACTGGACCTTCTCCGGGAGCCGCAGCTCAACTCGTTGGGGGGCACTTCCGCGTTCCTAGCATCGATCTAAACTCGCAGATTCGTGACTCTGCTGATGGTAGCTACACCATGAGCGCATGGATTAAACCTTCAGCATTGGACGGCGAGCGTTTCCTCTTCGGACAAACTAGTCAGGGCATACACCATGGCATACGCAACAATGGATTCCTGCACAGTGCGCACTGGGGCGCTGACTGGAACAGTGACACCAATCTCGGTGACTATGACCCTCCTGAAAATCAGAACGGCTGGATTCATGCCGCTTGGGTCTACGATGGAGCAACTGACACAGCCATGATCTACCTCGATGGCGTCCTAGATGGAACAACATCACAGCGCCCACCGAACGGTGGCGGCCACCTCATCATTGGTGCCCGCAACAACGGTGAATCACAGTACCTCGGACTCCTTGATGAAGTTGCAATCTGGGACAAGATCGTTTCTGAAGGAGAAATACTAAAGCTTGCAGAGGGAGGCAGTCCCATCGCTTCACTCGCCGATGCGGATCAGGACGGATACATTGATGCTTGGGAGAAAAAGTATGCCGGAAACTTGACTGATCTTGATGGAAAGAATGAAGAAGCAGACTTTGATAAGGACGGACTCACTGATGCTGAAGAATACAAATTGAGGATAAGTGATCCGACCAAATCAGATTCTGATGATGATGGTTTAGATGATTTTACTGAAATTGATGACGGAACAGATCCATCGAATGCAGATACAGACAACGATGGTTTAAATGATGGAGCCGAAATTACGGCAAAAACGGATCCGACGGAACCGGACACGGACGGTGATGGTTACCTGGACGGAATCGAAGTCAGCACTGGAAGTGATCCACTAGATGACAATAGTACCCCTTCTTCTCTGATGGCTTATTACGACTTTGAAGGGGACCGAGAAAACATAGTCATCGATAAAGGATCCTGGGGTAATGATGCAGAAGTGACCCGCCCTAACCAAACTACTCTAGGAATTGAAGGAGGAGCACCGGAAGGAGCAAGTCCAGCCACATCGGCCCAATTCAATGATGGGCTTATTAATGTGCCGGGCATTAATTTATCAAAAATCATCAGCGGCGAAGGCAGTTACACTTTCAGCGCATGGCTCAAACCTAGTAACCTCAGTGGAGACAAGTTCATCTTCGGTCAGTCCGTCCAGGGAATCCATAACGGCATCCGTAATAATGGTTTCCTGCA
>JASLJT010000228.1:0-6913 GCA_030747955.1 Verrucomicrobiales bacterium | reverse complement strand
GAAGAATTACCAGAATGGGCTAGGAGTGACTGGAAAAAAACAAACCTTATAATTAAAACTGATGATCCAAAAGAAATGAAGGTCTTTCAAAAAGATTTTCCTGCAGGCATCGTAAAACTTGGCCCTAATAGAGAAGGTATTAATGCGCGAAAAGGAAACTATTTGATTGCTGCTAAACCAAAGCTTTTAAGCAAAATAAATGAAAGAACCACTGTGAAATCAGTGATCAAATCATTGCCGTTTGCTGATGCAAGGAAAGGCGAAGACCTATTCATGAGTATTTATGGAGCAAATTGTTCTTCATGCCATCAAGTATCAGGAAAGGGTAAAAACCATGCTCCAGATTTAAGTAATATTGGCGATAGAGCCGATCCTAAAATACTCGCCGAAGCAATACTCAATCCAAGCCAGAGCATTACCGAAGGGTTCGCCGCTCAAATGTTTAAACTAAAAAGTGGAATTATACATACTGGTATCGTTCTTGAGGAGACTGGACGCGCAATTAAACTTGCCATGACTGGAGGCATCGTAGTCAACATTCAAAGAGATGAAATAATTGAACGAAAAGGATTACCAATCTCCGCAATGCCTGCAAGCTTTGCTGAATTGCTTAGTCCCAAACAAGTGGCTCATATCATTGCGTATCTATCTGATCAAAGGAAAACTAATAGCAAGAAGTCTAATGAATCTAGAAGTTTTAATTTTGAAAGAAACAATGCCAATAAACTCACTATTAATTTAGGAAAGCAACCAATAGCCACTTACTTGATTGATGATCCAATCTTAACTAGAAGAGGGTTAATAAATATTAAATCTCCGTCTGGAGTTCCAATCACCCGACCCTTTCCAGCTCCTAAAAATGAGGATCACTCCAATATGCATCCTGGAATATGGTTAGGTTATGGATGGATTGATGGAAACGATTATTGGAGACTTAAATCCAAAGTGAAATTTGAAGGGTTCTTAAAAATGAACCCCACTTTAAATGAAAATACTGCATTTTTTTCAGCAAGGAATCGCTACTTAAATGAAAATTCAACAGAAACGATCTGCATTGAAGACAGTACTTATAGCTTTAGTTCTCATCCAAAGGGTATCCTCTTGGAAATTTCAGTTACATATTTTAACGATGAAAGAGAATTTGCTTTCGGGGACCAGGAAGAAAGCGGGCTTGCTTTAAGAATGGCTAAACCTTTAACTGTTAAGTTTGGTAATGGAAGAATATTAAATGATACGGGTGATCTAAATGGCAAAGGAACATGGGGCAAGCCTTTTAAATGGATTGATTATTCAGGAATCCACGATGGAAAAAGAATTGGCCTACTTCTTATACCAAGCAATAAGAATAAAAGAGAAAGCTGGGCTCACAGCAGAGACTATGGAGTTCTTGTTGCTAATCCTTTCCCCAAGCAACCTCAAGAGCGACGTGAGCCATACGTGAAAACATTAATTAAGAAAGGTGAGAAACTAAAAATGCAATACCGAGTACTTATTCACGAAAATCAAAAAGGGAAATTTGACCCAAAAAGAATTGCTGATCATCTATTGAATCAGTAAGAGTTAATAGATTAACCTCGGAAAATTAATTCTTAAAACTTTCGAATGAAGAGGACTTTATAAAAGAACAAACAGCTTAACTAACAACAATTAATTTGAGCTCAACTAATCACAACCAGTCCCACTCGGATAATGAGGATATAATAATGCAATCATTACGATTTATTATTATTCCCGTCATCATACTTGGTCTTGGATATCTCATATACAGTCAAATAAAACAACCAACGGCTAAAGCAAAAAAACCACCCGGTATTCGTAAGGTACCTAAAACCAAAGTCATTGAACTTCAGGTTGAAAATTACACATCATCCATCGAATCCAATGGAATAATCAATGCTCACAATGAAGTTACTTTAACTTCTCAGGTGCCCGGAAGGATCGTGAAAATACACCCTCAATTCGAAGACGGCGCCTTTTTCAAAAAAGGGACAATCTTAGTCGAATTGGAAGAGGCTGACTTCCTTACCTCGGTCGCAAGTGCAGAAGCAATGCTTGCTCAGGCATCAGCGTCTCATGCACAAGAAAAAGCAAGATCAGAACAGGCCAGACTCAACTGGGAAGATCTCGGCTATGACGAAGAACCCAATGAGTTAGTGCTCAGGCTCCCACAACTGCGCGAGGCTGAAGCGCGAGTTAATTCCGCGACAACTCAATTAGCACAAGCGGAGCGCAACTTTGACAGGTCTAAAATAAAAGCTCCTTTCGATGGACGGGTAAGAAAAAGACTAGTCGGTGTGAGTCAGGCAATTTCTGGCAGCACACCACTAGGAAACATTTTTGCAGTGGATTATGCCGAAGTAAGAATTCCAATCAGTGCCAAAGAAATGCGGCATTTAGATTTACCTGAAAATCCCGACGACCCATCAGTTGATATTGCATTGCATGACGCGTTAGACGAAAAAAATGAAACTGTTTGGCCCGCTAAAATAATAAGAACTGAAGGCACTTTAGACCAAAACTCATTGGAACTTTTTGCAATTGCTAAAATCTCAGATCCCTTTGGACGCAATTCAACTCTGCCTGCGCTGAGAATCGGCCAACCCGTCAATGCTAAAATACCTGGAAAAATCCTTGAAAGAGTCATTAAAATTCCTCGAAGTGCGGTGAGGCAGCTAAGAAGAATTTATATTATTGCTAGAGAAGAAGTGCAGGTTGAGGAAGATTTCCCTTTGGCAGATTCCGTTAAGGCTAAGTGGGGAACAGTCCATGGAATATCAGTTGACCCCATAAGGGAAACTCAATCACATATCATCATACAGGATAATTCAATTAAAGAAGGCACCCTACTTTCCACTACTCCCATGCCTTGGATCCCAGACGGATCTAAAGTTGAGATCATTTTTGAAGCAACTCCCGAAGAACCCGATGATACTGAAGATGGAAAAGCCGAATTAACCTCCCCTTAGCAGTATGATCCGTTGGTTTACTAACAATGGCATTGCCGCCAATCTGTTAATGATAGGAATCCTTCTCGGAGGTATTTATACGGCTTTCAGACTCCCTCTTGAAGTCATTCCATCGACAGATTGGCAAACTGTTTCCATGGAAGTTAAATACCCTGGAGCTACTCCAAAGGATGTAGAAAAAGGCGTTCTTATTCCTGTAGAAGAAGCCTTAGAAGGTTTGAACGGCATCAAAAAAATCAATTCTGATGGAGAACGCAATCGAGCAAAGTTTTATTTTGAAGCAGAAAAAGGAACCGACCTAATTGAACTCCGTGAAGATATTCGAGGCCGGATCGAACGAATTTCTTCTTTCCCCCAAGAAATCGAACCCCCTAGGATATACATACCGAACACTTCTAATTATTTTTCTGTAATAAGCATAGCGGTTACCGGGAATCTTCAAGAGCAAGATCTCCGGGAAATCACTCATCGGGTACGCGATGATCTACTTGAAATTGAAGGAATCAGTCAGGCTAGAACTCAAGGAGACCGCGATTACGAAATTGCAATTGAAGCAAATATGTCAAAACTCGAATCCTACAATGTCGGGTTCAGGGAATTAGCCGATGCTATACGAAGATCTTCGATCGATCTTCCTGCTGGCTCAATTAATAGTGAAAGCGGAAATCTCGTGGTTAGAACTCGAGGCCAGGCATACGTTAAAGAAGACTTTGAAAAAATTCCAATCCGCGCATCTAATGGCGCCAATGTTTTGCTAGGTGAAGTGGCGAAAATAATAGATGGCTTTGAGGAAAATGATGTAATTACTGAATTTAATGGTAGACCCGCGATGTTTGTCCAAGTGATGCGGACAGGAGATGAGAGCGCCATAGATATATCGAATAAAGTACAAGAATATATACAAGGATCCCCAAACAGATTCCCGGAGGGTATTTTCCTCTACACTTGGGACGATAAGTCATTATCAATGCGAGGGCGGCTGGGAACTCTGACCAGTTCCTTATTGCAAGGGTGTCTTTTGGTGTTTTTAGTTCTTAGCTTATTTCTTCGCCCTAAGTTAGCATTTTGGGTCGTCCTCGGTATCCCAATAAGCTTTGCTGGAGGCGTAATGTTAATGCCTCAAATGGGCATTACAGCAAATGTAATGAGTTTATTTGGATTCATTATAGTATTGGGCGTAGTAGTCGATGACGCAATCGTCACAGGAGAAAACGTATACTCTAAACTTCAGGCCGGAATGAATCCCTTAGAGGCTTCGGTTCTTGGAACGAAGGAAGTCGCTTTGCCTGTCACTTTTGGTATTCTTACCACAATAGTAGCCTTCTTACCTCTACTCTTCTTCGAAGGACGCTGGGGAACTTTTGCAGGACAGATACCTCCAATAGTTGCTCCTGTGCTGTTATTCTCCCTAGTCGAATCAAAGCTTATTCTTCCTGCACATTTAAAACATATTACCCCTCGTGGAAATAATTTAAATACGCTTGGACGTTTCCAAAAAAGAATCGCCTCCAGTTTGGAGATTTTTGTTGAAAAGGTATATGAACCTTCTCTTCAATTCGCAATGAAATGGAGATTCAGTGTAATAACAACCTTCGTAGCGATGGCTCTAATAATGGCAGGGCTCTGTATGAGTGGGCGCATAGGATTTTCATCATTCCCATCAGTCGAAAGCCTCAAAGTCACTGCTTCCTTGAACCTGCCAAATAATTTAAAAATCGATAAAACAAAAGAACTAATAAATCAAATAAACGCAGCAACCGAACAACTGAAAAAAGAATTCATTGACCCAGGAACTGGAAAAAGCCTCATCAGAAATGTGGCTAAAGTTACTGGATCGTATCGGTTAGGAGGACGATATGATCACTCCAGAGGGCAAGTCATTGCTGAGGTGATTCCTCCCAGTCAACGTTCTGAGCCTGGACCTCGCAACAGTAAAATTGCAAGCAGATGGAAAGAAATTGTTGGTGACATTGAAGAAGCAGATGATTTTTCTATTCGTGCCGAATTGACAGGTAGAAGAAGCGGTGATGACGACAAAGAGGCTGATCCCCTTGAATTAGAACTGAGAGGTCCCAACTCTGAAAAAAAGAATTATATCGCCCAAGAAATAAAAGAACTACTGGGTGAATTTGAAGGCATAAATGGAAGTTGGGCGCGCATTAATCGGGGCCAGGACGAACTTGAATTTACTTTAAAGCCTCGCGCAATAGAATTGGGGCTAACTCAACAATCATTAGCCTGGCAGGTACGACAATCTTTTTATGGTGAAGAAGCCCAAAGAATCATGCGAGGCACTGATGAAATTAAAGTCATGGTCCGGCTTCCTCAAAAAGATCGCGAATCGTTACACACTCTTTCAAAAATAAAAATCCGCACTCCCAATGGAACCGAAGTCCCCCTGTCGACCGTCGCTGAATTTAAACCTACAAAATCACCAACACACGTCGAACGTAATGATAGAGCCGAAGTGATCCGTATAGGTGCCAATCCAGCTGATGAAGAAGTTGATATAATTGGCATAGCACGAGAATTGACTCCCCAAATACAAGAAAAAGTAAATCAGGAAGAAGGTCTTTCCTTTCAATTCACAGGATCCGTTGCCGAACACGAAGAGTCTAAAAAAAGGACTAAAATAGGAGCTATTGCCTTATGCTTTGCCTTGTTCACATTGTTAGCAATTCCCTTTAAATCGGTAATGCAACCAATATATGTGTTACTAGCAATTCCCTTTGGCGTCATAGGTGCATTACTAGGACATATGATTATGGGTATTAATATATCTTACCTCTCTATTTTCGGCATGCTTGCTCTGGCAGGAGTCGTCGTAAATGATTCACTTGTCATGGTCGATTACATAAATAGAAAGCAAGCCGAAGGACTTAGCCTTCGTGAAGCTTGCATGAAAGCAGGACCACGAAGGTTCAGGCCCATATTGCTCACTTCACTGACTACTTTTGCTGGGCTCGTTCCATTACTAATCGATCAATCACTTCAAGCTCAATTCCTAATTCCAATGGCAGTCTCCCTTGGTTATGGAGTCCTTTTTGCCACAGCAATCACTCTTTACTTAATACCATGCTCCTTGATTTGCGCTGAAGATATTGGCAGGCAAATCAGATTCTGTTACAGGAAAATTTATCCAGGAAAATAGCTATTCTTAAATCTAAATTGCTTTAGATAATACAAATATTGATACTCAGATTGAACTTACCTCCGATAAAAATCCACCCATAGCAAATCAATTTGTCGCGTGCCGATTAGTTTACTCTGCGGAAATTCAATTTCAAAATAGCCAGGTATCTTTTTTGATCCTTTCAGCAAGTAACGTCCCTTCAAGGGGTTTCCTTTAGAATCAAGCATCCTAATTTTCAAATCTTCTTTCTGAAAGGTTTTTCCTTTTATTTTCGCAGTCAATCCTTCTAGCCCTGATAAATAGAATCGAAGAATAACTTTATCAGGCCATTTTCTATTTTTAGAGATTAGTGATCCTTTCCCAATACCGAACTGATCACTGACCTCAAAAACAACTGAATTAGTTTTTTTTATTATCTTTATTTTTCTTGTTTCTGCATGTGCAGCATCTTTTGGAAAGATCACTTCAAATCCAGAACCATCTTCAGGATTGCTAGCATGCGAAAAAAAACTAAATGCCAATAAATCGAAAACAAATAATCCAAGAAACCTAACCATTCTAATTAACTTTAATATATCAGATCACAATTTACGATCGGGATTAATTGTGTAAAACATTAAAAAACATTGTAATTTCACAGCACTCTACTTGACCTGCCCTGCTGATGAGATCAATATCTGCGATCCATGGCTAAACTTAACAACAACTATCTTAAACTAAAGGCAGGTTATCTTTTTCCTGAGATCGGTAGAAGGGTCAAGTCTTTCTCTGATAGCAATCCAGAAAATGCTGAAAATCTCATAAGATGTGGAAT
>JASLJT010000227.1:0-23983 GCA_030747955.1 Verrucomicrobiales bacterium | reverse complement strand
CATCCTTTTGTTTGGCCCTCTTTAGGTCCGGAATGATTTTCGGGACGGTCCAGTTCTTCCCTCCGTCCCGACTCACGGATTGGTAGATATCATGAAAATTGTGTGTCCCTTCCCGGCCCGTTTCCGACATGGTGGTAATCCAAATGGGCTTGCTGTTCTTTCCTGCTTTCGATGCCGGGACAAATGCTGTTCTTGCCTGCCACCAGTCCCATTGTTTGTCACGACCTGGAATCGTTGTTAGTGATTTAATCTCTAGTTTAACCGTCTTGACCTCCGTACCTCCAACTGTCCCTGCAAAGATCAATAGGGTGGCAAAGCAAGCAGATATTATGTTCATCGTTAAGGTATAGCGATGTTCGGTAATTACTATCAATTACAAAAATGTTTTTCTGCTATGCTTACTAGAATTTGTTATCAATGATTAGTGCATTGTACTTGATTTAGGAATCAAGTTGCGGGCCTTGGTTAGCATCTGATAGAATCACTTTGATGAAACGAATGCTATCGTTAATGGTGCCCCTTTCTCTTTTATTGGGATGTGAAAATGTGCATAGAGAGCAGTCATCGGTTCCTAAGGATATTGCAGAGGATGCCATCAATTCGGTCCCTAAGAAATTTGTAGTTTTGACGTTTGATGATGGAAATATTAGCGATTTGATTACTACTGCACCGATCCTTAATGGGCACGGTTTTGGTGCGACTTTCTACATTACTTCGGGGTGGGTAGGTAAACCGGGAAGACTCAATTGGGAACAGGTCAAGGAACTGCATGATCAGGGTTTTGACATAGGGAATCATTCTGCATCGCATCCGAACATGCTTCATATATCTGAGGACGAAATACGTGAGCAGATAATTTCCTTTGATGAGGCATGTGCAGAACATGGGATCCCCAAGGCAACGTCATTTGCTTATCCTGGCGGTCATCATGACAGACGAATGGTCAAGGCGCTCGCAGCAGAAGGTTATTTGATGGCACGGCGGGCCGTCTCACCGGAGTATCCTCTCTATGATCGGGGAGGTCCAGGCCCTCTCTATAATCCTAGTGAGGATGATCCGTTTCTGATTCCAGGTGCTTACGTTCGTGGTGACCTGTCATCCAGTGATCAAGAATTCGAGGAGGTTCTTAGTAGGGCTAGGGACGGATCCATTTGCGTGTTGATTTATCATGGTGTTCCTGATGTGCATTCTCACTGCAGTACAAGCGTTGAATTATTCACTAAGGACATGCAGTACCTTAAAGATAATGGATTCAAGGTAATTTCGGTCCGGGACCTTTCTAAGTACATTGATCTAACTAAACGCCCTAAGGATATTTATGAGCCACTCTTGGCTCGCCTCGGTATTATTCCTAAGGCTTTGAAATGTGATACCTCAAGTAATAGTCCAGTCTTTAGTTGGGAAATTGAAACGACACGCCCACAGGGACAATCGGCTTATCAAATTCTCGTTGCTAGCAGTGAAAGAGTTATTGATTCCGATGAAGGGGACCTTTGGGACAGTGGAAAAGTTGAATCGAATCAATCATCAGAAATCTCTTATGCTGGAAAATCTTTGAGTCGAGTAGAGAAATTGTATTGGAAAGTCCGGTGCTGGAATGATCCGGACGAGGCGGAAATTAAGCGCGTTAGCAATTGGAGTGCTAAGGAAATACTCCATGAAATGAGAAAAACACGAGTGAGTGACTATAGCTCAGTAGCTAGTTTTAGCTTTGAATAATCATATGTTACTGGGTCGTGCAGAAAGAAGACGATAAAGTCTCTTTGTCTCGATTGCTCACCATGGTATAAATAATCTAGGGCCATTCATGATGAAATACTTACTAATCTCCGTGCTCTGGGCATATTCTTTACTGATTGCGTATGGTCAGGAGCCCGTTTTTAACGATCAAATATTTGAAGTTACGGAATTGAGTGAAGTGGGCACTGAGGTGGGCGTTCTGGTTGCGACTGATCCGGAAGGGGATAGTCTAACTTTTTCCATTATTATAAACGCTGATCCCGACGATGATCAGGTACCAGCATTCTCAATTAATGGTGACCGGCTCCTGGTCTCTGACTCTGGGGACATGGACCCTCAGAAAGGAGAGGCCTTAAGCATTATAGTTCAGGTCAGTGATGGTGAGCTTTCTGCTAATGCGTTAATTACTGTGAATCTTACTGAACCTGAGGATCAAATTGCATTGTCTTCATCCGTATTACCTCAGAATTCGGTTCCATTTACTCTGGTTGGAACGCTGAGTACAAGTGATTCAGATTCTGAAAGTCATAGTTACCGTTTGTTGACCGAAACTGAATCAGTTCCTTCTGAGCTGATTGTTTTTTCGGACGAATGGATATACCTTGATGACGGGTCCGATCAAGGCATTGCCTGGCGAGAAATTGAATTTGATGATGGAGATTGGTTAAGTGGTGATTCGCCACTAGGATATGGAACGTTCGGAAGCGATACTCCGACCACGATTGTGAGCTTCGGGGACGATTCTAATAATAAAATTCCAACGACGTACTTTCGCCATTTTTTTGAAATTGATGACCCTTTGCTAGTAGATTCTTTGTCCATTGATTTGGAGGTGGATGATGGGGCTATTCTTTATATGAATGGTATTGAATTGCTCAGGTACAGGGCCGATGGAACGGGCTCGTTCGATGATTTTGCCAGTGAGACTGCCGGAGGCGGAGACGTTTTGGAGACTGTTTCGCGTTTTGTTGTGACTGATGGATTGGCTCAGGTATTGCGTGAGGGTACAAATGTCCTTGCAATTGAAGTTCACCAAGCGAATGGCACTAGTAGTGACTTATGGCTTAACCTAGGACTCGAGGCGATCTTGCGTCGGACAGGGGTCTCTGATGCAGAGCATTTCTATCTTATCGGAGATCAACTCTATATTAATAAGTCAGTCATTGAAACAAACCGATCTGCTGGAGACTCATTTTCTATTTCAATTCAATCAACCGATGACCAAGGCAATGAAGTGATTGGAGAGGTTATTATTGATGTTGGTGCAAGCTCACTGAATCCACCTGATGGAATTAGTCTTGATGGTCAGAGTCTGATAGAGCAACAGGCATCAGGCACAGTCGTGGGTGAGCTTTCCGCTTCGGATCCTGATGGAAATTCTTTCACTTTTAGTGTTCTTGCGGATCCTGATTATCCAGCAAATGATTTTTTCACAGCTAAAGGAAATTCTCTAGTGACAACTGCTCCGCTTGATTTTGATGAGAAGTCACAGCTGTCAATTCTTGTGACAGTCACTGACAGTACGGGGCTTAGTTATTCTGAGGAATTTTCTATCAATGTTCTTCGTCTAGAAGAGCCCCCAGTGGAAATTATTTTGGATCCGAATGTACTTGATCCGAACGCAGAGGCAGGGGACTTGATTGGGATTCTTAAAGCAATTGATCCTAACATAGATCAGGAACATACCTTTGAATTGGGAACGTGGCCGACAGTGATCGAAGAGGCCATTGTTCCGTTCGGCTCTTCGTGGGTCTTCCTTGATGATGGAACTGATCAGGGATCGACATGGACAGGCATTGGTTTTGATGACGCTTCATGGAAAGTCGGACCGGCCCAGTTAGGATATGGAGACGGCGATGAGGTCACGGTCGTTGCGTTCATTGACACTGACCCGCTAACGGAAGGTGTTCAAAAAAATGCCACGACTTATTTCCGTCACGTGTTCGAGGTCGATGAGCCTGCAGGCGGTGGGTATCTGTTTAGGGTCCTTTATGATGATGCGGCTATTATTTACGTGAACGGGATAAGTATTGCGGCGAGTGCAAGCCTTCCTGTGGGAACCCAGTTTGATACTTTTTCCAATGGAACTTCAAATGATAATGAACTCAGTGACTATCTTTCCATACCCCCGGGAGTGATTGGTGCTGGAGATAATATAATTGCAGTTGAAGTTCATCAGGCAGGCGATAGTAGTTCGGATATCAGTTTTGACTTTGAGTTATCGCCTCTCATGATTAGTCCGTACCGTGATTATTTTGCGATTGAAGGAAATGAACTTGTAGCTGCTAAGGACTTTAGTGAACTGGATATAGTGCCGCCGTTCACATTTCAAGTCCCCATCGTTGCGATTGATCCGTTCGTAGGAAGTGTTGAAAATTTGATTCCTGTTTATCTTAATTTCGCAGACTCGGATAATGATGGTCTTTTCGATTCAGTTGAAACCGACACTGGAGTGTTTGTGTCTGAAGATGATACTGGGACGGATCCGGACAATCCGGACACTGATGAGGATGGCTGGAAGGACGGGGCAGAGGTAAAACTTAACACTTCACCCTTTGATGATCGGAGCAGGCCAAAGTTCCAAGTCCAAGGCAGAACAAACGATTTGAATCAATTCAGATTACTATTTCCGGTAGTGACAGGAAATTCTTATTCTATAGAAGGCTCTGGCGATCTGAGGAACTGGCAAGTTCTGGAATTTGGTATTGAGGGTGATGGTGAAGCTGTTGAAAGAACTTATTTAACGAGTGAGGCTTTCCGTTTTTATAGAGTGAAGAGGCAGTAAGGGCTCTTGATCTACTTGGTTTCTTGAATCCTGTAGAAGCGTTTTTTTGGTTGTGAAAAGTTTATTTGAGTGTCTGTGAATGCCTCAGTCATTTCTTTTAGTGCGTATCGCTTGCCAAGCTCTTCCCAATCATTTCCATTCAGTGTATTACTGGCGCTTATCGTATACAATTTGCCTGGTTGAGCATCCCACTTGATTGTTAAGGTTCCGGCATCTAGGTCCGCTTCAATATTAGTAATTGGAGTCGGAGAGGTTTTGAAAAAGATCCCTTCAGAATCCGCTTCACCTAGTGCTGCTGCCGTTTTTTCATCAATTACTGTATCAACGAAGGCCAGTGCTCCAACTAGGATTTCATGAGATTCGCCATCATTATCGTTGAAGAGGATCACATGCGGGGCAGTTCGCCAGGGAGGAGTAGGTAAAGCAAATCGAGAATCTTGGAGGCTATCCAATCCCTGAAAATCATGGACTCTCTTACCATCGATATAGTAGTTGACCCTTGAGGATTGTAGATCCGCAGTGAAAATTACTCTGTGCCATGTGTCGGCCTGAAACGTTCCGGAATCTGAATAACCTAATCGACCAATCCCTACGGATGAATTATTTTTAACAAAGAAGTCAGCATCGTCTGTATTGTTCGGTGTGGCATTAAAGAAAGGAGTCCAACCGAGTGGTGAAGGAACGAGAACATCAAAGACGAACGTGTATTGATTGATGTCTTCACCGCCCCCGTTAGGCTGAGTGGAGTTAAAGCTCAGCCAAATTCCCTGCATGGGATCATCGAAGGTGGGCAAGTTGAGATAATTAGTGGGTCCATTTTTCATGTGGGGAACAGTATTGCCGTCACTGGTCTGCCATTTAATTATTGGTGCAGTTGAGGCGTTAAAGTTTAAGACTGAGTCACCTGCGACAGAGCCGAGTGTGCCGTTAAGGTGCCATTCTGTAAGATTTCCATCTACGGCTGATTTGGCGGTAGTGAATTGCCATACCTTTCCCTCTACGGTTCCGTTCTTGGTGACAGTGTCCACTTTCCAGAAATAGGTAGTTCCCGCTTCGAGCAGATCGGTCCGATACATATCAGCAGTGGTTTCTACCAAGAACGGAGGTGGATCAGTGGTTCCTAAGTGGATTTTGTGAGATTGAACATCTCCCATCGCTAAAGTCCAAGACAATAAGGGGTTCCCCAAAACGTCAATCTCTTCATTCATTGGTTGAGGGTTGCTGGCCTGCGATTCGCGAGGAGGTTGTACCATTTCCATTACGATTGGCATGTCAGTTTCAATGTAATCAACACCCGACTCAGCTACTGCAATCATGGTGTCAGGATCCAGTACAGTGAAGACTTCGACTATCATTCCCTCAGCCTTAGCTGCTGCAGTGAAATTTAAATCGACTCCTCCGTAACCAATCGAAAAACCAATGACACCAAGTTCACGAAGATTACTGAAGTAATTAGGGTCAGTTTGCCAACTAGGGTCAGGAGTTCCCCATACAATTTTTGCTCCGGGTAATAAGGAGCGAATTTCGGCAGCGTATGGTTTATTCCCTGGGGTCCAGAACCAAAGATCCTCAAGAGGGAATTCACTCGCGTTGACGGCATTTGCCAATCCCTGTGCTTGATCCTTGGTTTTGATGTCCAGGTAGATGATTCCCTTGCCCTTATTCTCAGTTAGTACTTCTTCGAGCGTTGGTACACGAGTGCCTGCGAAGGCAAGAGAGAACCAGGAACCGGCATCCAGTGATTTAACCTCTTCCAATGTCATTAGGGCAATTTCTCCGACCCCATTAGTCGTTCGGTCAACAGTGTCATCGTGAAAAGCGACTATGACTCCATCGCTGGTCATCCTAGTATCAATTTCTGTTCCTGCGGCTCCGTCCAGGAAAGCTTGCCTAATAGAGAAGAGTGTATTTTCTGGTGCGCATGCAGATGACCCCCGGTGCCCGAGGGTATTTACGATACGAGACATGAATTTATTATATGGAGGAGCTGCTGGCCCGGGAGCGTCTGCGCCTAGAGGATTTACGCCGCCCAATGCTACTGCCTCATCATGAGTCAATTTACGGTCTATTATAGAAATGCTCGAAACATAACCTGAAGCAGTTTCTCCATTCTCATCGGTAAAGAGTAATAGGTCGGACACAAGAGACCACCGGTCATTGAGCCCTGACCCGGTAGTGCCAATGGCTCCGATTGCCTGCCCATCAATGTATCGTTGTGCTTGGCCTTCTTTGGATGCTGCTCGAACGGACCAGATGATCCGGTGCCAAGTATTGGGTTGGATTGTCCCTCTATAATTACTGTTAATGCCAATTCCATTGTGCCGGTCAATAAATAATTCACTGTCTGATTGGTTAGTAACGTCAGTCTGAACTAGTGCATGCCATTTGTTCATTGAGGTGGCCGGAAATAAGACATCCATGACCAATGTGTAATTTGAGACAAAACCATCGCTCTCTCCGTAAGGGCCGTTCGGGTCAAAGTTTGGTTTTAGTTGGTAACCTTGATCCTTAGTGCAGGCCGGGAAGGACATGACTTGCATCTCCTTACCCATAGCGAGGGGAAGATTAAATGAAGTTGCATTGCCGAACGTAGTATTATCAGTTCCCCATTCAGTTGACCGAGGATCATAGTAATCCATCTTTGCGTTGCCTGATTTAGCTTCAAATCTGTTATCTGGATTATCGAATGTCCAAGTCGTCTTATCCCCATATGAGGAGCTTCTAAAAGAAGCAAGTATTAGGAAAATGAAAATAAAGTATTTCATATGCTTATGTATGGGATAAGACCTTTTGTTGAGTCGGCGTTTTTACTTATCCAAAGCGAATCGGTAAAACTTCTTCCCGTCAGGGATAGGGATAGTGCGTGTCATTTCTCCTTCAAGGGAAGTCCACTCAACAAGATTGTCGCTCTGTTCAATGGTTAGTCCTAAAGTGATGTTCTGACCATCAGGCTCGACTGTAAGAACTATAGATCCTGCGCGAGCGTCACGAACCTGCTCAAGAGTTGGGCGTTTCTTTAACTCAGCGATCATGGTGTCCTTTTCGGAGATCGATGCTACAAGATTTTCGAGTTTTGCATTCATGTCATTAATTTGCGTTTTGAGTGCATCAATCATAAGTGCATTCGTTGCGGACCTTTCAGCGTTGCTTTCAGCCTTAGGAATTAGTTCACTCGCGTTAGATTCTAAGGCGATAATTTTTTCAAAAGCTTGCCCCGTCAGTGCAGTTAAGACAGAACCAAGGTAACGAGTATTGGTTAGTTCAGCGGCTCCGAGATTTGCGCCGAAACCCACCAAAAAGCTACCATCTATAGACAAGATCCATCCTTCCGGAAGAGATGACGGTCTGCCTACAATGTAACCAGAAAGGATCTTATACATATTGGATCCAGTAAAATCGGCGCCACTGAGATTACTGTTAAAGATTAAAGCGTTAGTAAGATTTGTGTTTTTGAGGATAGTGTTGACCAGTAAGGCTTGCTCTATCTTACTATTCTTGAGATTAGAATTACTAAGATTAGCTCCACTCAGATTGGCTCTCCCAAGATTAGATTCCTGCAAGTTGGCATTCTGAATATTGGCGCCTCCGAGTTCTGTTCCTAAGAGAGCTGAATTACTCAGATCTGCTCCTTCCAAGATAGCGTTAGTGAGATTTGCTCGGGTCAAGTTTGCACCTTTAAGATCTGCTCCATTTAAATCAGCTCCAATGAGGATTGCATTGGGTCCAATGTTATATCCATTAACTACTCCCGTTCCGTCATCTCCTATTTGTGCGAACGTTGAGATCCGGGGAATTACAAAAATCAGTACAGCTATAAGTATTGTTTTCATGCTGATACTATCAGGCTATCATAGTAAAAAACAAGCTATCCGTGGGAGTTCAATAGGCTTAAATACTAAAAGAAAATTTATTGGGTGTTGTTATTTTACGGCGTTCGATAAAAGATATCCTGTATATGATTTTTAATTTATCCACTTCCATTTCAGTGCTCATTCTTTTGCTTTGGAATGCGGTTTCCGCTTTAGAAGACCCCGTCAAAGATCAGGGCAATGGATCCACAAAGGATAACTTATTGAATGTTCTTGAGACTGAATCTTATGCATTTACGCCTTCACTCCGTAAAGCATTCTTAGATCATGCCAGGCAAGAGGCTTCATTAAGACTCAAGGAAAAAGATTTGAATATTCCTCAGGAATTTATTGATTGGATTGATTCTGATCTGGATATTGCGAGTGGTGTTTATGCTGCGCACCACAAGCCAGAGGACGTTCTGTTGTGGTTATATTCGTTACGCTTTGATCTTGGTAAGGATAAGTTTGAGAAGTACCGACAGTTGGCTTTGGCAGTGGCTTTGGTCAGCGCAAAGGAAGGCATGGAAGCAGACATATCACCTCGTGATCCTCTAAAAATTATCATTCCTGACGATCCTCGAAAGTTGGTTAACACTAAGGGATTGGGGAGAAAGATGGACGTGAATGATCATATAATAAATTTTCTCAATGATCATACAATCGAAGAAAAGGTTCTCTTAGATTCCAATAAAAGATCGAAGCTGAAGTATGATAATCGAGGTATTGCTATTCCATCATCAGATGACAAGAAAATAGATAGTCAATTAGGTGCTGAGACGAGGACTCGCAGTCTCTATGCGTCAGATGTATTGGCTAGTCAGGAATTGCAATCAAAGTTCAATTCGTACATGGAATCTAAGGGCCTTGATATAAGTATCGATTGTGGAGAGAAGATCATTCACTGGGACAGTAAGGCGATGGTTCGGGGCGAGTCCTACAGAAAGATCAACGAGGCTTACGCTCTGTTCCGTCAAGCATATGAGGCTAAGGGTCTGCTGCCATCGAAGCGTGACGACTTTGCTTCGCCGGCTGAGCGGTGCGTTTACCTGATAAGGAACTATGAATATGAATTTCCGCCTAAGGTTCAGGAAGAACGGAAGTGGCCGCGGTTCCCTTTGACTGCTCCTTGGTCTTTATTGACCATGCTTGCTGCGGACCGCCAACCTCTCCGCGAACGCGAAGAGCGGTGGATCGCTTTTAGGGATCATGGAGAATTCTATAAATATGGTGAATACATTGGTGGCATTGCTCAACAGCATGCCATGCAATCGGCAAGGAGGCTCAAGCCGTACCCATTCACCTATGCTACTATTCAAATGATGTTAAAGGATGGTGGAGTCTGTGGGACGATGGGCTCTATATCTGCGCGTGGACACAATATCCTTGGCGTCCCTTCTTGTCAGGCAGTGCAGCCCGGGCATTGTGCGGTTGTTTATTTTCAGTACGACTCTAAAGGGGGCTCTTACAGCTGTAAGGGTGGGCAATACGCGACGGGTGGAGACGAGAAGACTGGACCCTTCACGCCGTGGCCATTTGATTCCTCATTTAAGAGGACAGGGCGAAAGAACGGTTACGAGATAGCGTTTCATAATCGTAAGCCGATGGTCTATCATCAGAGTTTAGCGTGGGGTGTTAATTATGGGGTCCGTTCTTATCTGGATGCGACTATTGCTCATGTGGTTTTTAATATGATCCCTCCTCAAATGCAAAAAGATAAAGGGTTTCAGTTGCTTAAAAGCACTATTTCTATGAACCCTTATCACTTCCTTGTAGTCAATGCTGCGCAGGATGCGGCGCCATCAGTTCAGGGACAGATCCAATTTTGGAACCAGTTCGTATCAACGCTTTCATCCGCCGCTAAAAAGCCGGGTTGCCCAACTGAAGGTCTCTATAAGGAGAGTGTAAAGAGCAGAATGTTTGATCGGATTGCCAGCTTTCCTGTGCCGAAGGAAAAACAATCAGCACGCAACATTCTTTCTTTTTTGGAGGGCCTAAAATGTGACAATAAGCAGATCATGGATGCTTATAGGAATGCCTTAAACTAGCGTAAGTGGAGATTGAGGAAATTTGCCGATGATTGAGGTGTATTTTGTGATTGGTTTGGTGGTTCTTTTATTGTTAGTTTTCTCCTATGAGAATCACGCGCTATTCTAAGGTTGCTGTTTTTTCTTTGCTGATCATTCTTTGTGCAGTCGTACAGTCGTCGGAGTCAAAGTTTAGGGAATGGACTTCTGCGCTAGGCACTAAAATTGATGCTGAGGTAATTTCCGCAGACCATACGGAAGTGATACTTAAGACAAAAAATAAAAAGGTTATCAAGCTGCATCCGGGCAAACTTTCCAAAGAAGATCAGAATTATCTTAAGGAGAAGTTTCCTCCCAGTCCATTGGCGGAGAAAATAATTGGCAAGAGACTGTCTGTCCAAGTCGCGGATTGGCCCGTCACTGCACTGTTCCAGTTTGAAGTTGATGGGACAGTGGAATTAGGTTCTTTGAAGAGAGATAAGGTAATACAAGAGAAGGATGGTTTAACTTATAAGATTGATGGGCTCATTGCTAAAGTCTTTGATAATGATAAGGTTCATAGTCTTCTTAAGTTTTCTTCCGCTGAGCCAGAATCTGGAACGAGGATGACTTTTGGCCCGGAAAAGAGCCCCTTGTCGGGTACGATCCTGAGCATTGTGCCTGCGTTTTCATTTAATGATGTGTACGATAAAAAGGACGAGGAACCGGTACTGATCGAAAAGGGTTCTGTTAATATTAATACTTTAGAAAAGCGGAATGGGATTTACTATGAGCCGGACGCGTTCACGTCCTTTTCGGGTAAAGTTTACAGGCTGTCTACCAATGGTAAGAAAGCAGAAGAGGTGACCCTCAGATACGGTCAACGAGAGGGGTTGCAACGGAATTGGTACTTCAATGGTCAGCAGCAATCAAAGAGTCTGTGGAAGAATGGGAAGAAGGATGGAGCCATGTGGGAATGGCATGAAGATGGGCAGAAGAAGTCGGAGATGATCTTCAAGAGAGACCAGCTAATTTCTAAAAAGGAATGGGATGATGAAGGGGTTTTGATCGAGGAATAGAGTTTCTTCCTCCTGGCTCACGTTTTCTACTTAAGACAATCAAAAATGATTATTGAATTGGAGAGTAGTCCGTTGAATTCATGAAGACCTTATGAGGCGCTTTGGCAAGGATCTTCCCGTCCTTGACTGATGCTGCTCGGGCCTTTTTCCATGCTGGATCACCAATGAAAGCTCCCCAGTTCTTTTTTGATTGGCCAGTGCTTTTGTGGGAAATAATGTAAATTAACGTATTGTCCTTACCTTTGTTCGCATCGGTCGGGGTCCAGTATGCAACGTTTGTCATGTTATGTTTTTCGAAAATTGCGCAAGTATGGTCCCGGAACCTGGCGTGCAGGTTCTTGAGGCGGTCCTTAGCTGTCACGTAGGTTCTCAGTTCAAAGACGCGAGGGTGTTTAAAGGTAACGGATTTTATTTCCGGTGAATAATCCGTAGCGCTCAAGAAAGTGCTGTCGATCTTAGCTACGAGAGCACCGTCTTTGACCGAGGCTTTATATGCTTTTTTCCAGTCAGAGTCATTCAGGAAAGCTTTCCATGATTTGTTGTGTGTTTCTCTGTCCGGTGAACTGATGACATAAATCAAACGATTGTCTGACTTGTCGGTAGGTACCCAGTATCCAACGTTAGTGAGTCCGTGCTTTTCAAAGAGTTTGCAGGTATGATTTTCAAATCTTGCATTTAGTTCACCAAGCTTACCTTCATTGGCAGTGTAAATCCGCATCTCATAGCATCGAGTATCCTCCGCAAGGGCAGTTAAGTTTAGGGATAATAATAAAAATAAAGGCAATAAAGATTTCATGATTTGAGTGAATTTTGAGCAAAAACGGTTTTTTGTAAAGAGTGAAGAGATTTGGCGGGGTTATTTAATTTTTGTTAGCGACGTTAAAGTGTTTTTGTTTTATTTTGATTGTAAGGAATGAGGAATTTGAAAAGAAATAGAGTTCATAAACTAACGATAGAGTTGCTCTTATTTTTTTGTGCAGGTTCCTTTTGCTATTCTTTAGAGGTAAGCGGGCCAGGGAAGCAAATTTATATGAAACAGTGCTCTTCTTGTCATGGTGACAAAGGTGAAGGAGTGAAGGGGGAATATGAGGAGGCGATGTTCGGTGATTGGTCCTTAAGCAAATTGACGAGGTATGTCAATAAGAGCATGCCTGATGATGATCCTGATTTGTGTATTGGTGATGATGCGGCTCAAGTTGCCAAGTATATTTTTGATGCATTTTATTCTCCACAGGCGCGTTTGCGTAATTCGCCTCCCCGAATTGAGTTGAACCATTTAACGAATCGTCAGTTTCGTGAATCGGTAAGTGATCTTTTTCGTCAATCAGCATCAGATGAACCGGTCCCAGAGTCAGGACTAAATGCTTCTTATTATAATTCCAAAGGAATGAATAAAAAAGATTCTCTAAAGAAGAGGAGAATTGATCATAAGATTGATTTTAATTTTGGTCCAGGACCGCCGCTAGAAGGAATCAAGGCTGAGCAGTTTTCTATTGCTTGGGAAGGTTCGCTGAGGGCTGAGAGTACGGGATTTTATGGTATGCGATTGACCACCCCAAATGGTGCCAGGCTGTATCTCAATGTGAATATTAAGGAAGGAGATAAAAATTATAGGGACGATGCGAGTAAGGAAAGTAACCCGCCACTGATCGATGCGTGGGTCAGTTCTGGTAATAAGAGTAGGACTGAGACTGCTCGTGTATTTCTGCAGGGAGGGCGAGAATACCCTATAAGAATTGATTATTTTAAATATAAGGAAAGTACTGGTTCTATCAGGTTCGAGTGGTTGCCTCCGAATGGAGTATGGTCCGTGCCAGCAAGAGATCAATTATCAACAAGGAAAGGGGATCAGTTGATCCTAGCGAAGACAAGTTTCCCGCCTGATGATAGGAGCCTTGGGTATGAGAGAGGATCAGATATATCCAAGGAATGGCTCTCGGCAGTTACTCGGGCATCACTAGATGTTGCGGAGCAAGTCGATTCAATTTTGGGGTACATGAGTGGTGTCAAATCGAAGGATGATCCTCAAAAAACTGAGAAGCTAATCTCAGTAGCAATGAGAGTTTTGGAAAGAGCATATAGGCGCCCATTAACTGAGCAGGAGAAGGAGCAAAGCATTAATCTTATTTTTGCTGATTCTGAGTCTCCAGAGGTTGCAGTGAAGCGTGTCGTTTTATTGGCTATAAAATCTCCCCACTTCTTGTACCCTCAGTTGCCTAGTGGTAAGGCGCCGTCATATCAGGTCGCATCTAGAATGGCTCTTGGTTTATGGGATTCGATTCCGGATGATGCATTAATTGCGGCTGCGAGTGAGGGAAAATTATCTAATCAGGATCTCATTAGATCTGAGGTTAAGCGAATGCTTGAGGATGAGCGGGCAAGATCGAAGGTTATTGATTTTTTCTATCATTGGTTGGATTTGGATCCGGAACGTGATCTGATGAAGGATGACAAGGTCTATCCTGATTTTGATAAATATAAGATATCGGATCTTCGCCGTTCGATGAACATGTTCATAGGAGATATTGTATGGAGCGATAAATCCGACTTCCGAGACCTGTTACTTTCGAGTCACCTTTACCTGAACCGGGAACTTGCTGGGGTCTATGGAAAGGCAGTCGAAGGTGATGAGATGGCACGAGTCGATTTTGAGAAAACAGAACGATCAGGTCTATTAACGCATCCCTATTTACTGAGCCATTTCTCATATGCTTACAATAGTTCGCCTGTGCATCGTGGAGTATTTCTGACTAGGCACATGTTAGGAAGGACACTCAAACCACCGCTGCAGGCGGTTTCTTTTGAGAATCAGAAACTTGATCCTAGTTTAAGTATGCGTGAAAAAATCACTCATGTGACAAAAGATTCCAATTGCATGGCGTGTCATGAAATTATTAATAGTCTTGGATTTAGTCTTGAAAATTATGATGGTATTGGGCGTTGGAGAGACACTGAAAACAACAAGCGAGTGGATTCATTTACGCAGTTTGAGACAAGGGCAGGAAATCTAGTGGATTTGCGGGGTTCACGTAGTTTGGCTCAATTCATCGCGAATGATTCAAATGCACAGAAAAATTTCATTCAGAACCTCTTTGAGTATATGATAAAACAGCCCATTCAAGCCTACGGTGAAAGTACAGTGGATGATTTGTATGCCCATTTCGTGAAATCGAATTTTAGTTGTAAAGAGTTGATCGTTGAGATTTTATGTTTAGCTTCTACTGAAGGAATCAAACAAGAAGAATTATGAATGAGTTATCACGCAGGGCTTTCCTTAAGGATCTTGGGCTTTCAGCTTCAGCGCTTTCATTTCTTTATGGATTGCCTAGTCTTCAGGCGCGCGGTGATTCTTCTCCGAAAAAGAGACTCATTATTATGTTCTCTCCTAACGGTACTTTGCCTAACGATTTTTGGCCTGATGCTAGTGGAGATGATTTTAATCTTAAGTCGATTATGGAGCCGTTGGCTCCATATAAAGATTCCTTACTGACCCTTAAGGGTGTGCACAATAAGGTCGGCGGAGATGGGGACGATCACATGAAAGGCATCAGCTGTTTGTTAACGGCCAGAAAACTTCATCGTGGGAACATTCAGGGAGGAGGTCACACTCCTGCTGGTTGGGCTAGTGGCATTTCCATTGATCAGGAAATTGCTAATTTTTTACAATCACGTAAGGAAACAAAAACAAGGTTCGGTTCTCTTGAATTTGGAGTGGCTGTTCCAAACAGGGCAGATCCATGGACCCGGATGTCATATGCAGGATCCAATAAGCCAATTGCTCCGATCGATGATCCTCATCAGATGTTGCAAAAAATGTATGGACAGATGAAGGACAGAGAAAGTCTTGTCAGTATATTGGATGATGTTGCGGCTGACCTTAAATCAGTTTCAGTTAAGCTTGCTAAAGAGGATAAGGACATGCTGGAGGAACACATGAATCTGGTTCGTCAGGTCGAAAAAGGCCTGCTCGAAGCTGAGAAAGAATCTAGCACAGTTCATCCTCAACCTGAGATTGATCCCAACATCGAACTCGTAAATGACAATACCCCAAAGATTAGCCGGATGCAGATTGATCTATTGGTTAATGGATTAGCTAATGATATGATGCGCGTTGCAACGCTCCAGTTTATGCGGTCAGTGGGGCAGGCCCGCATGAGATGGTTAGGGGTCAATGACGGACACCATTCTCTTTCGCACAAGCCTGACAAGGACAAATCAGCTCAGGATAAATTACTTAAAATAAACAAGTGGTTTGCGGGCGAGTTGGGATATCTTTGTAAGCGCCTTAAAGAAACTCCTGAGCCTGGTGGTGAGGGCAATATGTTTGATAATACTACGATCATGTGGGTGAATGAGCTTGGTAAAGGTAACAATCACACGCTTGAAAATATTCCGTTCACCCTCCTCGGCGGCGGACTCGGATTTAAGATGGGCCGATCGCTTCATTTGCCCGGAGTCAATCATAACAGACTCTTAATGGCATTGGCTCACGGATTTGGGCATCATATAAAAGGATTTGGAGAACATAAATTAAGCGAGGGTGGTCCTTTGGATCTTGCTTAATTATTTTTCTTTTTCCTTGGGTGATTTTTGTGGAATCAATTTGATAATTTCTTTCAAGGGCTTCCATGGAGCTCCTCCCCCATTGAAAGCAGTGCCGACTTCGAGTGATCCGTCTTTGGTTTTCCGGATAGGGAACTGATTGTTATAAGTCGAGTAGAGTAGATCACCATCGAGGAAAAAGAGAAACCTTCCGATTTTTCCATTAACCACCAATTTGAGAGGTGCAACTTTATTGCTTCCTTCTAGGCCGTAGCCGCGTATCCATTTTGCGAAACTGGATTTATTTTCTTTTTTCTTTTGATCGGTTCCTAGTTCCGATTTGTAAATTGTGTGGACTTTGATTTTACCATGGCCCTCCTCATTAAAATTTATAACGCTCACATCAGCGATGGTTGGGATATTTCCATTGCGAATTGCTGCAATGATTCCCTCTGGTAAAGGGTCGTCTGCTCGACTTTCTTGTGCTGAGCCTTGAAGTAGAAAAGGTAACAATGCTGCAAATTTATAAAGTTTCATTTTTATACATATATTAACGCATGAACTGCAGAGTATCTTAGTAAAAAATGAAAGTAGTCGTTTCCAGAATCGATAAAGTGCAATTGTAGATCCTCTTCCCCTAGAAAAGCGAGATCTCATAGCCTCACTGAAATTACTATCAACGATTGTTGTTAGTTCTAGGTTTCGGTATAAATTAAATAATCTGGCCCATGCCGTTCTTTTAATTATGCGTAAGATCACCTTCAGATTGATTGTGCCGCTACTTTTGGTTGTGGCTTTATCTTTTGTCTTTCTTGGTGTTTTCGTTTCAAAAAAAATCACAGAGGATTCAATTGTGCATCTTCTAGAGTCAGAAAGAAATCTGAGAATGGATATTGGGGAGCTGAGAGCGGGGATCTTTGGTGGTAAAGTTGTTTTATCTAATATTCTTCTGAGTCCTAGGGATGAGTATGCTGACAATGCTGCATCTGCTGCTGAGCGGTCCGATCCGGTTGAGAGTCAGACTAGAATAAAAATCAGTGATGCTACAATCAAAGTGAGGCTGATCGATTTTTTATTTGGCAAACTTTCCATTGATTCATTGACGGTCGATGGGCTTGACATTGCCTATGCAATTGATGAGGAAGGGGATCATACATTGGATCCTATGCTTGATCCTCCCAAGTATGTAAAAGGAGCCCTGAATCCTGAGTATGAGGAGAAAAGAAAGCGTAGAGAGTTGGCCAAGGCTAGACGCAAAATGAAGTCGGAGGAAGGGAATATTATTGATGATTCTTTTAATGTTTCTGAGATGCCCATGGCAACGAAACTCAAATCATTGGTTTTACGTGACAGTATTGTTTCCATTAAACTCATCAAAAGCAGTAACCGGATTGCCTTTACTAATGTTAAGGGATCAGTTTCAGATCTTGATGTCGATCCTTTGGATTTGATTCGTCATAACTCTGCATATTTGGAGCTTTCCGGCAACCTGAGCGTGACTGGTCCTCAGGGAGAAATTAAATATGCGAGCCTGAACCTTCAGGCAGATGGGAAAATCCAGCCGTTCGATTCGCAGACGGGGTTCCTTAATCCTGATTTAGTCACTGATCTGACTGTCAAAAAAGGATCAAGAATTATGTCTTTGCCTATAGCCAGCAGACTCGCTTCAACGCTTGATCAGCTAGAAGAAGCAGGCCTGGACATTAGTGTTATTGAGGAAATTTTAGTAGTTAATGAGGATTCAAGATTCCGCCTAGGGTTAAGGAATTATATTTTACGGGCAGTCGAACCGTTGCCTGTAATTATTAACGGAAACCGTCTAGTAATTGATGAAGGAGCTTGGCTAAATACAGCAAACGATGCGCATTTAATTAACGCGAGTTTTACTTTTTCAGAAAAAATTTCCAATAGTACTTTTGCGCGAGCCAATACGGTCCTTTCTGAGGTTGTTGGCAAGAGCGTTGCCGGTCCCGTTGCTGAGTTATTATTTACGCCTGTCACAAAGGAAGGAAGAATACACATTCCTTTTGTCTCTAGTGGTGATTTTAATAGGCCCAAGGTTAGGGCTTCGGTGGCCCTTCGTGATTTAGCTGATGCAGTGAAAGAGAGCTTAAAAAAGGATCCTCTTAGCTTGCTTAAGGGCTTGTTGGATCGTTAGTTCTTTTCTTGTCCGTAATATGATTCCGGGCCGTGCTTTCTTAGAAAATGTTTATCAAGAATGTGTTGAGGTATTGGTTCGATTGAAGAATCAACGGACCAGCATTTAAGAGCCATTGAAGCGCACATTTCAAGAGCGATACTGTTTTCGAGAGACTTGGCTGCATTTTTACCCCAAGTAAAAGGAGCGTGGTGGAGTTGCAAGACTCCGGGAATTTGACTCGGATCGATGCCCTCTGTCGAGAAGTGTTCGGCGATGACTAATCCTGTGTTTTTCTCGTAATCATCTTCAACTTCTTCTGCGGTTAGAGCTCTGCAGATAGGAACTGTTCCATAGAAATGATCAGAGTGTGTTGTTCCGTAGCAGGGCAGTTCTTTTCCTAGTTGGGCGAGCGAAGTCGCTGAAGGGCTGTGAGTATGTGTAATTCCTCCTATTTCTGGCCAGGCTTTATATAATTCTAAGTGGGTTTTAGTGTCAGAGGAAGGATTCAGGTTTCCGTCGACCACTTTTCCATCAAGATCGACTAGCACAATGTCTGTTGGCTTCAGCGCGCTATAATCTATGCCGCTCGGCTTTATTCCAAAGATCCCTTTGTCTCTATCGATGCCACTGACATTTCCCCAAGTGAGTTTTACCAGTCCTGAATCAGGGAGGATTCGGTTCGCTTCACAAATTTCTTCTCTCAACTCATCGAGCATATTTTTGATCTACAAATTAGTAAACTTGTTCAGGATCATATGTTTGTTCTTCGCATTGATCGAGTTGAATAACATTGTCCTGAATCATTGTTGTTGTTTCATCTCCGATCGGAACTTTTCTATAAAAGCAAGAACCGTATCCGGCGTGGCAGCACCCTGGCCCGATCTGTTTTACTTTAAGTAACACGACATCCTGATCGCAGTCGGTGCGGACCTCAATGACTTCCTGTATGTGGCCACTAGTTGCTCCTTTATGCCATAATGTGTCACGGCTTCGGCTGTAGTAAACGGCCTCTTTCTTTTGCATTGTTTGTCGGAGAGCCTCTTCATTCATATAAGCGACCATTAGTATGTCTCCCGTTGAAGCGTCCTGAGCCACTGCAGGGATGAGGCCGTCTTCTCCGAACTTAGGAGAAAAATTTGAGCCTTTCTCTATGTCTTCTTTGGCTTCTCTATTTCCAAATATAAATTGCATGCTTATTTTATTGGATTCGTAATGTACTTTTCTTCATGAGATAAATAACCGCATCAGACCATTTTCCAATTAAAAAGAGTCTAAGTTTAGCAAACTATTATTTGTTATAATAAATGAGTAGCCACTGAGTCTGCTACCATTTTCCCCTTATCTGTCAGTCTAATTCTATTTTCATCTATACTTATTAGACCTTCTCTTTCTAGATCGTCGATTCGGTTTTTTGTTTTCCCTAATGTATCAAATGAAATTCCTCTGGACGTTCTTAGCTCCAAAGCGATTCGTTCCGTTCTGAAAGATGAATCATTAATAATTTCACGTTCTGTTTCGATCTCATCAATTTTCTTTAGTTTCATTGAATCAATATATTTTTCTGTGTCAGCTACGTTTCGCCACCGCTTCCCGTGAACAGTTGAGAATGCTCCGGGGCCGATTCCTAGATAATCAGCTCCTGACCAGTAAGCTTTATTGTGTTCTGACTGATGTCCAGGCAGCGAATAATTTGAAATCTCGTAGTGTTCATATCCAGACCCTCTAAGGACTTCCATTGCGGACTTAAATAACTTTCCGTCTTTTTCTGGATTTTCACTAAAATCACCACTCTTAAGTTTTTCGAAGTATTCAGTGTCTTCTTCGTAATTGAGGTTATATGCAGAGATATGATCGGGTTTTATTTTGATTGTTCTGTGAAGGTCACTGGTCCAACTTTCGTGTGATTGACCCGGAACAGAGAACATTAGATCGATGTTTAGGCTTTTGAATTTACAGGAGCGGAGTATCTCGAAGCTCTCTTCTGCTTCATCGGGATCATGATCTCGGCCTAGGGTCTTTAGTGTAGAGAGGTTCCATGATTGGATTCCAAGGCTCACCCTAGTGATGTTGTTGTTTTTTATTAGGTTGGCCTTATTCAAATCAAAAGTACTCGGATTTGCTTCAATTACCCATTCGACCAGATCTGATGGATTAATTCTTTTGTTAATACCGGTAAGAAGTGTTTCCAGATTTTTTGGCGATAGAGCAGTTGGAGTGCCTCCACCTAAATAAATAGTTTCTATATTAAGCTCGAGATTTTGTGCTCTTATGGATATTTCATTGAGAACTGAATCTACTAATTCAGATTGATTAATATTGCCAAATGTATGTTTATAGAAACTACAGTATGGACAAATTCGGTGACAGAATGGGACGTGGATGTATAGGTGTTTTACCATGGCCTCATTAATAAGTTAGTGCGATGCTGTAAATTTCCAATGAAGGACTTTCAAAAAGAGTTTGGTGAAAAGATGATAGCTTCGGTTTCGAGGAGTTTTTATCTATCATTGCGATTTTTGCCCTCTGAAATGCGAGGCACTGCCTCTTTGGCTTACTTGTTGGCAAGGGCAACAGATACAGTGGCGGATACAAGTGCTTTGCCAGAAGGTGATAGATTGGAATCCTTGGAAGCGATGGGTTTGGCAATTGATGGAGGAGATGAGGCCCTTAATGTAGATCCTTCGTTTCTGAAAGCGGGGATTTCTGAAGGTGAAAAGATGCTACTCCAGAAATGGCAGCACTGTTTGGAATGGTTGCAATCGCTGAATGAATCAAGGCAACTTGCGATACGTAAAGTCATGAGATCCATCATTAAGGGTCAGTCTGACGATCTGCGTAATTTTTCAGGCAATGAATTTGCGGCCTTAAACACAGAGGAGGAGCTCGATCAATACACTTATGATGTTGCTGGTTCGGTAGGCGTTTTTTGGACTGAGATTGGTTTTGATGCTTTTGGGTCTGATTTTTCTGAATTAGAATATGAGGAGATGGCTTCGCTTGGTGAAAATTACGGTAAGGGTCTTCAGCTTTTGAATATTCTTCGCGACTTTCCTGAAGACATTGCTTCTGGTCGTTGTTATTTTCCGGGTTCCTTTTCTGATCAGGACGGTGAAATGATATGGAATCAAGTTATGGGCTATTGGCAGAAAAGATGCAGTTCTTTGCTTCAATCGTCCGCTGATTATATTCAATCATTGAATGGATCTAGGGTACGTTTTGCAACTAGCTTGCCTGCATTGATTGGGGCAAGAACGCTCAGACTAATTGAAAATGCAGATTGGGATAATCTTTGCGGCAGAATTAAAGTGAGCCGGGGAGAAGTGAAGCGTATAATGCTTAAGGCAGGCTTGGCTGGACGCAAAAGGTTAAGTAGGATGATATCAACGCAGTTTTCCTAATCCATCCAGTCATTAAATTCGGCGGGGTGTTCGCTATGAAAATTCATTTCTTCTTTTGTTTCAGGATGGACGAAGCTGAGTTTCCAAGCGTGCAGCATTAGTCTCGGCACTTGGACATTTTGTTTTGCAGTCCTCGAATAAATCGGATCTCCAAGAATTGGATTTCCTAAGGATTTCATGTGAACTCTGATTTGATGGGTTCTGCCGGTGAGTAGTTGGCATTCGATGAGAGATGCGGTGTCTGATTTTTTTTTAACCGAATAATTGGTTATGGCTAATTTACCTCTCGGAGGTGTTACTACAGCCATTTTTTGGCGATCCTTGGGATTCCTAGCAATATGGTTCTCTATTTTTCCTGATTCAATGTTTGGGCAGCCGTTAACGACAGCCAGATAGAGTTTATTGACCTGGCGATTTGCGAAGGATTCCGCTAAGTGCCTGTGTGCCGTGTCAGACTTTGCCGCTACGAGGCAGCCACTAGTGTCCTTATCAAGTCGGTGCACGATTCCGGGCCTTTCAACTCCACCAATTCCAGACAAGTGATTGCAATGATGGAGTAGTGCGTTGACAAGTGTTCCGTCAGGATTGCCTGCGGCGGGATGGACTACTAAACCGTGAGGTTTGTTAATTACGACCAGGTGCTCATCTTCATATAAGATGTTAAGTTTGATATCTTCAGGCTTTGCTTCTGGCTGGGTGAGAGCGGGTATAGTAATTTTTATGATGTCGCCTTCAGAGGTCGGTTGTTTTGATTTGGTTGGATTCCCATTCAAAGTGATATGGCCGTCCTTGATAAGGGATTGGAGCCTTGATCTTGATAAGTCAGGAAGTTTTTCTGCAAGGAAGCGATCAATCCTTAGATTGCTTTCTTCTACTCTTTCAACAGTAAATTGCATGTACTTTTTCTGAGATAAGATTGCTCTGATGTGCAGTTTGTGCAATCAGGGTATTACAAGCTTTTGCGGTATCCAGAAGGAGTGATACGGTGTCCTTGATGGAGAATGACTCTAAATCCGAGCATTTAATGAATGCGTGTCCAAGCTGTGACGTAATTATTGATGTTTCTTCTTGTGATCCCTATTCCAAAGTCATTTGCCCCGAATGTTCAGCAGCGATCCGAGTTAGGGCAGATTTCTTACACTTCAGAATTGAAAAGAAAATTGGAGAGGGGGGGCTGAGTCGTGTGTTTCGAGCATTGGATCAGACTTTGGATCGCCTCGTAGCACTTAAGATTTTAAATCCAGATTTCAGTAAGGACGCTGGTAGAGCGGCGGAATTTGAGAAGGAAGCTAAGATAACGGCATCAATCAGCCATCCAAATGTAGTGAAGGTGTTTTCTACTGGTCGTGATCAGGACCATTACTTTATGGCAATGGAATTAGTTGGTGGTGGATCACTAGATGAAATGATCCATTTGGAAGGAAAGTTGAGCGAAAAGAAGGTGTTGGATTTAGGGGCTGAATTGGTCCAAGGAATGAATGCGGCTCATATGGCCGGTCTAATACACCGAGACATTAAGCCGGGTAATATATTATTTTCAGAGAATGGAATTTCAAAGATAGTTGATTTTGGATTGGCCCGTTCGGAGATTTCCAAAGGATCTGAGTCAGGAGAAATGTGGGCCACTCCGTATTATGTCCCTCCTGAAAAACTCTATGGAGCAAAAGAAGATTTTCGGAGTGACGTCTATAGCCTTGGGGCTACTCTTTTTCATGCATTAGCAGGTGAGCCTCCATGCTCTTCTGATACACCTTCTATAGAGGAGCTTAAGTTACTAAAGCAGAGGAAAGTGAGCCTAGAGATGAGCGCTCCGCATGTTTCTGTTTCAACTTGTGAGCTGATTGATCGGATGATGGCAAAGGACCCTCAGGACAGGTATGATTCGTATCAAGATCTTGCCAGTCATTTTAGCAGGGCCCGGAACAAATTAAGCCAGTCATCTGTGCTACTTATCAATTCAGGAGCATTGCGAATTGATCAGGCTGAAAGAAAAGAAAAATTAATTACTAGAAGAGTAGTGATGACAGTTGGGATCTTGGCTATTTTTTTGGTAACGGTGTTCTTTTGGAATGGATTGAAAGATGATTCTTCTGATGGGAACGAGGTCACAAATATAATGATGGATCCTCAGATTGTTAAGAGTAGCAAACAGTCGACTACTGAAAAGTTTCAAGGTGCAATTAAGATGATGGAGATGAAGGCCTTCGGGTCTGCTGAGCGTGTGTTTGGTGAGATCGCTTCTTCCGGAGAAACTCGTCAACCCACATCCAATTGGGCTTTATTTAATCAGGGTTTGAGTTTGCTTTTACAGGGAGAAATAAAAAGATCAGGAATCGTTTATGAACGGTTGAAAAATAAGAGTAATTATTCGGATAGGAATGAGGATAAAAAGCTTTGTGCTTTTTATGGGAATGCCAGTGAATTACTATGTTTGGAGAAGCCTAT
>JASLJT010000226.1:0-4454 GCA_030747955.1 Verrucomicrobiales bacterium | reverse complement strand
TAATGAGTACCGCTTCAATGTGGTTGTGGAGGCAGTGATTAGTAGTGACCAGTTCAGGAAAATTCGCGGGCGTTTAGTCAAAAACGATGATTGATTCTATTTATAAGTAATTTAAAATGAGTGAGGAATGGGGACTATGAACAAGATGCAATACCAGTTTTCAAGGAGAAGGATGCTACGAGGCCTTGGAGTTACGATGGCATTGCCATGGATGGAGTCGCTCAGGGTCTGGGGCGATGTAAAGTCGGATAAGAAGCAGGCCAGCGAGGCACCTACGAGGATGGGGATTTTATTTTCCGGTTGTGGATATCATAGCCGTGAATGGTGGGCCAAGGGACAAGGAAAGGAAATGGAATTAGGGAAGGTCCTTGACCCTATTAAGAGATTCCGCGAAAAAATGGTTTTCGTCCGCGGTCTCTACAATGCGGAGGCTCTGAAAGGGAATATACACAGTTCACAGACTGGCAATTTGTTGTCGGGAGCTCCGCTGGCTTCTGGTGGTAGGATTAAGTCAGGGACTAGTGTTGACCAGTTCGTGGCACAGCAGATCGGTCATAGGACCAAATTGCCGAGTCTGGTTCTGGGTTGTGAGAAAGCAAATCCATCAGTTCATAAGGATTATTCAATGCTTTACAGTTCTCATATTTCCTGGTCCAGTCCGACAACGCCAACTCCCCTTGAGGTTTATCCGGCCCTTGCCTTTGACCAGCTTTTCAAGAACAAGGCTCAGGCCGGAGATGAGAGCGTGCTTGATGCAGTGCTGCAGGATGCGAAGGGTCTGAGGAGAGGTATTAGTCGTCTCGATCAGCAAAAACTTGATGAATATTTAAACTCGGTGAGAGAAGTTGAAAAGAGAATTGAGAGTGCAGGGAAGCGTGGTGAACTGCAGGGTTGGAGGCCGACGCTGACTGAACCTAATATACCGCGTCCGAAGGACGGTTATCCTCAGGACATTGTTGAGCATATGCGTCTCATGTCAGACATTATGGTCTTGGCGTTTCAAACGGACACGACCCGTATCTGTACACTGAAACTGAATAATGATCATGGGACGCTTCGGTTTCCACACTTGGGCGTGGATTATATGATACATCACCTCCTTTCGCACAGTGACACTGAAGATTGGCTCAAGGTGAATCAGTTCTTTTTAGAACAAATGGCTTATATCGCTACTAAACTGGATTCGATTCAGGAAGGGGACAGGACAGCGCTCGACAATAGCATGATTATGCTCTGCTCCAGTATGTTGACTGGTAATCATAATGCGAATCAGTTGCCTGTGGTCATGATAGGCGGTGGTGGTGGTAGGATTAAGGGGGGGCAGAACCTTGATTACTTCGATAAGAAAGACCGCCAGATGTCTCGTTTGTTCCTGAGTATGATGGATAAAATGGACGTTAGGCCAGGTTCTTTTGGTGACGCTAATGAGCCGCTCAATGAAGTTTGATGTAACTTTATTGATCTTATTTTTTAACTCCAATGCAGTAAATATTATTTTCTCCACGAAGAAATAACTGGTCCCCGGACACTGCGATTGAAGCGCTGAAAGAGTCATCAAGCTTATTGAAGGCGACGGGCTGAGGTTCATCTGCATGAGTGATAACAATTGTCATCCCTTCCCTCGAGGTCACATAGACATGCTCTCCTACTCCTACCGGTGAAGAATATATTTCCCGCAACGAGTCAATGCGGTAAGGTCCAGCCTTCACTTTACCCGATTTGGCATGAGTGACTGAAAGGATTCCCTGATAGTGACTGAGGTAATAGAGTGTTCCTTTGTAAAGTAGGGGTGAAGGCACGTAGGGCGTCCTTTTGTTAGTGCTCCAGATGACATGATCGGAATCGGTAATGTCCCCTTCGGCACCTTTGAGATCCAAAGCAATCATGGCTCTCTTGTCATAACTGCATCCGAGATAAACCATGCCATTTTGTGAAACGGGTGAAGCGACAACGTTCTGTGACATCCCTCCGCATTCCCAGATCACTTTTCCGTTCATTAGATCATACCCTCTGACGCGGTTGGAGGCACTCACGATGACCTGATTTTTACCCTCATGCTCGATAATGAGAGGAGAAGACCATGAAGTGACCTCTTCCCTATCTACTTTCCATTTCTCTTTTCCGGTAGATATATCCAATGCATAGAGTGCGGATCGTTTCTGGTGATCCCAATTTACGATGACTGTGCCATTGTGAAGTGCTGGGGAGGATCCTTCGCCATGGCCGTGTTTAGTTGCCATTTTTCCTAAGTCTTTTTCCCAAGTCACTTCCCCAGTTTCACAATCGATCCCGTAAATCCCATGAGAACCAAAGTAGGCGATGATATGCTTGCCGTCAGTGACCGGAGAGGCAGATGCGAGGCTTGCACTCACGTGTCCTCCCTCGTGAGGGAATGTTTCCTTGCATGCGGTCTGCCAGAGCACTTTTCCTGAGATCCGGTCCATGCAAAGGACGATAAAGCGATGCATTTGTGAGACAGGAAGATTGTCATGGGATCCGGGAGCATTATCGGGCACTGGCGGCTCTTTCTTTTTACCGAACGGGATTGCTGAAGTGATGAAGATTTTATTACCCCAAATGACTGGGGTTGAGTGGCCCCGACCAGGTAGTGCCTTTTTCCATATAATGTTTTTCTCCTCGGACCATTCTATTGGTGGCTTGCATTTTTCAGGAGCGGTTCCGTTGCCGGTTGGCCCGCGCCAAGAAGGCCAGTTTGTTTGAGCCGGGCCCGTGAGACATAGTAGTGAGTAGGATTGGCCGAAAAACCATAAAAGAAATAAGAGTCTCCAGAAAGAACACATCTTAGTTTGCTTCTATTTCTATACGGTACCTTGGTATTGAAGGGTCAACTTCCCGAGCATAAGCATCAATGCCTCCGGCAAGGGCAAGGACATTCTCCATTCCGTGACCAATGAAAAATGCGGCAACGTCCAAGGACCTGTCCCCGGCATGGTCAATGATTACAACTGGCGTGCCCTTGTCCCATTTTCCAAGGGCCTCTTGTTGAAGTTCTGCAGTGAGAATCTGTGCCCCTTCGATTCGGGCCGCATCAAATTCTTCCCTCGATCGGATGTCTAATAAATGAATCTCATTATTAGTGTCTTCTATTTTGGTTCTTAGATCCTTTGGCTCGATTTGAATTTTCTTATCATGGTCAGCACTTGTTCGTAAATGTTCGAGCACTTCGTTCACCGGAAGATTGTCATTTCTTTGACAAACTTCAGCTATTGTTTCTGAATCATCGAACCCGCAACTTTGGCACCCTCCGATATGATACTTTGCGAAAAGGGCCCTTCTGGAACCGGGAATGAGCTCTTGTAATTCATTCATAGTTGTCTTTTCAGAAATATCAGATGCCATCATTATCGAATTTAGTTGGGTGCTAATAAAAACTCGCATACCTTAAGGTGCAAATGATTGCAATTAAGTGGTGAAAGAAGAGGAAGAATACGAACCAAAAATATATCTTCTGCCGAATCTTATGACGGCAGGTAACCTCGTCTGTGGTTTTTTAGCTATTATTAGCATAATTAATGCCATCTCTAATGACGGGGTAGATAACCTTGACGAGTCTAGGTATCTTTTTGAGAGGGCGATATGGCTTATCTTGGCAGGGTGTCTCTTTGATGTTCTTGACGGGAGATTAGCCAGGCTCGGCGGGCAGGATAGTCCGTTCGGTAAAGAATTTGATTCTATTGCCGATATCGTTTCTTTCGGTGTTGCCCCAGCTCTGCTCGTTCAAAGCGTTATTATGAATGAGTTGTCGGGTAGCTTCCCGTTCCCGATAATCGTTGCTTCGATTTATCTAGTGTGCGGAGGAATGCGGTTAGCAAGATTTAATTGTATCGCGACATACGGGGAAGAATCTAGAGGTCATTTCAAAGGTTTTCCAATTCCCGCAGCTGCTGGTCTTATTAGTGCTCTGACATTGTTCGTTTTGTGGGTCGCAGAGAGTGAAAAGGATCTCAGTCGTCTGAGGATTGTTTTCTTGTTACTGATGCTATTCCTTTCTTATTTGATGATTAGTTCGATCAAGTACCCGAGCTTTAAAAAGGTAACGTGGAAGACTCAGAGGCCTCTTCCATGGGTCGTTGGGGCGATCATTGTTCTGATGTTTACCATTTACTATTATCAGTGGATGCCGGCTCTTCTTCTCGTCATTTATGCTCTTTATGGTTTGATACGACCCTTCATACCGAAGATTTTAAGAAAAGAGATAGAGGATGAAATTTTGAGTCCGGAAGAGGATGATTCTGATCTGGAGGGCGAATCGGGCGTCGATAATAAATAATAACTAAAGACGCCCCGATCTATTTTTGTTTAGTATAAAATCATTGTAAGTGTCTGACTTTTACCAGCACCGGTTAGTGACAACTCTCCATCAGTTAGCTGATCCGAGCTTCAATGATCAGCAGGAGCAGCTCAAGCAGTATGCGAAGGATAAACCAATTACT